>NZ_JBEXJT010000029.1:92032-99632 GCF_040609255.1 Kitasatospora sp. NPDC004723 | reverse complement strand
CCGCGGAGACCACCACCGTGTGCGACACCCCTGGGGTGTTGTCCACGAAATTGGTGATCAGCCAGTTCAGGTTCTGTGCGGCCTGGCTCATCTGATTCAACTCAACGCTCCTGATGATCTGCGGCGTTGCCGTCGGTCCGGCCCCCGAAACTATCGAACCCGGGCTGCTGGGCACCATGGTGGAAACCGGCCTGGTTGCCCTGGCCCGGGGAACCCTGCGGGCCCTGGCCCCGGTCGGCCTGCGGCTGGGCGCCCGGAGCCTGGCCGGCCGCCTGCTCGGCACCGGCCCGGCGGCCCTGCTGGATGCCGCGGCGCAGGTTGGTGAGCCGGCCGCGGACCTCCTCGGGGGCGCGGGACACCTGGGGGCCGGTCAGCGGGGACGCCTCGGCGGTGCCGGAGACCAGGTTGGCCTGCGGGGTGCGCCGGGGGAGGCCCGACATGGTGACCCCGCTGGTGGACGGCTCGCGGACCTGCTCGGCGCGGCGCCAGCGCTCGTCGTTGGCGGACGGGCGCCACGGGGCGTCACCGGGCTGCGGCTGCTGGGCCTGCGGCTGGGGCTGCTGCGGCCGCTGCTGGGCCTGGGCGGCCTGCGGGGCGGGCGGCTGCTCCTGACGGCCCGGGGCCGTGGTGCCGGGGCGGCGCGGCTGGTACGGCCGGGGCCGGCTCTGCTGCTGGGCCGGACGGCCCTCCTCGCTCGGCGCGCCGGCGTCGGACGGCCCGGTCGGCAGTGCCATCGGCTCCTGGCGGACGGGCTGCTGCTGCACCGGCTGCTGGGGGGCCTGCGGCCGGCCACCCTGCTCCGGACGGCCCGGGTTCGGCATGGTCGGCAGCACCGGCTCCACCAGGCCGAGGCCGAGCGGGTCGCGCGGGTCGATGTCACTGGCCTCGAACCGGGGGCGGGCGAACTGCTGGGTGCTCTCCCCCGGGGCGGGCTCGGCCGCGGGCAGCGGCGGGGCCGGCTGGACCTTCGGCAGCGGCTGGGTCTGCTGGAGCTGCTGCTGCCGGTCGCCCGGCGCGGGCCGCTGCGGACGGCCGCCCTGGTCCTGCGGGCCCTGGGGGCCACCCTGCGGGGCCTGCGGCGGACGGCCCTGGCCGGGGCGCTGACGCTGCGGCAGGCCCTCCTGCGGACGCTCGCCGGGGCGGGCGCCCTGCGGCGCGCCCGGACGGCCCGACTGCTCGGCCCAGCCGTGCTGGGGCTGCTCGCCGCCGCGGGCGGCGGGGACGCCGTCGCCCTGCGGACGCTCCTGACCGCGGCGGGGCAGGCCGCCCGGGCCGCCCTGCTGCGGGGCACCCTGCTGGGGGCCGCCGGGCTGCTGGCCGCGGCGGGGCAGGCCGCCGGGGCCGCCCTGCTGCGGGCCCTGCCGGCCCGGGGTGCGCTGCGGCAGGCCGCCCTGCTGGTTCGGGGCCGGCTGCTTCGGGGCCTGGGAGTTCGGGGCCTGGGAGTTCGGGCCCTGCTGGCCGGGACCACCCGGTCGGCCGCCCTGCGGCGCCGGGTTCTCGCGCAGCGACTGGCCGACCTGACGCGTCGGCAGTCCGCCGCCCGCGCCGGGGCCGCCCTGGCCGGGCTGACCGTTCTGACCGCCGGACGGACCGGGGCCGCCCTGGCCGAGCTCCGGCCGGGCCTGCGGGGCGCCGCCCGCCGGAGCCTGGCCGAGCGCCGCCGGACCGCCGGGGCGGCCGCCCTGGCCGGCCGGCACCTGGCGCTGCTGGCGCGGCGTCGGGGTGACCCCGCGCTGCTGCTTCGGCTGGCCGCCCTGGCCGCCGGGACGGCCGGGGCCGCGCCGGTCGGCCGAGTTGGTGACGTCCACCGGGAGCATGACCAGCGCGGTGGTGCCACCGGAGTCGCTGGGACGCAGCTGGATGCGGATGCCGTGACGCAGGGACAGCCGGCCGACCACGAAGAGGCCCATGCGGCGGGAGACGGAGACGTCCACCGTCGGCGGGTTGGCGAGGCGCTCGTTGATCTCGGCGAGGTCGTCGGGGCTGAGGCCGATGCCGGTGTCGTGGATCTCGACGAGCACCCGGCCGTCCGGCAGCGCGTGGCCGGTGACCCGGACGCGGGTCTGCGGGCTGGAGAACGAGGTGGCGTTCTCCAGCAGCTCGGCGAGCAGGTGGACGAGGTCGTTGACGACGCGGCCGGCGACCTCGGCCGACGGCACGGCGGCGAGCTCGATGCGCTCGTACTGCTCCACCTCGGAGGCGGCGGCGCGGAGCACGTCGACCAGCGGGACGGGGCGGGTCCAACGGCGGCCCGGGTCCTCACCGGCGAGGACGAGGAGGTTCTCGCCGTTGCGGCGCATGCGGGTCGCGAGGTGGTCCAGCTTGAAGAGGTTGGCCAGCTGGTCCGGGTCCGCCTCGCGGCTCTCCAGCTCGGAGATGAGCGACAGCTGGCGCTGGATGAGGCCCTGGCTGCGGCGCGAGAGGTTGGTGAACATCGCGTTGATGTTGCCGCGCAGGAGGGCCTGCTCGGCGGCGAGGCGGACGGCCTCGCTGTGCACCATGTCGAAGGCGTGGGCCACGTGGCCGATCTCGTCCGCGGAGTCGACGCCGACCGGCTCGACGGCGACGTCCACGTCGTGCGGGTCGGTCTCGGAGAGCGTCTTGACCAGCTCGGGCAGCCGGCGCTCGGCGACGTCCTCGGCCGCGGCCTGCAGCCGGGTCAGCGAGCGCACCATCGAGCGGGCGATCAGACCGGCGCCACCGAGGGCGACGAGCAGCACGAGCGCGACGGCGGCACCGATGATCAGGGCCTCGGTGTCGGCCTGGGACTGGAGCTCCTGGGCCTTTCCGTCGAGGTCCTCGATGAGCTTGGACTCGATCCGGCGCTCGGCGGCGATCTTGGCGGTGGACTGCTCGTACCAGTCCTTGTAGCTGACGACGTCGCCCTGGTGGATGCCGCCCTGCTGGAGGATCGAGCGCGCGTAGCGGTCGGCCGCGGCGACCACCGAGTTGTAGCTCAGCTGGCCGCGCAGGTTGTCCAGGTCGTGCGAGGTGTAGATGTTGTTGAAGCCGGTCAGCGCGTTGTCGTAGGACGACTTGAGCCGGATGCCGAAGGACTCGTCGCTCAGGCTGAGGTCCGGGCCGCCCGGGTTGGCGAGCGCGGCGCTGATCAGCGCGCGCTGCTGCGAGGTGGAGTTCTTGGCGAGCGAGAACTGCTGCAGGGCGCGGGTCGCGCGGACCAGCTCGCGGTTGTTGGACGCGAGCGCGATGTCCTGGGTGAGCGACAGCAGGTCGCGGATGATCACGTCGTAGGCGGTGATCGTCGCCTGGATGTTCTGGTTGTTCTGGTACGGGTTGCCGCGGGCGTCGGAGACCGAGTTGAGGTCCCTGCGGATCTGGAAGAGCAGCGCCTTGCCGCCGGAGAGTTCGAGGGTCTCGAACTTGTCCGAGGACGCGGTGAAGGTGCGGCTGAGGTCGTCGGTGACCTTGCGGGCGGCGACGATGTCGTCGTCCAGCGGCGCGTTGGGCTTGGCGGTGATCGGGCCGGCGCTGATGTCCCGCTCGTTCTGCAGGGCGTTGGCGAGGTCGGTCGCCTTCTTGGCCAGGTCGGAGAGGTTGGCCATCTGGGCCAGTTGCTGCGAGGTTTCGAGCGAGGTCTGGATGCGCAGGCCACCGAGGACCAGCGCGACCAGCACCGGGAGTGCGAGCAGCGCGATCAGCTTGCTGCGGATCCGCCAGTTGCGCATGGCGAGGCGGCTCATGCCCTTGGCGCGTCGGCGGGTCAGGGAGCTGCGGAGCTTGCCGCGGGTCGACTTGCGCTCCTTGCCGTCCTCCTCCGGCCGGCCGATCACATCGGGTGCCGGTTCGGCCGGGCCGCCGGGGGCCGCCGCCTGCTGGGGGGCTGCCGCGGGCTCATGCGACTCCGGGTCACCCGCGGCGCCGCTACCCCTTTTGAAACGTCCCTGCACTGGCGTCGCAACCTCTGGACCGGGCGTCCCGCCGCGTCGCCGCGGTCTGGACGGTGTCGAGTTTCCATCCGCCCCCGGCCGGTCCGGGAGAGCGGGTCACCGGGGTGGACAGCTCCCTACCCACGGTCCGTGGCATTCCAGCACAGCCGGGGAATCCCAACAAGGGCGGACGGGGCACATCGGACGGCACTACTCACCGCGCGCGACAACTCACCGACTGTGTGGCAAACGGACCGGAATACCGCCTTTTTCGGACACTCGCCGGATGCATGCCAAGCCGACCCGAGATCAACGGGATGGGTGGAGCTTCGGGTATGCCTGATATTTCCGATATGCCGGTAAAGGTCGATGAAGCGATATGTCGGATATCAGAGATATGTTCTGCGATTTGTGACGAAAATCACAGATGAATGTGTAGCTTTGGTCACGGTGACTGTGGAAAGAGATCCGTAACCTTGCTGTATCCGGCGCACGGCCCCGATCAGCCTGCCCAGAATCTCCCCGAATCACTCAGGCCGGTCGCCGATCGTGGTCGGTCGCCCGGCCGCGACCAAGAGGTGCTGACGAGATGTCCCAGGCGACGACCGCCCAGTCCACGCCGACCAGCCACTCCACGGCCAACCCGCGCCGGACGACGCTGGCCTCGGTCGAGGACTTCGGCCAGATTCCCGGCGCCCGCAGGGCCGAGGATGTCGCGACCTTCGCGACCGAGCTGCCGGCCTCCACCGCCAACCCGCGCCGCACCCGGCTGATGACCGCCCCGGCGGTGAACGTCCCGCAGAACTGAGGCGTTCCGCGCACGCCACGACGGGCGCCGTCACTCCGGTGACGGCGCCCGTCGTCGTGCGGCGGGCCGGGTCAGGGCCCGCGCGATAGCCTGGGCAGCGATCGAGCGGGGCCGGCGCCGAAAGGGCCGCGGTTCCCGCCAGCGCCCGGGGCGCGCCCCGGGCGGCCGTCGAAGCGAGGGGTAGCCCAGCCGTGCGCATTGCCAGGTTTTCCGTCCGGGAAGGGAGCCCTGCCGCCGGCAGCGTCTCCTTCGGTGTGGTCGAGGGCGACCCGGCCCGGCCCGAGTCGCTGGTGGTCCACGCCCTGGCCGGCCACCCGTTCGGCCAGCCCCAGCCGACCGGCGAGAGCTACCGCTTCCAGGACGTCCGGCTGCTCAGCCCGATGCTGCCCAACAAGATCGTCGCGGTCGGCCGCAACTACGCCGCACACGCCGCCGAGCTGGGCAACACCGTCCCGGACGTCCCGCTCACCTTCTTCAAGCCGTCCACCTCGGTGATCGGCCCGACCGAGAGCATCGCCTACCCGCCGTTCTCCTCGGACGTCCAGCACGAGGCCGAACTCGCCGTGGTGATCGGCCGGATGTGCCGCGAGGTGCCGCTGGAGCGGGTCCCCGAGGTGATCCTCGGCTACACCTGCGCCAACGACGTCACCGCCCGCGACGTCCAGCAGCGCGAGGGCCAGTGGGCCCGCGCCAAGGGCTTCGACACCGCCTGCCCGCTGGGCCCGTGGATCGAGACCGACCTCGACCCGTCGGACCTCGCCATCACCTGCACGGTCAACGGCGAGCTCCGGCAGACCGGCCGCACCTCGCTGATGGTCCGCTCGGTCGCCGAGCTGATCGTGCACATCTCCGAGGCGATGACGCTGCTGCCGGGCGACGTCGTCCTCACCGGCACGCCCGCCGGGGTGGGGCCGATCAACGTCGGCGACGAGGTCGCCGTCACCGTCGAGGGCATCGGCACCCTCGCCAACAAGGTGGTCAAGCGTGGCTGACGCGCCGGCCGTACGGGTGCGCTTCTGCCCGTCCCCGACCGGCAACCCGCACGTGGGCCTGGTCCGCACCGCGCTGTTCAACTGGGCCTTCGCCCGCCACCACGGCGGCACGCTGGTCTTCCGGATCGAGGACACCGACGCGGCCCGCGACTCCGAGGAGTCCTACGAGCAGCTGCTCGACGCGATGAAGTGGCTCGGCTTCGACTGGGACGAGGGGCCGGAGGTCGGCGGCCCGCACGCGCCGTACCGCCAGTCCTTGCGGATGGACGTCTACGCGGACGTCGCCCGCCGACTGCGCGAGGCCGGCCACGCCTACCACTGCTACTGCTCCACCGAGGAGCTGGACGCCCGCCGCGAGGCGGCCCGCGCGGCCGGGAAGCCGTCGGGCTACGACGGCCACTGCCGCGACCTGACGGACGAGCAGGTCGCCGTCCACCGGCTGGAGCGGCGCGAGCCGATCCTGCGCTTCCGGATGCCGGACACCACCATCGCCTTCGACGACCTGGTGCGCGGCACGCTCTCCTTCGAGCCGGAGAACGTCCCCGACTACGGCATCGTGCGGGCCAACGGTGCGCCGCTCTACACCCTGGTCAACCCGGTGGACGACGCCCTGATGGGCATCACCCACGTGCTGCGCGGCGAGGACCTGCTCTCCTCGACCCCGCGCCAGATCGCGCTCTACGCCGCGCTCGCCGACATCGGCGTCGGCGACGGCGGCACCCCGCGCTTCGGTCACCTGCCGTACGTGATGGGGGAGGGCAACAAGAAGCTCTCCAAGCGCGACCCGCAGGCCTCGCTCAACCTCTACCGGGAGCGCGGCTTCATTCCCGAGGGCCTGCTCAACTACCTGTCGCTGCTGGGCTGGTCGCTCGCCGAGGACCGCGACGTCTTCACCGTGGACGAGCTGGTCGCGGCCTTCGACATCGGCAAGGTCAACTCCAATCCGGCCCGCTTCGACCTGAAGAAGTGCGAGGCGATCAACGCCGAGCACCTGCGACGGCTGGCCCCGGAGGACTTCGTCCGCCGCCTGGTGCCCTATCTGCAGGCCCCGGGCCTGCTGCCGGCCGAGCCGAGCGACGCGCAGCTGGAGCTGCTGGCGAAGGTGGCGCCGCTCACCCAGGAGCGGATGGTGGTGCTCGGCGAGATCGTCGGCATGGCCGGCTTCCTTTTCGTGGCGCCCGAGGACTTCGCCGTGGACCCGGACGACGCCGCCAAGGTGCTCACCGCGGACGCCCGGCCGGTGCTGGAGGCGAGCGTCCGGGCCCTGGAGGGGCTCGGCGACTTCGCCCCGGAGCCGATCCAGGCCGCGCTGCGCGAGGCGCTGGTGGAGGGCCTGGGCATCAAGCCGAAGTTCGCCTTCACCCCGCTGCGGGTGGCGGTGACCGGCCGACGGGTCTCCCCGCCGCTGTTCGAGTCGATGGAGCTGCTCGGACGCCCCGAGACGCTGCGCCGGCTGACCGCCGCGCTGGCGGCCCTCCCGGCGGCCTGAACCCGCCCGCGGGCCCGGTCACCGGCCGGGCCCGCGGCCTCCCCGGACGTCACCGGACGGCCCCCTGCCCGCTGCCTGGGGTTATCGATTTTGGAGCGGGGGCGGACGTCGGGTAATGTTCTTTCTGCGCCGCCCGGGAGGGCAACGGCGAGGGAGCGAAAGCCCCACGCCGGAGCCGGAGCGGAAGGCGCGAGCTGGAGTGCGGCCCGACAGGGGTTCAACTCTGGTGGGGTATGGTGTAATTGGCAGCACGAGTGATTCTGGTTCATTTAGTCTAGGTTCGAGTCCTGGTACCCCAGCGCAGTACCGCGGTCCATCCGGGCCGTACAATTCAAGAACAAGCCCCCGTTGTGTAGCGGCCTAGCACGCTGCCCTCTCACGGCAGTAGCGCCGGTTCGAATCCGGTCGGGGGTACTGGTTCCGC
>NZ_JBEXJT010000029.1:0-91936 GCF_040609255.1 Kitasatospora sp. NPDC004723 | reverse complement strand
CCGCAAGGAACCGCCTGGAAAGCCCCCGTTGTGTAGCGGCCTAGCACGCTGCCCTCTCACGGCAGTAGCGCCGGTTCGAATCCGGTCGGGGGTACTGGTTCCGCAAGGAACCGCCTGGAAAGCCCCCGTTGTGTAGCGGCCTAGCACGCTGCCCTCTCACGGCAGTAGCGCCGGTTCGAATCCGGTCGGGGGTACTGATCTCGCAAGAGATCGACCAGGAGCCCCCGTTGTGTAGCGGCCTAGCACGCTGCCCTCTCACGGCAGTAGCGCCGGTTCGAATCCGGTCGGGGGTACCGAGGCAAGAAGCCGATGGGCCTGCTCATCGGCTGATTGCTTTGTTGGGGTATGGTGTAATTGGCAGCACGAGTGATTCTGGTTCATTTAGTCTAGGTTCGAGTCCTGGTACCCCAGCCAGATAGAGAAGGCCCCGGTTTCCCGGGGTCTTTTGCGTTTTCCCGGACCCGGGAATTCCACCGACCCGAAGGGCCCCGCTCGGCATCGAGCGGGGCCCTTCTCGGTCGTGCGACGGGGGAGTGGGGGATCGGAGGACGGGGGAAGGGACGAACGGGGTGGGGTCAGCTGCGGCGCAGGGCCTCGGTGAGCCGGTTGGCGGCCTCGATGATGGCCTGCGCGTGCAGCCGGCCCGGGTGGCGGGTCAGGCGCTCGATCGGCCCGGAGACCGAGACGGCGGCCACGACGCGGTTGGAGGGGCCGCGGACCGGCGCGGAGACGGAGGCCACGCCCGGCTCCCGTTCGCCGATCGACTGGGCCCAGCCGCGCCGCCGGACGCCGCTGAGCGCGGTGGCGGTGAACCGGGCGCCCTGCAGGCCGCGGTGGAGCCGCTCGGGCTCCTCCCAGGCCAGCAGGACCTGGGCGGCCGAGCCGGCCTTCATCGGCAGGGTGCTGCCGACCGGGACGGTGTCCCGCAGACCGGAGAGCCGCTCGGCGGCCGCGACGCAGATCCGCATCTCGCCCTGCCGGCGGTAGAGCTGTGCGCTCTCGCCGGTGACGTCGCGCAGGTGGGTCAGGACCGGGCCCGCGGTGGCGAGCAGCCGGTCCTCGCCCGCCGCGGCGGAGAGTTCGGACAGACGGGGACCGAGGATGAAACGTCCCTGCATGTCCCTGGTGACCAGGCGGTGGTGTTCGAGTGCGACGGCGAGTCTGTGGGCCGTGGGGCGCGCCAGACCGGTGGCGGCGACCAGCCCCGCCAACGTGGCGGGGCCCGACTCCAGTGCGCTCAGCACCAGAGCGGCCTTGTCGAGCACGCCGACGCCGCTAGAGTTGTCCATGCCCTAAGACTGCAGTCTCATTCCGCGAGACGCAAGTTCAATCTTCCGCGAAAAGCGCCACTCTGGATGCAGCAGCCCGGGAGAAGTCCAGGATGCGGCCCCGTCGAGGCGTCCGCATCGTGGACACCGATCCGGCGTGCAGGCCGCGCGACGCGTGCCGCACGGGGCGGCGACAGCTTTGACCTCGACGACACGAGAAGGCCGGCAACGCGGCCGGCTGGAGGGAACCCGATGGGACGGACACTCGCAGAGAAGGTCTGGGACGACCACGTCGTGCGGCGCGCGGAGGGCGAGCCCGACCTGCTCTTCATCGACCTGCACCTGCTCCACGAGGTGACCAGCCCGCAGGCCTTCGACGGCCTCCGGCTGGCCGGGCGCACGGTCCGCCGCACCGATCTCACGATCGCCACCGAGGACCACAACACCCCGACCCTGGACATCGACAAGCCGATCGCCGACCCGGTCTCCAGGGTCCAGCTGGAGACCCTGCGCAGGAACGCGGCCGAGTTCGGCGTCCGGATCCACTCGCTGGGCGACGTCGAGCAGGGCGTGGTGCACGTGGTCGGCCCGCAGCTGGGCCTGACCCAGCCCGGCACCACCGTGGTCTGTGGCGATTCCCACACCTCCACCCACGGCGCCTTCGGCGCGCTGGCCTTCGGCATCGGCACCAGCCAGGTCGAGCACGTGCTGGCCACCCAGACCCTGCCGCTGGCCCCGTTCCGGACCATGGCGATCACCGTCGAGGGCGAACTGCCCGAGGGCGTCACCGCCAAGGACCTGATCCTGGCGATCATCACGAAGATCGGCACCGGCGGAGGCCAGGGCTACGTCCTGGAGTACCGCGGTTCGGCGATCCGCGGCCTCTCCATGGAGGCCCGGATGACCGTCTGCAACATGTCCATCGAGGCGGGCGCCCGGGCCGGCATGATCGCCCCCGACGAGACCACCTTCGCCTACCTCAAGGGCCGCCCGCACGCCCCGCAGGGCGAGGACTGGGACGCCGCGGTCGAGTACTGGAAGACCCTGGGCACCGACGAGGACGCGGTCTTCGACCACGAGATCTTCATCGACGCCACCGAGCTGACCCCGTTCGTCACCTGGGGCACCAACCCGGGCCAGGGCGCCCCGCTCGGCGCCAACGTGCCGGACCCAGCGTCCTTCGCCGACCCGCAGGAGCGGATCGCCGCCGAGAACGCCCTGGCGTACATGGGCCTGGAGGCCGGCACCCCGCTGCGCGAGGTCGCGGTCGACGCGGTCTTCGTCGGCTCCTGCACCAACGGCCGGATCGAGGACCTGCGCGCCGCCGCCGACCTGCTGCGCGGACGCCGGATCGCCGACGGCGTGCGGATGCTGGTCGTCCCCGGCTCCGTCCGGGTCGCCCTGCAGGCCGTCGAGGAGGGCCTGGACAAGGTGTTCACCGCCGCCGGCGCCGAATGGCGGCACGCGGGCTGCTCGATGTGCCTGGGCATGAACCCCGACCAGCTGGCCCCCGGCGAGCGCTGCGCCTCCACCTCGAACCGCAACTTCGAGGGCCGCCAGGGCAAGGGCGGGCGCACCCACCTGGTCTCGCCGCAGGTCGCCGCCGCGACCGCCGTCCTTGGCCGCCTGGCGGCCCCCGCCGATCTGGTGGCGGACGCCGCCGTGGAGGTCTGAGCAGCATGGAGAAGTTCACCACCCACACCGGCCGGGCCGTGCCGCTGCGCCGCAGCAACGTCGACACCGACCAGATCATCCCCGCCCACTGGCTCAAGAAGGTCACCCGTTCCGGTTTCGAGGGCGGGCTGTTCGAGGCCTGGCGCAAGGACGAGTCGTTCGTCCTGAACCGGCCCGAGCGCCAGGGTGCCACCGTCCTGGTGGCCGGCCCCGAGTTCGGCACCGGCTCCTCCCGTGAGCACGCCGTCTGGGCGCTGCAGAACTACGGCTTCCACGCGGTGATCTCCTCGCGCTTCGCCGACATCTTCCGCGGCAACTCGCTGAAGAACGGCCTGCTGACCGTGGTCCTCCCGCAGGAGACCGTCGAGCGGCTGTGGGAGCTCACCGAGGCGGACCCGACCGCCGAGATCACCGTCGACCTGGAGGCCCGCGAGGTGCGGGCCGAGGGCATCACCGCGTCCTTCGAACTGGACGACAACGTGCGGTGGCGGCTGCTCAACGGCCTGGACGACATCAGCATCACACTGCGGAACGAGGCCGACATCGCCGCGTTCGAGGCCCGTCGCCCCTCGTTCAAGCCGCGTACCCTGCCGGTGGCCTGAGATCCCGTTCTGAACAAGCATTCTGACGAACCGCCGGATGGCCCGCTCCCCCTCGGGGGGGCGGGCCATCCGTCGTTCCGGGGCGCGAGTTGTGCCCGCCCGCCGCCCCCGGATTGGGGATTCGGTTTTGCGACAGAGGGCCCCGCAGCATGCACAACTGCGCGTAGATGGCACAATCAGTGCATGCACCGGCACCATGAACCTCCGTACGCGGGCGGCGAACCCGCGTCACCGGAGTCCACGGGCCGGGGATCCGAACGCCGAATTGACGATCGGCCGGAGGCCGCAACCTCACCTGCTGAGGGGCCGGACGACCTGGAAGTCGCAGCGCTCTTCGCGCTTGTGGCCGAGCGGTTGAAGCAAGCTCACGACCGCGTGCATGCGCTGAACGTGTCTGCCGATGCAAAGACCGCTCTCACCCGTCAACTGCTCATCGTCACGGAGACCGCCAAGCGCGATCTTCCGGAGGCGGCGCGGCGGTTGAGTCGCTTTGTGCAGGACCTCGACGAGGGGCGCCCGCCCGTCGACTGAGGTCGCCGACGCGCAAATCCATTGCGACACTAGGGTGATTCGCGCGTTTGGTAATTGAAAGTCCGCAGATACATACCTAACGTGCGAAAAGAACGGATGGAATCATCCGGCGCCCGTTTCCGAAGGGGAAGACGTGAACAAGGCTCAGCTTGTCGAAGCGGTGGCCGAGCAGCTGGGCGGTCGCAAGGCTGCCGCAGAGGCCGTCGACGCAGTGCTCGACACCATGGTGCGCGCCGTCGTGGCCGGCGACCGCGTTTCGGTCACCGGTTTCGGCACCTTTGAGAAGGTGGAGCGCTCCGCGCGCTTCGCCCGCAACCCGCAGACCGGTGAGAAGGTCAAGGTCAAGAAGACCTCGGTGCCCCGCTTCCGTCCGGGCCAGGGCTTCAAGGACCTGGTCAGCGGCGCCAAGAAGCTGCCGAAGGAAGGCCCCTCGGTGAAGAAGGCGCCCAAGGGCTCCCTCACCCCGGGCAAGAGCGGCGTCGCCGCGACCCCGGCCGCCAAGCGGGCCGCCACCAAGCGGGCCGCCACGGCCGCTGCCGCTGCCGCCGCGACCCCGGCCAAGAAGGCCGCCGCCAAGAAGGCGACCGCCACCAAGGCCGCCGCCACCAAGGTCGCCGCCACCCCGGCGAAGAAGACCACGGCCGCCGCCAAGAAGGCGACCGCCACCAAGAAGGCCACCACCACCGCCGCCGCGAAGAAGACCACCGCGGCCGCGACCAAGAAGACCGCCGCGGCCGCCAAGAAGACGGCGACCACGGCTGCCGCCAAGAAGACCACCGCGACGGCCAAGAAGGCGACCGCCACGGCCAAGAAGACGGCGCCGGCGAAGAAGACCGCCACCCGCAAGACCACCGCGCGCAAGACCTCCGCCAAGTAGTCCCCGCGGGTCCTCGCCGGACGGCCTTCGAGAGCCGTGGCGTCGCCCTCTCCCCGGAATTCCGGGAAGGGCGGCACCACGGCTCTCCGCCTTTTCCGGGATTTCCCGGCGGCGGGACCGCGGACGGTGCGCGGCGGCGGCGCGGGGTCAGTCCGCGGCCGGGTCCGGGAAGGTCTGCAGCGTCAGGAAGACCACCCGGCGCGCCTCGCCGGCGCCCTCGGTGCGGATCCGCACGCGCTGGCCCGGGCGCAGCAGCCGCAGACCGCCGGCGTCGAAGGCGGCCGCGTCGAACGGCACCGGGGTCCCGTCGTCGAGCAGCACGGAGCCGGCCCGGGTGGCGGGGTCGAAGGTGAACGCGGTGGCCTGCATGGCAGCAGCATAGCGAGGGCCTCCGACAGCGGCCCCCGTCGTCTCAGCGGGGCCGCCGCGGCGACAGGTAGCCGAGCCGGGCCGCCAGCGCACGGGTGTGCGGGCCGACGCCGAGCGCCAGCGCCTGCGCCAGGTCCTCCCCGGTGTCGACGTCCCGGCGGACCGATTCCACGTCGGGCAGCCGCAGTTCACGGGCACCGCCGGCCGCGTGCCGGGCACGTGAGCCGTCCCCGAACGCGGGGGCGAGCGGGCTGCCCGGGGCGCAGGCCAGCAGGGTGGTGCCCAGCCCCGGGGCGTCCGGCAGGAAGGCCCGGCCGGTCGCGGGCACCGCGCCCAGCACCCGGCCCAGCTCGGCCGGGCGCAGCGCCGGCAGGTCCGCCGAGAGCGCGGCCAGCGGCGCGCGGGGCGCGAGGACCAGCGCGGCCGCCGCGCCGTGCGCCAGGGCCTCGTTGAGTCCGTCGCCGGGCTCGTCGTCGACCACCAGGGCGCCGAGCGCGGCCAGCCGGTCGCCGGCCGCGGTGTCCCGGGTGACCACCAGGACCCGGCCGACCTCCGCCGTGGCCAGCGCGGCGGTGACGGTGTCCAGGGCGAAGGAGAGCGCGAGGTCCGGGCGGTGCGGACCGGCGAACGGGGCCAGCCGGGACTTGGCCCGGTCGAGCCGCTTGAGCGGCAGCACCAGCGACCAGCCGGCGGCGGGTGCGGGGGGCGCGACGGGCTCGCTGGGGCGTACGGTGTCCTGGGTCATCGGCGTCATTGTGACGCTGGTCCCGGAGCCCTCGCCAGGCCGTCCGAACTGTGCGGACGTGCGTTTGATCACGCCCGAGCGGCGGGTGGGCGGGGTTGCTCGACAGCCGGTGAGCGGTCGGGCGAGACTGTTCCGCGCCCGCGCCCCGAGAGGTCGTGGAAGCGGGATCGACCGCGGCACCCCAGCGTGCCGCCCGGATGAGGAGGACCTGGGGTGGCCCGCCGCTCGAACGCCGGCTTCGGCAACGCCGACTACGGCTTCTGGTACCGCTTCGCGGCCGTGCTGGTGAAGCCGGTGACGACCGCCCTGGTCAAGCCGGACTGGCGGGGCTGGGAGCACCTCCCGAAGGAGGGCGGCTTCATCGCCGCGGTCAACCACAACTCGATCATCGACCCCGTGGTGTACGCGCACTGGCAGTACAACAGCGGGCGGCCGCCGCGGATCCTGGGCAAGTCCTCACTGTTCTCGGTCCCGTTCATCGGGTTCATGCTCCGCAAGACCGGCCAGATCCCGGTGTTCCGCGAGTCGACCGACGCCGCGCAGGCGTTCCGGGCCGCCATCGACGCCGTCGACCGGGGCCAGTGCGTGCAGTTCTACCCGGAGGGCACGCTCACCCGGGACCCGGACCTGTGGCCGATGACCGGCAAGAGCGGCGTCGCCCGGGTGGCGCTGATGACCGGCGCGCCGGTCATCCCGGTCGCCCACTGGGGCGCCCACGAGATCATCCCGCCGTACGGCAGGGGCGCTTCGGGCAAGGGCAAGTTCAACCTCTTCCCGCGGCACCGGGTGACGGTGGCGGCCGGTCCGGCCGTCGACCTCAGCAAGTACCGGGGGCAGGAGCTGACCGCCCAGGTGCTCAGGGACGCCACCGAGGACATCATGGCGGCGATCACCGCCGTGCTCGCCGACATCCGCGGCGAGGAACCGCCCGCCGAGCGGTACGACATGCGGGAGGCCGCGCGGAAGCGGGCCGCCGCCGCGGCCGCCCGCCGACCGGGCCGGGCCGTGGGCACCGACGAGAACGGGGAGGGCGCCAAGTGACCCGCTGCGCCGTGTTCGGCACCGGCTCCTGGGGCACCGCGTTCGCGATGATCCTCGCCGACGCCGGTTGCGAGGTGACCCTCTGGGGCCGCCGCCAGGAGCTGGTGGACGCCGTCAACGCCACGCACAGCAACCCGGACTACCTGCCGGGCCTGCGGCTTCCGGACTCCGTCCGGGCCACCACCGACCCCGCCGAGGCGCTGGCCGGGGCGGACTTCGCGGTGCTGGTGGTGCCCTCGCAGACGCTGCGCGAGAACCTGGCGGCCTGGGCGCCGCTGCTGGAGCCGAAGACCGTCCTGGTCAGCCTGATGAAGGGCATCGAACTCGGCACCGTCAAGCGGATGAGCGAGGTCGTCGCCGAGGTCGCCGGCGTCGGTCCGGAGCGGATCGCCGTGGTCAGCGGGCCGAACCTGGCCCCGGAGATCGCCAACCGGCAGCCGGCCGCCAGTGTGGTCGCCTGCACCGACGAGGCGGTCGCCAAGCGGTTCCAGGCGGCCTGCCACACGCCGTACTTCCGGCCCTACACCAACACCGACGTGATCGGCTGCGAGCTCGGCGGCGCGGTCAAGAACGTGATCGGCCTGGCGGTCGGCATGGCCGACGGCATGGGGCTGGGCGACAACACCAAGGCGACGCTGATGACCCGCGGGCTCGCCGAGACCACCCGGCTGGGGCTGGCGCTCGGCGCCGACCCGTACACCTTCGCCGGGCTGGCGGGCATGGGCGACCTGGTGGCGACCTGCTCCTCGCCGCTCTCCCGCAACCACACCTTCGGCACCAACTTGGGCCGGGGCATGTCGCTCGCCGAGACCATCGCGGCCACCCGGCAGACCGCCGAGGGCGTCAAGTCCTGCGAGTCGGTGCTCGACCTGGCCCGGCGCAACGGCGTCGACATGCCGATCGTCGAGGCGGTGGTGGACGTCGTCCACAACGGCCGGCCCACCCAGGAGGCGCTGCGGGCGCTGATGTCCCGCTCGGCCAAGCCCGAACGGCACTAGCGGCCGTCCGGGACCGGTCCGGGACCGGTCGAGGACCCGTCCCGGGTCGGTCGCGAGGAGGTCACGGGCCTCGGGGTACTCTCGGTCGCGATATGAGCATCGAACAGACCTCCCAGAACCCGTCCGCGAAGCCGCGGGTCGCCGTCGTGTTCGGCGGCCGCAGCTCCGAGCACGCCATCTCGGTCTCGACCGCGGGCAGCGTGCTGAAGGCGATCGACCGCGACACGTACGAGGTGCTGCCGATCGGCATCACCCACGAGGGCCGCTGGGCGCTGGTCAGCGACGAGCCGGCCCGGATGGCCATCACCGACGGCCGGCTGCCGGACGTCGACCACGTCGCCGAGTCCACCGAGGGCCAGGTCGCGCTGCCGGTCGGCCCCGGCAGCCGCGAGGTGGTCTGGAGCGAGCCCGGCGCCGCGCCCAAGGTGCTCGGCGAGGTGGACGTGGTCTTCCCGCTGCTGCACGGGCCGTGGGGCGAGGACGGGACCCTGCAGGGCCTGTTGGAGCTCTCCGGGGTGCCCTACGTCGGCAACGGCGTGCTCGCCAGCGCCGCGGGCATGGACAAGGAGTTCACCAAGCGCCTGCTGGCCTCGCACGGCCTGGGCGTCGGGCGGTACACGGTGGTCCGGCCGCGCGAGTGGGAGAGCGAGGAGGGCCGTGCCGCCGTCCGCGAGCGCGCCTCGGTGCTGGGCCTGCCGCTGTTCGTGAAGCCCTGCCGGGCCGGCTCCAGCATGGGCATCACCAAGGTCAAGGACCTCTCCGACCTCGATGCCGCGATCGAGGAGGCCCGCCGGCACGACCCCAAGCTGATCATCGAGGCCGGTGTGTCCGGCCGCGAGATCGAGTGCGCGGTGCTGGAGTTCGAGGACGGTCCGCGGGCCAGCGTCCCGGCCGAGATCCTGGTCGGCGGCGACTACGAGTTCTACGACTTCGAGGCCAAGTACATCGACTCCTCCGAGGTCCGCATCCCGGCCGAGCTCTCCGCCGAGGAGACCGCCGAGATCCGCCGGCAGGCGATCGCCGCCTTCGAGGCGCTCGGCTGCGAGGGCCTGGCCCGGGTCGACTTCTTCCTGCTGGACGATGGCGGCTGGATGGTCAACGAGGTCAACACCATGCCCGGCTTCACCCCGATCTCGGCCTACCCGAAGATGTGGGAGGCCAGCGGGCTGTCGTACCCGGAGCTGATCGACCGGCTGCTGCGGGCGGCGCTGCGCCGCTCGACCGGCCTGCGGTAACCGCGCACGGACGGACGCAGGGCGGCCCCGGAGCCCCGGGACCGCCCTGCGCGTGCGTCGGGGCGCGGTCAGGGGATGTTGGCCTTGACCACGTCGGAGAGCGCGGCGGCGGCGTCCAGCGGGTTGGCGGCGGCCCCGCCGGGGACGGTCACCTCGACGAAGGCGGCGCGCTGGGTGGCGGTGAACCGGTAGCCGCCGTCGGAGAGCTGCTCCGGCCACCAGGTGACGTCGTTGACCGTCGGCGAGATCTCCGCCTGCTTCTCGTCGACCAGTCCCTCGGGGTGCGGCACGCCGCAGCGCAGCACGATCCGCGGCGAGGCGGCCCAGGCGGCGACGTACGGGGAGGCCGGGGAGGGGTCCTTGCGGGCGTGGCCGAGGAGTTCCTGCGGCAGGGCGGCGGCGAGCGCCCGGCAGTACTCGGCGGCCTTGCCCCGGGGCTCGGGCGTCTCGACCTTGGGGTCGAGGGGCGCGCTCCAGCTGCCGATCAGCACCACGACGGTGCAGGCGAGCGCGGTCGGCACCGCCAGCCACCGGACGGGGGCCGGCAGTGCCGCGAGGAAGCGGGGGGCTCGGAGTTGTCGGGTCACCCGCCGATGGTAAGCGTGTCTTACAGATGGACGACGGGACAGGTGAGGGTTCGGGTGATGCCCTCGACCTGCTGGACCTTCGCGACCACCAGACGACCGAGGTCGTCCACCGTGTCCGCCTCGGCCCGGACGATCACGTCGTACGGGCCGGTGACGTCCTCGGCCTGGATGACTCCGGGGATCTTGGAGATGGACTCGGCAACGGCGCTGGCCTTGCCGACCTCGGTCTGAATCAGGATGTAGGCCTGTACCACGGGGACCTCCCGGCGGCTGGGTTCGGGGATCACCGCCGTGATCGCCCGGTGGGGCGCGGGGTGGGGGAACGGGGTCACGGCAGACTGATCACCACGCTACCTCTCGGCGGGCCGGGGAGGGGAGACCCGTGCGCCCTCGAAGGGCGTACGCTGCGCGCGGAGGCGGCGTGACCGCAGGACGTACGCGCCCGGCCGGGCGCAACCGAGAGGACGGCAGATGCAGGGGACCGTGGGCGAGCTCGGCGAGTTCGGACTCATCAGGGAGCTGACCGCCCGGGTACCGCTCACCGACGCGGTCGACCTCGGCCCGGGTGACGACGCCGCCGTGGTGAAGGCCCCGGACGGCCGGGTGGTGGCCACCACGGACGTGCTGATCGAGAACCGGCACTTCCGCCGGGACTGGTCCACCGCCTACGACGTGGGCCGCAAGGCGGCCGCGCAGAACCTCGCCGACGTGGCCGCGATGGGCGCGGTGCCGACCGCGCTGCTGCTGGGCCTGGTCGCGCCGGCGGACCTGCCGACCACCTGGGCCACCGAGCTGATGGACGGGCTGCGGGACGAGTGCCAGGTGGCCGGAGCGACGGTGGTCGGCGGGGACGTGGTGCGCGGGGACACCATCACGCTGGCCATCACGGCGCTCGGGGACCTTCAGGGGCGCGCGCCGGTGACGCGCGCCGGTGCCCAGGTGGGCGATGTGGTCGCGGTCACCGGCTGGCTCGGCTGGTCGGCGGCCGGCCTGACGGTGCTGCAGCGCGGCTTCCGCTCGCCGCGGGCCTTCGTCGAGGCGCACCGCCGCCCGGAGCCGCCGTACCACGCGGGCCCGGCCGGGGCGGGGCTGGGCGCCACCTCGATGATCGACGTGAGCGACGGACTGGTCGCCGACCTCGGGCACGTGGCCGGGGCGAGCGGGGTGGACATCGACCTGCGGGCGGCCGACTTCGACGTGCCGGCGCAGATGGCGGACATCGGCCAGGCGGTCGGGGTCGACCCGCTGGTCTGGGTGCTGTCCGGCGGCGAGGACCACGCGATCGTCGCGACCTTCCCGCGCGGGGTCCAACTGCCCGCCCGCTGGCGGGTGGTGGGCGAGGTCGTCGGCCGGGCGCGGGTGGCCCGCGGCGGCCGGGTGACGGTGGACGGCGAGGCCTGGGACCGGGTCGGCGGCTGGGACCACTTCGCGGAGTGACGACCGGCCCGCGCCGGGCGGTGGCTGGCGGCCGTCCGGCCGGGGAGTGCGTAGGCTTGGCCCACGGCCCGGCCGCCCTTTCTGCACGCGGGTGGTCTGGACCATTATGGTCTGAACCACTTCGAGCGGGAGAGTCCACCACCATGCGAATCGGAGTCCTGACCAGCGGCGGCGACTGCCCCGGCCTGAACGCGGTGATCCGTTCCGTGGTGCACCGGGGCACCGATGTGCACGGCGACGAGATCGTCGGCATCGAGGACGGCTTCCTCGGCCTCATCGAGGGCCGCACCCGCCCCGTTTCGCACGACGACGTCACCGGCCTGCTCACCCTCGGCGGCACCATCCTCGGCTCGGCCCGGGTGCAGCGCGAGCGGATCCAGTGGGCGGTGGAGAACGCCAAGACCCTCGCCCGGGACATCGGCATCGACGCGCTGATCGCCATCGGCGGCGAGGGCACCCTCACCGCCGCCCGGATGTTCAGCGAGGCCGGACTGCCGGTGGTCGGCGTCCCCAAGACCATCGACAACGACATCGACGCCACCGACGTCACCTTCGGCTTCGACACCGCGGTGCACGTCGCGACCGAGGCGATCGACCGGCTCAAGACCACCGCCGAGTCCCACCAGCGCGTCATGGTCGTGGAGTTGATGGGCCGTCACACCGGCTGGATCACCCTCACCGCCGGCATGGCGGGCGGCGCGCACGGCATCCTGATCCCGGAGAAGCCGTTCGACATCGAGGCGGTGGCCCGGATGGTCGAGGACCGGTTCGCCCGCGGCAAGAAGTTCGCCATCATCGCCGTCGCCGAGGGGGCCTCCCCGATGCCCGGCACCATGCGCTTCGACCACGGCGAGGTGGACCGGTTCGGGCACCGGACCTTCGGCGGGATCGGCAACCGCCTCGCCCACGAGCTGGAGAACCTGCTCGGCAAGGAGGCCCGCCCGGTCATCCTCGGCCACGTCCAGCGCGGCGGCACCCCCACCGCCCGGGACCGGGTGCTCGCCACCCGGTTCGGCTGGCACGCCGTGGAGGCCGTGCACCGGGGCGAGTTCGGCCACTTCACCGCGCTGCGCCGCAACGACATTCGGATGGTGCCCATCGCCGACGCGGTGACCACGCTCAAGACCGTCCCCGAGGAGCACTGGGTGGAGTCCGAGGCGGTGCTGTGACCGCGTAGGTTGGGCGCATGTCTTCCACCGCACCTCCCCGCGTTCTCACGGTCGCCGGCTCGGACTCCGGCGGCGGCGCCGGCATCCAGGCCGACCTCAAGGCGATGCTCGCCCTCGGCGTGCACGGCATGAGCGTGATCACCGCCGTGACCGCGCAGAACTCGCTCGGCGTCCAGGGCTACTGGGAGCTGCCCGCCGAGGCCGTCCGCGCCCAGTTCCGCAGCGTGGTCGACGACATCGGCGTCCAGGCCGTGAAGACCGGCATGCTCGCCTCGATCGAGCTGGTCGAGACCGTCTCCGAGCTGCTGGCCGGGGTCGGCGCCCCGGTCGTGGTCGACCCGGTCGGCGTCTCCAAGCACGGCGACGCGCTGCTCGCCGCCGAGGCCGTCGCCACCGTCCGGGAGAAGCTGCTCCCGGTCGCCACCCTCGCCACGCCCAACCTGCACGAGGTGACGCAGCTCACCGGCCGGGCGGTCGAGGACGAGGCGCAGATGCTGGACGCCGCGAAGGCGCTGCTCGACCTCGGGCCGCGCTGGGTGCTGGTCAAGGGCGGGCACCTGCCCGGCGAGGCGGCCGACCTGCTGTACGGCGGGGCCGGCGAGGAGCACTGGTACCGGGCGCCGCGCTACGACAACCGGCACACCCACGGCACCGGCTGCACCCTGGCCAGCGCGATCGCCGCCGGCCTGGCCAAGGGCGAGGCGCTGCCCGAGGCGGTGGCCTCGGCGAAGGAGTACATCACCGGGGCGATCGCCGGCGGCTTCGCGCTCGGCGCCGGCATCGGACCGGTCGACCACGCCTGGCGCTGGCGCTGAGGCACCGCGCAAACGCCTGTGGGCGGGCCCGAGGGCCCGCCCACATCGGGTCGGTCGATGCCGGAACAACAGAAAGCCGGTTCACCCGAGGATGAACCGACTCACTGGAGGACCGGCATACCGGTCTGCGCGTCAGCGCGAGACCTTACCGGCCTTGATGCACGAGGTGCAGACGTTGAGCCGCTTCGGCGTCCGCCCAACCACAGCGCGCACCGTCTGGATGTTGGGGTTCCAGCGACGGGGGGTACGGCGGTGCGAGTGGGAGATGCTGTTGCCGAAGCCCGGCCCCTTGCCGCAGACGTCGCAGTTGGCAGCCACAGGAGTCACTCCAAGACTTCAGATCATTTACATGAGACAACCCCGCCAGACCAGCGGAGCACTCGCGTGAACCGAACCGGACCAAGGGGTGAGCCTGAACCTGTTCCAGGCAACCGGAAGAGCATACAACGCTTGCTTCCGTTCAACGAAACTACCATGACCGGCCAGGTGATCGCTCCGGCCGTCGTGTCCGCCGCCGCCTCCCGGCCCCCGATAACCTGCCGGTACGACCCCTCGCCGTTCACTCTCAGGCCATCACGGCGTCCCATCTCCGGAGGAGACCTGGTGCTGCACACGCTCGACGCCCCGGCCGTGCGCAGCTGGTGCCAACTGGCGCTGCGCGCGCTGGGCCAGGCCCGCGAGGAGATCGACGCACTCAACGTCTACCCCGTCCCGGACGGCGACACCGGCACCAACCTGTACCTGACCGTGGAGTCGGCGGCCGCCGAGGTGGAGAGCCGCTTCGCCGACCCGGGCCCCGGTCCGGCGCCCGGCCTGGCCGAGACCGCCCGGGCGATGGCCCGCGGCGCCCTGGTCGGCGCGCGCGGCAACTCCGGGGTGATCCTCGCCCAGTGGCTGCGCGGCGCGGCCGAGAGGCTCGCCGACGGCGGCGGCGCCGACCAGCTGCGGGCCGCCCTCCAGCGGGCCGCCGACGCCGCCTACCAGGCCGTCGCCGAGCCGGTCGAGGGCACCCTGCTGACCGTCGCCAGGATCGCCGCCCGGGAGGCCGGCCGGGCCGGCGACGGGCTCGGGCAGGTCGCCGAGGCCGCCCACCGGGCCGCCCGCGACGCACTGCGGCAGACCCCCCGGCAGCTCGCCGTGCTCGCCGAGAACGGGGTGGTGGACGCCGGCGGCCGCGGTCTGGTCGCCGTCCTCGGGGCGCTCGCCGACGCGGTGGCCGGCCACCAGCCGATGGGGCCGGTCGCGCTGCGGGGCGACGTCCGGTCCGTGGAGAGCTGCGAGGCGCACGTGCGCCCGCCCGGCCCCGGGTACCCCGCGTTCGAGGTGATCTACCTGCTGGACGCACCCGACGAGGCGCTGCCCGCGCTGCGGACGCGGCTCGGCGAACTCGGCGACTCGCTGGTGGTCGGCGGCGGCGACGGCCTGTGGAACGTGCACGTCCACGTCGACGACGCGGGCGCCGCCGTGGAGGCCGGGGTCGAGGCCGGGCGCCCGCACCAGATCCGGATCACCCACTTCGCCGAGGCCGCCGCCCGCTCCGGCGCCGCCGCCGACCGCGGCGAGCCCGAGCGGCCGGCCCGGGCGGTGCTCTCGGTGGTCTCCGGCGCGGGCCTCGCCGAACTCTGCGAACAGGCCGGCGGGGTCGTCCTGCACGCCGAGCCCGGCCGTCCGCCGGCCAGCGCCGAACTCGCCGCCGCGGTGCGCCGGGCCGCCGCCCGCGAGGTGGTGCTGCTGCTCAACGACCCCGAACTGCGGGCCGCCGCCGGGGCCGCCGCCGACCAGCTGCGCGAGGAGGGCGTGCGGATCGCCGTGCTGCCCACCCGCTCGCCGGTCCAGGGCCTGGCCGCGCTCGCCGTGCACGAGGCCGGGCGGCGCTTCGACGAGGACGTGGTCGCCATGACCTCCGCGGCCGGCGCCACCCGGTACGCCGAACTGGCCGTCGCCGAGGGCGAGTCCTGGACCATGGCCGGGGTCTGCCAGGCCGGCGACGTGCTCGGCCTGATCGACGGGGACGTCGCGGTGATCGGCGCGGGCCTCGCCGAGGTCGGCGCGAGCGTGCTGGACCGGATGCTCGGCGGGGGCGGCGAACTGGTCACCCTGGTCCTCGGCGAGGGCGCCCCCGAAGGCCTCGCCGAGGGCCTCGTCGCCCACGCCCGGCACAGCCGGCCCGAGGTGGACGCGGTGGTCTTCCACGGCGGCCAGGAGTCGGCGCCACTGCTGATCGGCGTGGAGTGAGCGCCCGGATTGTCGGTCCGGTGGTGTAAACAGGGGCCTTGATGGGCGCTCTCGATGAACCACTGACCAAGCTCGTCGGCGACCGGACCGCCAAGGTGCTCGCCGACAGCCTCAAGCTGCGCACGGTCGGGGACCTGCTGCACCACTATCCGCGCCGCTACGTCGAACGCGGCCAGCTCACCAGTCTGGACGAGCTGGAGATCGACGAGCACGTCACCGTGCTGGCCCGGATCGAGAAGGTCACCCTGATCCCCTTCCGGGGCCGCAAGGGCGACCGCCTGGAGGTGGTGGTCACCGACGGCCGCAGCCGGCTCTCGCTGGTCTTCTTCAACCAGGGCTGGCGGCAGAAGGAGCTGCGCCCCGGGACGCAGGGCCTGTTCGCGGGCAAGGTCGGGGTGTTCAACCGGGCCCGCCAACTGGCCTCGCCCGACTACCAGCTGCTCGACGACGCGGACGGCGACAACGCCGCCGCGCAGTTCGCCGGACGGCTGATCCCGGTCTACCCGGCCAGCGCCCAGATGCCCAGCTGGAAACTCTCGCTCTGCGTGGAGACGGCGCTCACCAAGCACCTGTCCGACGTCGGCGAGCCGCTGCCCGCCGAACTGCGCGAGCGGCACGGGCTGATCGCGCTGCCCGAGGCGCTCGAACTGATCCACCGGCCGCGCCACCAGGCCGACCGCGAACGCGCCCAGGAACGGCTGCGCTGGGACGAGGCGTTCGTCCTGCAGGTCGCCCTCGCCCAGCGCCGGGCCGCCGACTCCGCGCTGCCCGCCAAGCCGCGCGAGGCCCGTCCGGACGGCCTGCTGGACGCCTTCGACGCCCGGCTGCCGTTCACCCTGACCGAGGGCCAGCGGAAGGTCGCCGCCGAGATCGCCGCCGACCTCGCGAGCGACCACCCGATGCACCGCCTGCTGCAGGGCGAGGTCGGCTCCGGCAAGACCATGGTGGCGCTGCGCGCCATGCTCGCCGTGGTCGACGCCGGCGGGCAGGCGGTGCTGCTGGCGCCCACCGAGGTGCTCGCCCAGCAGCACCACCGCTCCATCGTCGAGATGATGGGCGACCTCGCCGAGGGCGGCCTGCTCGGCGGGTCCGACCTGGGCACCCGGGTGGTGCTGCTCACCGGGTCGATGGGCGTCCCGGCCCGGCGCCAGGCGCTGCTCGACATGGCCTGCGGGGACGCCGGCATCGCGATCGGCACCCACGCGCTGATCGAGGACAAGGTGCAGTTCCAGGACCTCGGCCTGGTGGTGGTCGACGAGCAGCACCGCTTCGGCGTCGAGCAGCGGGACGCGCTGCGGGCCAAGGGCGAGCAGCCGCCGCACCTGCTGGTGATGACGGCCACCCCGATCCCGCGCACGGTCGCGATGACCGTCTTCGGGGACCTGGAGACCTCCGTCCTGGACCAGCTGCCGGCCGGCCGCTCGCCGATCTCCACCCATGTGGTGCCGGCCGTCGAGAAGCCCAACTTCCTGACCCGCGCCTGGGAGCGGGTCCGCGAGGAGGTGTCCAAAGGCCACCAGGCGTACGTGGTCTGCCCGCGGATCGGCGACGAGGAGCCCGACGAGCCGAAGGGCGGCAAGGGCGGCAAGGGCGCGAAGCGCGGGCGCCGCGCCGAGGACCTGGAGGAGCTGCTGGACGACGCGCCCGACGAGGGCGCCGCGGCCGAGGGCGACCGGCGGCCCCCGCTGTCGGTCGTGGAGACCGCCGCCCGGCTGACCGGCGGCCCGCTGGCCGGGCTGCGGGTGGAGATCCTGCACGGGCGGCTCGCCCCGGAGGCCAAGGACGAGGTGATGCGCCGGTTCGCGGCCGGCGAGGTGGACGTGCTGGTCGCCACCACGGTGATCGAGGTCGGGGTCAACGTCCCCAACTCCACCGCGATGGTGATCATGGACGCGGACCGGTTCGGCGTCTCCCAGCTGCACCAGCTGCGCGGCCGGGTCGGCCGCGGCTCCGCCCCCGGGCTCTGCCTGCTGGTCACCGACATGCCGGCGGCCAGCGCCGCCCGCGCCCGGCTGGACGCGGTGGCGGGCACCCTGGACGGCTTCCAGCTGTCCCGGATCGACCTCGAACAGCGCCGCGAGGGCGATGTGCTGGGCCAGGCGCAGTCCGGCGTGAAGTCCTCGCTCAAGGTGCTCTCGGTGCTGGAGGACGAGGAGGTCATCGTCACCGCCCGCGCCGAGGCCACCCGGCTGGTCGCCGAGGACCCGGACCTCGCCGCCCACCCGGACCTGCGCACCGTCCTGGAGAGCCTGCTCGACGAGGACCGCGCGGCCTACATGGAGAAGGGCTGAGGAGCCCTTCGGCCGGGCCCGATTGTCAGACCCCCGGGAGAGAATGAAGGTGTTCAGGGCGCACCCCCAAGGTGCGTTCCTGGCACGACACTTGGGGGTTTAGCCATGGCATTCCGTCATCTCAACGAGCTCCCGCTGGGCGACAAGGTCTTCCGGATCGAACTCGCCAGCGACGACGACCGCGAGGTCACCCTCACCCTCACCGGCTGGCGCGAGGGGGCCGCCGCCGCCCCGCTCGCCTCCGGCAAGCTGCGGCTGCCGGTGGAGGACGTCGCCTCGCTGCGGATCGCGCTCAACCGCGCGCTCCGGGCGCTGGCGATCGTCGCCGACGTCTCCGAGCCCATCCCCGACCGCGACGTGCTGCGCGAGCTCTACCCCGGCCACGGCGCCCCCTGGGTGCCGCAGCACGAGGAGGAGCTGGTCCGGCGCTTCCACGAGGGCGAGACCGTCGCCCGGATCGCCGCCCGCTTCGGCCGCACGCCCGACTCCGTCCGCACCAAGCTGCGCGAGCTCGGCCACGACCCGCGCCGCCCCGAGTACTGCCCGCCCGACGGATGCCTGTCCTGGTCCCGCTACGCCTCGCCGTCGCTGCTCGGCGCGGCCGTGCCGGCCCAGGCGGCCGGTTCCGAGGCGAGCTGATCACCTGAGTGCGTGAGCGTGGCCCCCGCCGGGCGGACCGGCGGGGGCCACGGCCGTATAGCGTGGTCGGGCAGCGACGAAAGGACCTCCCACCACCATGACCCGCGTGATCGCCGGGGCGGCCGGCGGCCGTCGGCTGGCCGTACCGCCCGGCCGGGGCACCCGCCCGACCTCCGACAAGGCCCGCGAGGCGATGTTCTCCACCCTGGAGGCGCTGCGCGGAACGACCCTGCACGGCGCCCGGATGCTGGACCTGTTCGGCGGATCGGGCGCGGTCGGCCTGGAGGCGCTCTCGCGCGGCGCCGAGCACGTGCTGCTGGTCGAGGCGGACGCCCAGGCGGCCCGGGTGATCCGGGAGAACGTCCGGACGATCGGCCTGCCGGGCGCGCTGGTGAAGGCCGCCAGGGCCGAGAAGGTGATCGCCGGCCCCGCCCCGGAGGCCCCGTACGACCTGGTCTTCCTTGACCCGCCGTACGTCGTCACCGACGACGAGGTGCGCGAGATGCTGATCACACTGTCGGCTGGGGGCTGGCTCGCGGAGGACGCACTCGTCACCGTGGAGCGCAGCACCCGCGGCGGCGCGTTCGACTGGCCGGAGGGCTTCGAGACGCTGCGCTCCCGCCGTTACGGCGAGGGCACGCTCTGGTACGGTCGCGCCGCCGCCGAGACCCGCCACCACCCCTAGCGGGCCCGGGCCCGCAGGATTCCCGTCACCCCACGAGGGAGCACACACGCCATGCGCCGCGCCGTCTGCCCCGGGTCCTTCGACCCGATCACCAACGGTCACCTCGACATCATCGAGCGGGCCTCGAAGCTGTACGACGTGCTGCACGTCGCGGTGCTGATCAACCGCAACAAGCAGGGCATGTTCACGGTCGAGGAGCGGATCGAGCTGATCGAGGAGACCACCGCCCAGTACGGCAACGTGGTGGTCGAGTCGCACCTCGGCCTGCTGGTGGACTTCTGCCGCGAGCGGGGCATCCCGGCGATCATCAAGGGCCTGCGCGCGGTGAGCGACTTCGACTACGAGCTGCAGATGGCCCAGATGAACCACGGCCTGAGCGGCGTCGACACCCTCTTCGTACCGACCTCGCCGACGTACAGCTTCCTCTCCTCGACGCTGGTCAAGGAGGTCGCCTCGTACGGCGGCGACGTCTCGCATCTGCTGCCGGAGACGGTGCACCGCCGGCTGGTCGAGCGGATCGCCGAGCGGAGCGCCCAGCAGTGAACCCGGGATGACCGGACGTCCGTTTCTGCTGGTTCGTCATGGTTTGTCCGAGGGGTGGGAAGACGGCCGCGCGCAGGCGTTGTGACCTCGCCCGGCAGTGGCCGTACAGTCTGTATTCCTGCCCTGCGGTGACGTCCACCGCGCCGGGCGCTGCCTCCGCCGGACCTCGGCGGCACACGGAAAGACGAAGCCCGTGGACGTGCAGAACAAGGTCGACGAGATCGTGGCGGCCGTCGAGAACGCCCGCTCGATGCCCATGTCGGCCTCCTGCGTGGTGAACCGTGCCGAGCTGATCACCCTGCTCCAGGACCTCCGCGCGGCCCTGCCCGCCGAGCTGGCCCAGGCCCAGTCGGTGATGGCCGACCACGAGTCGGTGGTCGCGGACGCCCAGGCCGAGGCCGACCGGATCATCCAGGGCGCGCACTCCGAGCGCGGCTCGCTGATCTCCGACACCGAGGTGGTCCGCCGCGCCCAGGCCGAGGCCGACCGGATCCTCGCCGAGGCCCGCGCCGAGATCGAGACCAAGCGCGCCGAGGCCGACGACTACGTGGACAGCAAGCTCGCCAACTTCGAGGTCGTGCTGACCAAGACGCTCGGCGCCGTCGGCCGCGGCCGCACCAAGCTGCGCGGCGACGCGAGCGTCTTCGAGACCGAGTACGAGGGCGAGACCGACGGCGAGGAGTTCCAGCCGCAGCGGATCAGCCCCAGCCCCGAGGTCGACGAGTACGTCGATGTGAAGCTCGCCACCCTGGAGAACGTGCTCAGCGCGACCCTGGAGGCGGTCGGCAAGGGCCGCGACAAGCTGACCGGCAAGCGGCCGATCGACGAGCTCGGCGCCTACCTGGCCGCCGCCGACGAGGCGCAGCAGGCCAAGGAGCGGGCCGAGGCGGTCGCGGCGGGCTTCGCGGGGGACGCGGACGGCACCGAGCTGGCCTGGTACCGCGAGGAGGTGCCGCAGCAGCAGACCTGGCCGGAGCAGAACCCGGCCGCGGCCGGCTGGCAGGCGCCCGGCGCGGACCAGTACGCGGCCGCGCAGCAGGGCGGCGCCCAGTACGCCGAGGTGTACGGCGGCGGCTACGACCCGGCCGGCGGCCAGGCCGCGGACCCGTACGGCGCCCAGTACGCCTACCAGCAGCAGCAGGGTCAGCAGCACGGCCAGCAGCACGGGCAGCAGCCCAGGTACGACGACGGCCGGCAGGGCGGAGGCTACGGCTACCCGCCCCAGCAGCAGGGCTACCAGGACCAGCAGCAGTACAACGCCGGCTACGGCTACCCGCAGCAGCCCGCCAACCCGCCCGCGCCCGTGCCGCAGCAGACCCAGGCCGGGCTGGACGAGACCAGCTTCTTCGACACCAGCATGATCGACATGACCCGGCTGCGGGAGCTCGGCGGCCGGTAGGGCGCGGGCACGAAGTTGGGCCTGGCGGGAGACTCGGGTAGTCTGACCACTCCGGCCTCTCCGTGTCGGGCCGTCGGTCTGCCCGCGCATCCCCCGACGAGCAGCGCCGCGCACCGGAACCCCTCAGGAAGTCAGGACACCTTGAACCGCCTCGACCACCGCGACCCCCTCGTGTTCGACACGCACGAGCTGGGCCGTCGTCCGGGTGCGCTGCGCAGGGTGACCCGGACCCTGGAGGCCCCCGAGGGCCTGGGGATCATCGATGTGATCGGTGTCCCGGAGAAGAGCGAGATCACCCTGGAGCTCCGCCTGGAGTCCGTGGTCGAGGGCGTGCTGGTCACCGGCACCGCCGAGACCCGGGTCGAGGGCGAGTGCGTCCGGTGCCTGGAGCCGGTCGAGTCCGACCTCGACGTCGACTTCCAGGAGCTGTACTACTACCCGGAGTCCGACGAGCGCCACCGCGCCCGGACCGCCGGGGCCGAGGACCTCGAAGAGGACTCGGAGGAAGAGACTTACCGTCTGGAGGGCGATTACTTCGACCTCCAGCCGGTGCTGCGTGACGCGGTGGTGCTCGCACTGCCGCTGCAGCCGGTGTGCCAGGAAGACTGCCTGGGTCTGTGCTCCGAATGCGGAGCGCGCCTGAGCGACGACCCGGCGCACCACCACGACGCCGCCGACCCCCGGTGGGCGGCTCTGCAGGGACTCTCCGCCGCCCACGGCGACGAGGGTGACGGAATCAAGAACAGCGACACCCGTGAGGGTCTCGCCGAGAACCAGGAGAAGTAGCCGTGGCTGTTCCGAAGCGGAAGATGTCGCGCAGCAACACGCGCCACCGCCGGTCCAACTGGAAGGCCGTTGCCCCGGCCCTCGTGGCGTGCGACCGCTGCCACGAGCCGAAGCTCTCGCACATCGCGTGCCCGAGCTGCGGCACGTACAACCGCCGCCAGGTCCTCTCGGTCTGATCGGCGGGGTGCACGGATCGATGTCGGACGGTAACTCTTCCCGCAAGGCGACCACGGCTCCGAAGACTCCTTCGGGCGGTGGCAGGGCCGGCGGGCCGGCTTCGACCGAATACGACGTCCTGGAAGGGCGCCTCGGGTACACGCTCGAGCGCGCCCTTCTGGTACGTGCCCTGACCCACCGCTCGTACGCGTACGAGAACGGTGGTCTGCCCACCAACGAGCGCCTGGAGTTCCTCGGCGACTCGGTGCTGGGCCTGGTGGTGACCGACACCCTCTACCGCGTCCACCCGGACGTCCCGGAGGGCACGCTCGCCAAGCTGCGCGCCGCGGTGGTCAACTCGCGCGCGCTCGCCGACGTCGGCCGCGGCCTGGAACTGGGCGCGTTCATCCGGCTCGGCAAGGGCGAGGAGGGCACCGGCGGCCGCGACAAGTCGTCGATCCTCGCCGACACGGTCGAGGCGGTCATCGGGGCCGTCTACCTGGACCGGGGCCTGGACGCCGCCACCGAGTTCGTCCACCGGCTGTTCGACCCGCTGATCGAGGAATCCTCTCAGCTGGGCGCCGGCCTGGACTGGAAGACCAGCCTCCAGGAGCTCACCGCCTCGGTGGGCATCGGAGTGCCGGAGTACGTGGTCGAGGAGTCCGGTCCGGACCACGAGAAGACCTTCACCGCAGCGGCCCGGGTGGCCGGCGAGGACTTCGGCAGCGGCGTCGGCCGCTCGAAGAAGGAAGCCGAGCAGAAGGCCGCGGAGAGCGCCTGGCGGGCGATCAAGGAGAAGTACGCCGACCGCCTGCCGAACAGCGCCTGACCACGCAGTAGCCTTCCTCCTGCAGAGCCGAGTCCGTTCCGCTGGAGGCGTGTTCCCGTGCCCGAACTTCCCGAGGTCGAGGTCGTCCGCCGCGGTCTGGCGAACTGGGTCGCCGGGCGGACCGTCGCCGGCGTCGAGGTGCTGCACCCGCGTGCGGTGCGCCGTCAGCCGGCCGGTGCGGCCGACTTCACGGCCCGGCTCACCGGCACCACCCTCGGTGCGGCACAGCGCCGCGGCAAGTACCTCTGGGTGCCGCTGTCGGGGGCCGGCGAAGGCTTCTCGCTGATCGGCCACCTCGGGATGAGCGGCCAGCTGCTCGTCCAGGACCCGACGGTGCCGGACGAGACGCATCTGCGGGTGCGGCTGCGGTTCACCGACGGCGGGCGCGAGCTGCGCTTCGTCGACCAGCGGACCTTCGGCGGTCTCGCGGTCGAGGAGGCCGAGGACGGCGATCCGGAGGGCACCCCGCTCTCCATCGCGCACATCGCCCGCGACCCGCTCGACCCCCGCTTCGACGACGCCGCCTTCGCGGCGTCGCTGCGCGCCCGGCGCACCACCGTGAAGCGGGCGCTGCTGGACCAGACGCTGATCAGCGGGGTCGGCAACATCTACGCCGACGAGGCGCTGTGGCGCTCCCGGCTGCACTACGATCGGCCGACCGCGACGCTGACCCGGCCGCAGGCGCTGCTGCTGCTGGCCAACGCCCGGGACGTGATGGCGGCGGCGCTGGCCGTCGGCGGTACCAGCTTCGACAGCCTGTACGTCAACGTGAACGGCGAGAGCGGCTACTTCTCCCGCGACCTGGACGCCTACGGGCGGGAGCACGAGCCCTGCCGGCGCTGCGGCACCGCCATGCGGCGGGCCGCCTGGATGAACCGGTCGAGCTACTTCTGCCCGCGCTGCCAGCGCGCACCGCGGGTGCGGTGACCCGCCGGTCTCAGCGCTCGGCGAGCTCCGGTTCGGCCGGTGCCGGTTCGGGCTGTCCACCGTGGGTGTCCTGGCCGAAGTAGGCGACGCCGACCGCCGCGACCACCGCGATCAGGAAGCCGAGCACGCCGAGCCAGCCGAGGCCGGCCTTGGAGGAGTCGCCGAGCCAGATCACGCCGACCGCGCCGGGCAGCACCGTCTCGCCGACCACCAGGGCGGCGGTGGCGCCGTTCACCGAGCCGATCTGCAGCGCCACGGTGTGCACGTACATGCCGCCGATGCCGCCGACCAGGATCGCGTACAGCGCCGGGTCGGAGAGCAGCAGGCCGAGGTCGAACGGCTCCACGCCGTTGAGGATGCGCACGCCGACGCCGAGCGCGCCGAACCCGAGGCCGGAGAGCAGACCGGCGACGATCGCGCCGTTGGCGCCCATCCGGCGCACCAGCAGGCCGCCGCCGGCCAGCAGCACGGTGGTGATCGCCAGCAGCCACCAGTGGAAGGCCATCGCGGCGTGGTGGCCGCCCTCCGGCCCGGCGGAGACCGCGAGCAGCACCAGCGCCGAGCAGAGCACGCCGATCGAGGCCCACTCCAGTTGCTTGAGCCGGATGCCGAGCAGCTTGATCGAGAGCACCGCGGTGATCACCAGGTTGGCGCTGATGATCGTCTGGGAGAGGAACAGCGGCAGCATCCGGGCGGCCAGCGCGCCGAGCCCGAAGCCGATGAAGTCCAGCACCGTGCCGAGGATGAACTCCCAGGTCACGGCGGCCTTGGCGGTGGAGGCGAGGCTGGGCCCGCCGTGCGCGGTGGTGCCGGCCGAGGCTCCGCCCCGGGCGGCCTCCTCGCGTGCGGAGCGCCGGGAGCCGACGGCCTGCAGGACCGAACCGGTGCCGTAGCAGGCGGAGGCCGCCACGGCGGTGACGAGGCCGATCAACACGCGGAGCTCCGATCAGGAGGGGTGGTGCGGGATGGTCAAAAGATGGTCATGAGGTGGCGGTACGGCCACCAGTGTGCCCGGTCGCGGGGTACGGTCGGCACGCCCGGCCCGGCGTCCGGTCCGGTCCGGTGTCCGCCGGGAGGTACGTGCGGGCCGTCGGCCGGGTTCCCGTCCCGGGGCCGCTTCAGGGGCGGTGGGGCGAAAGATCATCCCGGAGAAGGGGGCGCACCCCGGCGGACGGTGGGGGTGCCCGGCCGGGTGGTACCCGGCCGGTATGCCTTGCACCGGGGCCGTTCGGGGTAGCGTCGAGGCATGAGAACCCTTGCACGACGACGTTCCCGGGGCGTCGGGCCGGTGGCGCTGGTGTCGGCGCTGCTCGGGCTGCTGCTCCTGCTGGCGCCGGCGGCCTCGGCGGCCGGCGGTCTCGACGACGCGGCCGCCACGCTCAAGCAGGGCCGAGTCTACGTCGACCCGGCGATGGCGGACCGGTTCGGCCAGAGCCAGGCCGACGCGCTGACCGCGAAGATCCGTAAGGCGGACAAGCCGATCTTCGTGGCGGTCGTCCCGGCCGCCGACCCGTACGGCGCGAGGACCGTCTTCGACGACCTGCGCACCAAGGTCGGCATCACCGGCACCTACGCGATCTGGCGCGGGGACCAGTTCCAGGCCCGCTCCGACAAGGGCGCGCTGCCCAGCGCGAGTGCCGAGCGGATCGCCGGAGCCTCCTTCCGCTCCCACCCCGGCAACATCGACGCCACGCTGAACGACTTCGTCGACACCGCCGCCCCGCAGATCAAGGGGCACGGCGTGAACAGCGACAGCGGTGGCGTCTCCGCCGCCGCGGTGGTCGTCCCGCTGGCCCTGCTGGCGCTCGCCGGCACCGGCGTCTTCCTGCTGTTCCGCCGGGCCAAGCGGAAGAAGGAGGAGCAGCGCCGGGCCGAGCTGGCGCAGCTGCGCCAGGTGGTCGACGAGGACATCACCGCCTACGGCGAGGAGCTGGACCGGCTCGACTTCGTGCCGTCCGCCGCGGACGCCGACGACGTGCAGCGCGGCGACTACACCCACGCCCTGGACTCGTACGAGAAGGCCAAGCGGCTGATGGACGAGGCCAAGGGGCCGGAGGACGTGAAGCCGGTGACCGAGGCGCTGGAGGACGGCCGGTTCGCGCTGGCCACCCTGGCGGCCCGGCGGGACAAGCGCCCGCTGCCGGAGCGCCGGCCGCCGTGCTTCTTCGACCCGCGGCACGGCCCGTCCGTGCTGGACGCCGAGTGGTCCCCGGCGGGCGGCGCCGCCCGCTCCGTCCCGGTCTGCAGGGCCGACGCGGACCGGCTGGCGGCCGGCCTGGACCCGGAGGTCCGGACCGTCCCGACCGAGCACGGCCCGCAGCCGTACTGGAACGCGGGCCCGGCCTACGGTCCCTGGGCGGGTGGCTACTTCGGCGGCTTCGGCGGCGGCGGTCTGCTGCCAGGGCTGCTGGTCGGCACCATGCTCGGCTCGATGATGGCCACCCCGGCGTACGCGGCCGGCCCCGTCGACGCGGGCGCCGGCTTCGACGGCGGCGACTTCTCCGGCGCGGACTTCAACGCCTCCGACTTCGGCGGCGGTTTCGACGGCGGGGACTTCGGCGGCGGCGGGGACTTCGGGGGTGGCGGGGACTTCGGGGGTGGCGGCGACTTCGGAGGCGGGTTCTGACGCCGTCGCGCGCTCTGTCCTGAGCCTCCGGCCGATGCGATGATCGGCCCACGGCCCCCGTCGGGTGACCGGCGGGGGCCGTGGCGTGTCGCGGAGGGGACGCCGACGGAGGGGGCGGGGGAATGGCGCCGGATCATGCCCTGGCGCGGCGGTGGCTGCGGGCGGACGAGGAACTTCTCGGGCTGGTCGAGGTCCGGCTGAGCACGCTGGTCCTCCGGCCGCCGAAGCGCTACCGGCGATCCGGGCGGGACGTGGAGGCCGGCGTGGAGAACGCGATCGACCACGGTCCCGACCTCCTGGAACCCGAGGTGCTGGTGGCCCTCGCCGGGCTGACCGTGCTGGTGGTCGGCGGGCGACTGGTCACGCCGCCGGTGCGGGGCGGCTGGGAGAGCACCGCGGGCCGGTTCGCCGCCGCCGCCCGGGAGGCCGAGCCGTCGCGCTCGTCGGACACCTTCGGCTTCGTGCTGCTGGCCGTCACCGACCGCCGCGTCCTGCTGCTGAAACGGCGCGGCGCGTTCGCGGCCGAGCACCTGACCGATCTCGGGCCGTTCCGGCTGCGCAGGCCCCCGGACGTCCGCGCCGGTTCGCGCGCCCGCCGGGTCGAGCTGCGGTTCGCGGACGACTCGACCGTCGCCGTGCGGGTGGCTCCCGGGCAGCTCAAAGCCCTGGCCGGGCTGGCCTTCCTGAGCGGAAGGGTTTGAGAACCCAACCCTGTGTGGCAGGCTGTCCGGCGTGACCTCCGACCTCCCCGCCCCGCCGTCCCTGCCCGGGCGGCCGTGCTCGATCGCCGCCGCGCTCCACGTGGTGGGGGAGAAGTGGGCGCTGCTCGCGGTGCGGGAGCTGTTCTACGGCAACCACCGCTTCGACCGGATCGCCCGCAACACCGGGGCGCCCCGCGACCGGCTCACCGCGCGGCTGCGGGCGCTGGAGGAGGCGGGTGTGGTCGAGCGCCGGGCCTACAGCGAGCGGCCGCCGCGCTACGAGTACCACCTGACCGAGGCCGGCCGCGACCTCGCGCCGCTCACCCAGGCCCTGCTCGCCTGGGGCGACCGCTGGGTGCTGCCCGAGCCGCCGGTGGGCTTCGCACACACGCCCGAAGGGCACCCGCCGCACCCGTACGACCCGCACTGGGTGTGCCGGACCTGCGGCGAGCCCGGGCGCGCCGCCGACCTGCGGGCCGAGATCCGCAGCCCGGGATGGACGGCCGAGGGCCCGTCCGGCCCGTGACGCGCGCCGCCGCCGGGGCGGATAGGGTCGGTGGCATGCACGGTCGTGACGCCCACAGTGACGAGCCGGTCCGGGTCACCGCCTGGGTGCGCGGCAAGGTCCAGGAGGTCGGCTTCCGCTGGTGGACCAGGGCGCGGGCGCTGGAGATCGGCCTGACCGGCTACGCCAGCAACCTCGGCGACGGCCGGGTGCAGGTGGTGGCCGAGGGCCTCGCCCCGGACTGCGAACAGCTGCTCGCCCTGCTCAGGGGCCCCGACACCCCGGGCCGGGTCGCCGGGGTGACCGAGATCTGGACCGCCGTCGGCCCCGGCTACGAGAGCTTCGCGATCCGCTGACCGCCCCCGCACACCCGGCCCCCAGCGAGCCGCCGGAAAACGATCGGCAACCGGCGGTGTCGTACGGTTGCCATCCGGGCAGACTCGTGGTTGACTCCGCATCGAACGATGATCCACGAGCACGTGGTGGACCCCCCTTCGTGGCCGGCCGGCGTGACGACACCGCCAGGCAGGTGACAGGGGCGCGGTAGCGTGCGGTGATCGTGTTGACCCGTACCGTCTTTGGTGAGACGCTGGAAGCCCCGCGCACACGACCGCGTCATTCCGGTAGGCGCACGCCCCCGTGAGCCCAGCTCACGGTGGTTGTGCCGTAGTGCCCAGCCAGCACTGCCGGTGCGCGCCGCGCGTGCGTCCCCCTTCCCCCTAGACCTGTACCGTTCCGGTTCGGTCACTCAGCGTGGAGGACCATTCATCATGGCAAAGGCGCTTCTCGGGTACGTCGGCGGCCCCGACCCGCGAATGCTCTCCGAGATGCGACGGCTGCAGCAGCGCGTCCAGGATCTCGAAGCCGAGCTCCTTCGGATGCAGGCTGAGAACGACGCTCTCACCGCTGTCGCCGGCGAGCACTCGTTGCTCAACAGCATCGATCTGGATCAGCGGGAGCCGGCTCTCACCTGAGTCCCGCCCGATCTCCCCCGATCGACGCCGCTGTGCACTGAGCCGCCCCGAAAGGGACGCAGCTTGCAAGGGACGCCCCGTGTGGCGTCCCTTCGTCGTGTCCGGGGCCGTGTCCGGGAACCTGTCGCCGCACCGCCGGGGGATACAGTCGCCGCTGGAGCCCCTGGCGAGCGAGGTGAGGAGACCGGCGCGTGCACCTGAAGAGTCTGACGCTGCGCGGGTTCAAGTCCTTCGCCTCCGCGACCACCCTCCGCTTCGAGCCCGGCATCACCTGCGTGGTCGGGCCCAATGGCTCCGGCAAGTCCAACGTCGTCGACGCGCTCTCCTGGGTGATGGGCGAGCAGGGCGCCAAGTCGCTGCGCGGCGGCAAGATGGAGGACGTCATCTTCGCCGGGACCAGCGGGCGCGCCCCGCTCGGCCGCGCCGAGGTCAGCCTCACCATCGACAACACCGACGGCGCCCTGCCGATCGAGTACTCCGAGGTGACCATCACCCGGACGATGTTCCGCAACGGCGGCAGCGAGTACGCGCTCAACGGCGACACCTGCCGCCTGCTGGACATCCAGGAACTGCTCTCCGACTCCGGCATCGGCCGCGAGATGCACGTCATCGTCGGCCAGGGACAGCTCGACTCCGTCCTGCACGCCGACCCGATGGGCCGGCGCGCCTTCATCGAGGAGGCGGCCGGCGTCCTCAAGCACCGCAAGCGCAAGGAGAAGGCGCTGCGCAAGCTGGACGCGATGCAGGTCAACCTCAACCGCGTCCAGGACCTGGTGGCCGAACTGCGCCGCCAGCTCGGCCCGCTCGGCCGGCAGGCCCGGATCGCCCGGCGCGCCGCCGGCATCCAGGCCGACCTGCGCGACGCCCGGCTGCGACTGCTCGCCGACGACCTGCTCGCGCTGCGCACCGCCGTCGAGGCGGAGATCGCCGACGAACTGGCCCTGCGGCTGCGCCGCTCCACCGTCGAGCAGGAGCTCGGCCACGCGATCCGGCGCGAGGCCGTGCTGGAGGCGCAGGTCCAGCAGCTCGGCCCCGGCCTGGAGGCCGCCCGGCAGACCTGGTACCGGCTCTCCGCACTGGCCGAGCGCACCCGCGGCACCATCGGGCTGGCCGAGGCCGCGGCCCGGCACGCCGCCGCCGGCGGGCAGGCCGAGGAGCGGCGCGGCCGGGACCCGGAGGAGCTGGAGCGCGAGGCCGGGCGGGTCCGGGAGGAGGAGTCGGCGCTGGCCGCGGCCCTGGAGCAGGCCGAGGAGGCGCTCGACGAGGCCGTCGAGGGCCGGGCCGGGCTGGAACGCGCCCTCGCCGTCGAGGAACGCCGGCTCAAGGACGCCGCCCGGGCCATCGCCGACCGCCGGGAGGGACTGGCCCGGCTCCAGGGGCAGGCCGCCGCCGCCCGCTCCAAGGCCGCCGCCGCCGAGGCCGAGATCGGCCGGCTCGCCGAGGCCCGCGACGAGGCGCTGCAACGCGCCGAGGCCGCCCGGCAGGAGTACGAGGAGCTGCGGGCCCGGGTCGAGGCCGACACCGAGGACGGCGAACGGGCCGACACCGCGCACGACGGCGCCCGGGAACGGCTCGCCGGGGTCGAGCAGGAGCTCGCCGCCGCGCGCGAGGCCGCCGCCACCGCCGAGCGAGAGCGGGCCGCGCTGACCGCCCGGCACGAGGCGCTGGCGCTCGGCCTGCGCCGCAAGGACGGCAGCGGCGCACTGCTCGCCGCCGGGGACCGGACGGCCGGGCTGCTCGGACCGGCCGCCGCGCTGCTGCGGACCGCCCCCGGCCACGAGACCGCCGTCGCCGCCGCCCTCGGCGCCGCCGCCGACGCGGTGGCCGTCGACTCGCCCCACGCCGCCGCCGAGGCGCTGCGGCTGCTGCGCAAGGAGGACGCCGGCCGGGCCGCCCTGCTGATCGCCGGCGCCCCCGAACCGGCCGACCCGGTGGGGGAGTTGCCGCCCGGCGCCCGCTGGGCCGCCGATCTCGTCGACGGCCCGGCCGAACTTCGGCCCGCCGTCGGCCGGCTGCTGGCGGGCGTCGCGGTGGTGGACACTCTCGACCAGGCCCTGCGGCTGGTCGCCGCGCACCCCGCGCTGAGCGCCGTCACAGCCGAGGGCGACCGGCTCGGTGCCGGCTTCGCGCACGGCGGCTCCGGCGCCGCCCCCAGCCTGCTGGAGACCCAGGCCGCGGTGGACGAGGCCGCCCGGGCGATCTGCGAACTCGACGTCCGCTGCGCCGAATCGGCCGGGCGACTGGCCGAACTCACCGAACGGCGCCGGGAGTCGGCCGCCGAACTGGATCAACTCGCCGTCCGGCGGCGGCAGCTGGAACGCGAGCGAGCCGAGGTGGCGGGCACCCTGGGCCGGCTCGGCGGACAGTCCCGGGCCGCCGCCGGCGAGGCCGAACGGCTGACCGCCGCGGCCGGCCGCGCCGAGGACGGTCTGGCCCAACTGCTCGCCACCGCCGAGGAACTGGCCGAGCGGCTGACGGTCGCCGAGGAGACCGCCGCCGACGGCGAGGACGAGCCGGACGCCGCCGAACAGCAGCGGCTGGCCGCGGCCGCCACCGCCGCCCGGCAGGCCGAACTGGAGGCCCGGCTCGCCGTGCGCACCCACGAGGAGCGGGTCCGCGCCCTGGCCGGCCGGGCCGACCAGCTGGACCGGGCCGCCCGTGCCGAGCGCGAGGCGCGCGCCCGGGCCGCCGAACGCCGCCGGCGCGCCGAGCGGGACGCCGCCGTGGCCGGCGCCGTCGCCGCGGGCGCCCGGCAGCTGCTCGCCTGCCTGGAGGTGTCGCTGGCCCGCGCGGACGCCGAACGGGCCGCCGTCGAACAGGCCCGGGCGGTGCGCGAGGCGGAGCTGAAGGAGCACCGCGGGCACGGGCGCGAGCTCAAGGAGGAGCTGGACAAGCTGGTCGACGCCGGCCACCGCGACGAGGTGCTGCGGGCGGAGAAGCGGCTGCGGATCGAACAGCTGGAGGGCCGGGCGCTGGAGGAGTTCGGCATCGAGGGCTCCGAACTGCTGGCCTCCTACGGGCCGGACCAGCTCGTCCCGCCGTCCACGCCGGAGGAGGGGCAGGAGCCGGACGAGCCGTACCCGTACGTCCGCGCCGAGCAGGAGAAGCGGCTGCGCTCGGCCGAGCGGGCGTACCAGCAGCTGGGCAAGGTCAACCCGCTGGCGCTGGAGGAGTTCGCCGCCCTGGAGGAGCGGCACACCTTCCTCGGCGAGCAGCTGGACGACCTCAAGCGCAGCCGGCGCGACCTGCTCGACATCGTCAAGGACGTCGACCAGCGCGTCGAGCAGCTGTTCACCGCCGCCTACCACGACACCGCCGCGCAGTTCGAGGGGGTGTTCTCCCGGCTGTTCCCGGGCGGCGAGGGGCGGCTGGTGCTCACCGATCCGGAGTCCATGCTGACCACCGGCGTCGAGGTGGAGGCCCGCCCGCCCGGCAAGAAGGTCAAGCGGCTGTCGCTGCTCTCCGGCGGCGAGCGCTCGCTGACCGCCGTGGCGCTGCTGGTCTCGATCTTCAAGGCCCGGCCCAGCCCGTTCTACGTCATGGACGAGGTCGAGGCCGCGCTGGACGAGACCAACCTGCGGCGGCTGATCGCGATCATGGAGGAGCTGCGGGAGAGCTCCCAGCTGATCGTGATCACCCACCAGAAACTGACCATGGAGTCCGCCGACGCCCTGTACGGGGTGACCATGAAGGGCGACGGCATCTCGCAGGTGATCAGCCAGCGGCTGAGGGAGGACCAGAAGGAGCGGCGGCCCTGACCCGCCGGTGATCCACTTTCCGGCCCCGTCCGGTCGGCGGGTGATCCACCCGGCCGCCTGCGGTTCGCCGGGACCGGTGTCGCGGATACTTGGGGAGTTATGGAATACGTGATTCTTGCCGTAGTCATCGCGGTGGTCGCCATCGGCGCGATCGCCGGACTCGTCGTTTCCGGCAGACGACGCCAGCAGCTGCCCCCGAAGTCGCAGGCGCCGGTCATCACGGCGCCCCCGACCCCGCGCGAGCCCGCCGTCGGCGAGGAGGCCGCGCCGCCGACCGAGGAACCGCGCCGCACCGTCGAGGAGGTCCAGCTCCCCGAGGCCGAGGCCCGCGCCGAGGCCGAACCCGTCGCCGAGGCCGAAGCCGTCGCCGAGGCGGCCGAGGAAGCCCCGGCCATCGAGGTCCCCGAGCCCACCGCCGGCCGTCTGGTCCGGCTGCGCTCGCGGCTCTCCCGTTCGCAGAACTCGCTCGGCAAGGGCCTGCTCTCGCTGCTCTCCCGCGAGCACCTCGACGAGGACACCTGGGAGGAGATCGAGGAGACCCTGCTGACCGCCGACGTCGGCGTGGCCCCCACCCAGGAGCTGGTCGAGCGGCTGCGCACCCGGGTCAAGGTGCTCGGCACCCGCACCCCCGAGCAACTGCGCGGCCTGCTGCGCGAGGAGCTCGTCGAGCTGATCGGCAAGGACGCCGACCGCACCGTGCGCTCCACCAGGCACGACGAGGGCCCCGCGGTCGTCCTGGTCGTCGGCGTCAACGGCGTCGGCAAGACCACCACCACCGGCAAGCTGGCCCGGGTGCTGGTCGCCGACGGCCGCACGGTGGTGCTCGGCGCGGCCGACACCTTCCGTGCCGCCGCCGCCGACCAGCTGCAGACCTGGGGCGAGCGGGTCGGTGCGCGCACCGTGCGCGGGCCGGAGGGCGGCGACCCGGCGTCGATCGCCTTCGACGCCGTCAAGGAGGGCATCGCCGAGGGCGCGGACACCGTCCTGGTGGACACCGCCGGGCGTCTGCACACCAAGACCGGCCTGATGGACGAGCTGGGCAAGGTCAAGCGGGTCGTGGAGAAGCACGGCCCGGTGGACGAGGTGCTGCTGGTGCTGGACGCCACCACCGGTCAGAACGGGCTGATCCAGGCCCGGGTCTTCGCCGAGGTGGTCGACATCACCGGCATCGTGCTGACCAAGCTGGACGGCACCGCCAAGGGCGGCATCGTGGTCGCCGTCCAGCGCGAGCTGGGCGTGCCGGTCAAGCTGATCGGGCTCGGCGAGGGTGCCGACGACCTGGCGCCGTTCGAGCCGGGCGCGTTCGTGGACGCGCTGATCGGGGACTGAGCACCGTCCGGTGCCACCGGTGAAGGGTCCGCTCCCGCGAGGGGCGGGCCCTTCGGCGTTCTCCGGACGACCGGAGCGGCGGAGGGGCGGACGGTCAGGCGATCCAGGCGGGTTCGCGGGTGCGCTCGCGGCCACGGTGGCAGGCGTAGGCGAGGGTGCCGAGCAGCAGACGGGCCTCGGGCGGGCAGCCGGCGTTGTCGCGGGTGGGGCGGCGCAGCCAGCGGACCGGGCCGAGGCCGGCGAGCACGGTGGGCGGCGCGGCGACGAAGCTGCCCTCGCCGTGGCAGGTGAGGTCGAGCGCGGCGTCGTCCCAGCCCATCCGGTAGAGCAGGTCCGGCAGCCGGCGGGCGGTGCCGGGCGCGACCAGGAACTGCAGCCGTCCGGTGGGCGAGGCGAGCACCGGGCCGATCTGGGTGCCCATCCGTTCCAGCCGGACCAGTGCCTGCAGGCCGGCCGGCTCGGGGACGTCGAGGACGTCGAAGGCGCGGCCGGTCGGGAACAGCACCGAGACATCGGTGCCGGGGCGGACGGCCGGTCCGGCGCCGGGGACGGGGTGCAGGCCGGGGGCGGCGCAGCGCTGCCTGCCGCAGTGGCAGCGCTCCGGGCTGCCGGCCGGGCCCGCCGTGCGGACCGGCTCGCCGACGAGGACGGCCCAGCCCCACCGGCCGGTGTACTCCGCGGCCGCCTGCCGCGCGGTGGCGCGGGTGCGACGGCGCGCGCCCAGCGGCGCCAGCCGCAGGTGCCCCAGGCGAAGTTCGCCGAACAGCTTGTCCATGCCTCCCCCAACGGTTCTTGTTGCCTATGGTTACGGGACGGTGACTGTGTGTTGCTTTTCCTGTGCGTGGTGCGTGGTGCGGTGGCGGCGTGCGGCGCGCGGTGTGCGCCAGTTGCCCTGGTGCGCCTCGTGCGCCGCCTTGTGGTCGGCGGTGCCGATGCCGGATCGTCTGTGCGCGGGAGGGTCGTCGGTCGGTGCGGGTGCGAAATCCGCCTGTGGCGGCGGCGGTTCGCCTGAAAAGCCGGGTGCCGTCGGGGACTTGGCGGCCTGCATATGCCGGGCCGTCGGGACTTCCTAGTGAACCGTCTGCCGACACGGTTCGGTTCACTCCTGGGGGTGGCGAAAGGTGGCGTTTCGCCAGGGCCGCTCCCCGGGGCGGTGCGCGGGGCGTTACGTTCAGCACACGGACCTCGTCGGGGTGTCCGCTTCCGGCCATGGCGGGCCGGGAGTTGGGGAGCTGACGGTCCGTCCGCGGCGGAAGCGCCGCAGTCCGGTACGACACGTCTGGCAAGAGCCCGCAACCGTCGGGCGGTCACGATCGGGGCCCCGGGGGCCCGGGCGGGATGGGGACGGACCCATGGCAGAGAAGCAACCCAACGAGAAGCTGACCACGTGGTTCGCCCGCAGCGGCTGGTCCAAGGGAGAGTTGGCCCGTCAGGTCAACCGTCGGGCCCGGCAGATCGGGGCCCACCACGTCTCCACGGACACCTCGCGGGTGCGGCGATGGCTCGACGGCGAACAGCCGCGCGAGCCCATTCCGAAGATCATGTCCGAGCTGTTCTCCGAGCGGTTCGGCTCGGTGGTCTCCATCGAGGACCTCGGCCTGCGCGCCGCCGTGCCGGTCTCCACCGTCGGCGGCGGCGTCGACCTGCCGTGGAGCGCGCCGCAGACCGTCCAGCTGATCAGCGACTACTCGCGCAGCGACCTCATGCTCAACCGGCGCGGCTTCCTGGGCACCTCGCTCGCCCTGACCGCCGGTGCCGCGCTGATCGAGCCGATGCAGCGCTGGCTGGCGCCCGGCCCGACCGGCGCGCCCACCCCGATCCTGACCGCGGCCAACGGCGGAGAGCCGTTCACCGGCCGGCTCTCCGAGCCCGAGCTGGAACTGCTGGAGCAGACCACCGTCATGTTCCGGCAGTGGGATGCGCAGAACGGCGGCGGGCTGCGCCGCAAGGCCGTGGTCGGCCAGCTCCACGAGGTCACCGACCTGCTCCAGGAGACCTACCCGGAGCAGACCACCAAGCGGCTGTTCCGGCTCACCGCCGAGCTGGCCCACCTGGCCGGCTGGATGTCCTACGACGTCGGCATGCACCCCAGCGCGCAGAAGTACTACGTGCTGGCGCTGCACGCCGCCAAGGAGGCCGGCGACCGCCCGTTCGGCGCGCTGATCCTCACCGACATGAGCCGGCAGATGATCCACCTCAACCGCGGCGAGGACGCGCTGGAGCTGATCCACCTCGCCCAGTACGGCAGCCGGGACACCGCCACCCCGCGCCAGCAGTCCCTGCTGTACGCGATGGAGGCACGCGCGTACGCCACGATCGGCGAGGTGAACCGGTGCGCCCGGGCGATCCGGCTGGCCGAGGACACCTTCACCGACATCCGCGAGGGCGACGCCGACCCGGACTGGCTGAAGTTCTTCTCACCGGCCGAGCTGAACGCGGAGAACGCGCACTCCTTCCGCGACCTCGCCTACCACTCGGACAACTCCGAGCTGTACGCCTCGATGTCGGCGCCGGTGATGGAGCGCGCGGTCGACCTGTTCCGGCAGGACGGCGACCACGTCCGCTCCTACGCCTTCAACCTGGTCGGCATGGCCAGCGTGCACCTGCTGCAGAACGAGCCGGAGGAGGCGGCGGTCTTCGCCGAGCAGGCGGTGGACATCGCCACCAAGGTCCGCTCCGAGCGGCTCAACTCGCGGGTCCGCAAGACCACCGAGGCCGCCGCCTCCCGGTTCAAGGGCGTGGACGCGGTCAGCCGGCTCAAGGAGCGGGTGGTCCAGGACATCCCCGAGTACGTCTCGGTGGTCTGAGCCGCCACCGCGACACCCCCACCGACCGTGCCGGCCGCCGACGGCACGGTCGGTGTTGCGTTCACGTGGGTGTAACCCCGCGGTCGCCCCCGTCACGGTGGTGAAACACCCGGTCGCATCGGTTGAAACCGGCCTTCGGCACGCTCCTGGACAACGCCGACACCCCGGGCGCACGGAACAGCGACCCGGGCGCGGATCGGCCTTCCAGTCAGGAGGAGACGCCGATGCCGGACGCCTTCAGCGCGGGCGACACCGCCTTCGTACTCGTCAGTGCGGCCCTGGTCATGGTGATGACCCCGGGGCTGGCCTTCTTCTACGGGGGGATGGTCCGGGCCAAGAGCACGCTGAACATGCTGGCGATGAGCTTCCTGTCGCTGGGCATCGTCAGCGTGCTGTGGGTCCTCTACGGCTACTCGCTCGCCTTCGGACCCGACGCGGGCGCCGGCCTGATCGGCAACCTGGACTTCCTGGGGATGCACGGCGTCGGGCTCGCCGACCTCACCGGGACGATCCCGGTGACCGCCTTCTCCGCCTTCCAGCTGATGTTCGCGGTCATCACCCCGGCGCTGATCAGCGGGGCGGTCGCGGACCGCGCGAGATTCACGGCCTGGGGCCTGTTCGTGGCGCTCTGGGTGACCGTGGTCTACTTCCCGGTCGCCCACTGGGTGTTCTTCTTCGACGGCGGCCACGGCGGCTGGCTCGGCGACCGCAACGGCGTGATCGACTTCGCCGGCGGGACGGCCGTCCACATCAACGCCGGGGTCGCGGGCCTGGCGCTGTGCCTGGTGCTCGGCAGGCGGATCGGCTTCCGCAAGGACCCGATGCGCCCGCACTCGCTGCCGCTGGTGATGCTCGGCTCCGGGCTGCTCTGGTTCGGCTGGTTCGGCTTCAACGCCGGCTCGGCGCTGGCCGCCAACGGCGTCGCGGCGACGGCCCTGCTCAACACCCAGGTCGCCGCCGGCGCCGGGCTGGTCGGCTGGCTGGTCCACGAGCGGCTGCGGCACGGCGCGTGCACCACGCTGGGCGCCGCCTCCGGCGCGGTGGCCGGGCTGGTGGCCGTCACCCCGGCCTGCGGCTCGGTCTCCCCGCTCGGCGCGGTGGCGATCGGTCTGGTCGCCGGCGCTGTCTGCGCGGCCGCGATCGGCCTCAAGTACCGCTGGGGCTTCGACGACTCGCTCGACGTGGTCGGTGTGCACGCCGTCGGCGGGGCGATCGGCTCGCTGCTGGTCGGCCTGTTCGCCACCGGGACGGTCGGCCAGAGCGCCAAGGGGCTGTTCTACGGCGGCGGGTTCGGGCAGCTGGGCAAGCAGGCGATGGGCGTGGCGGTGGTCGCCGTCTACTCCTTCGTGCTCTCCTGGCTGCTGGCCAAGGCGGTCGACCGGGTGATCGGGTTCCGGGTCGCCGAGGAGGTCGAGCTGGCCGGCATCGACCAGGCCGAGCACGCCGAGTCCGCCTACGACTTCAGCGCGCTGGGCTCGGCCCTCGGCCGGACGGCCGCCCCGGCGGCGGCCCTGGTCGCCGCGGCCTCCGCACCCGCACCCGCACCCGCACCCGCGCCGGCGTCGGCGCACGGCACCGAGAAGACCGAGGTGGACGCCCGATGAAGCTCATCACCGCCGTCATCAAGCCCTACCGCCTGGACGAGGTGAAGGCCGCCCTGCAGGCCTTCGGCGTGCACGGCCTGACCGTCTCCGAGGCCAGCGGCTACGGCCGGCAGCGCGGCCACACCGAGGTCTACCGGGGCGCGGAGTACACCGTGGACCTGGTCCCCAAGGTCAGGGTCGAGGTGCTGGTCGAGGACGAGGACGCCGAGCCGCTGATCGAGGTCCTGGTCAACGCGGCCCGGACCGGCAAGATCGGCGACGGCAAGGTGTGGGCGATCCCGGTCGACACCGCCGTCCGGGTCCGCACCGGCGAGCGCGGCCCAGACGCCCTCTGAGGGCCCGACCGGATGGCCACCGCCCCCGACGCCCCCGGGCCCGGTTCCACCGGTTCCGACGGTCCTGCCGGGCCCGCCGCCGCGCGGGCCCGGCTGCTCGCGGCTCCCGGCCCCGGCGGCCGGGAGCGGCGCACCGCGCTGTCCGCGCTCACCGACGACTGGCTGGCCGCCCTGTTCGCCGGGGCCGGCGCGCCCGCCCGGACCGCCCTGGTCGCGGTCGGCGGCTACGGGCGCGGCGAACTCTCCCCGCGCAGCGACCTCGACGTCCTGCTGCTGCACGAGGGCCGGCTGGACCGCGCCCTGCCCGAGCGCCTCTGGTACCCGGTGTGGGACTCCGGCGTCCAGCTCGACCACGCGGTCCGCACCCCGGCCGAGGCCCGGGCGGTGGCCGCCGCCGACCTGAAGGCGCAGCTCGGCCTGCTGGACGCCCGGCACGTGGCCGGCGACCCGGCGCTCACCGCCGCGCTGCGCTCCGCCGTCCTCGCCGACTGGCGGGCGGCCGCTCCTCGGCGGCTGCCGGAGCTGCGCGAGCTGGGCCGGGAGCGGGCCGAGCGGCACGGCGAGCTGTCCTTCCTGCTGGAGCCCGATCTGAAGGAGGCCCGCGGCGGCCTGCGGGACGTCGTCGCGCTCCGCGCGATCGCCGCGAGCTGGCTGGCCGACACACCCCGGGAGGGGCTGGAGGCCGCCGCGCTCCGGCTGGCGGACGTCCGCGACGCCCTGCACCTGGTGGCCGGCCGGGCCACCGAGCGGCTCGCCCTGCAGGAGCAGGACCGGATCGCCGAGCGGCTGGGCGTGCCGGACGCGGACGCCCTGCTGCGCGGGGTCTACGAGGCGGCGCGGACCGTCGGGTACGCCTCCGACGTCGCCTGGCGGTCGGTGGAGCGGGTGCTCGCCGCCCGCTCGGGCCGGGGCCGCCGTCCGCAACGGCGCTTCCCGTTCACCGGCCCGGTCGGTGGTGCGTTCGGCGGGTCCGGACGGGGCGCGGTGGTCCGGGGCGCGGTGGAGCGCCAGCCGCTCGCCGAGGGCGTGGTCGAGCAGGACGGCGAGGCGGTGCTCGCCCGCGGTGCCCGCCCGGCCGCGGACCCGGTGCTGCCGCTGCGCGCCGCGGCCGCCGCCGCGCAGGCCGGCCTGCCCCTCTCCCACGCGACGGTGCGTCGGCTGGCGGCGGAGTGCCGTCCGCTGCCGGTGCCCTGGCCGGCCGAGGCGCGCGAGCAGTTGGTCACCCTGCTGGGGGCGGGGGAGGCCTGCCTGCCGGTCTGGGAGGCGCTGGAGGCGCGGGGGCTGGTCACCCGGCTGCTGCCGGACTGGGAGCGGGTGCGCTGCCGGCCGCAGCGCAACGCGGTGCACCGCTGGACGGTGGACCGGCACCTGGTGGAGACCGCGGTGCGGGCCGCCGCGATGACCCGCCGGGTCGCCCGGCCGGACCTGCTGCTGGTCGCCGCGCTGCTGCACGACCTCGGCAAGGGCGGCCCGGGCGACCACAGCGAGGCGGGCGAGGTGCTCGTCCGCGCCCTGGCCGCCCGGATGGGCTTCGACCCGGAGTCGGTGGAGACCCTGGCGGTGCTGGTCCGCCACCACCTGACCCTGGTGGACACCGCGACCCGGCGGGACCCGGACGATCCGGCGACCGTGGAGGCCGTCACCAAGGCGGTCGGCTCGGTGCCGCGGCTGGAGCTGCTGCGGGCGCTGACCGAGGCGGACGCGCTGGCCACCGGCCCGGCCGCGTGGAGCGCCTGGCGGGCCGCGCTGGTGGACGGTCTGACCGCCCGGGCCGCTGCCCGGCTGACCGGGGAGCACGGCGGGCGGCCCGGCCCCGTCGAGGCCGAGCCGACCGCCGAGCAGGAGCGGCTGGCGGTGGAGGCTGCCCGCACCGGCGGGCCGGCGCTGTCGCTGTCGGCCTCGCCGTTGCCGGCCGCGCCGATGCGGGCCGGGTCGCTCGCCGAGGCGTTGGCGGGCGTCGACGGCGACGGCACCGGGCCGATGGGCGTGCGGCTGCTGCTGGCCGTCCCGGACCGGCCGGGCCTGCTGGGCACCGTCGCCGGAGTGCTGGCCCTGCACCGGCTGGCGGTCCGCTCGGCGGGGCTGCGCGAGCTGGACCCGATCGGCGCCGGGCCGGTCCTGCTGCTCTCCTGGACGGTGACCGCGCAGTTCGGCGAGCTGCCCGAGGCGGCCAGGCTCCGGACGGACCTGCGCCGAGCGCTGGACGGCTCGCTGGACGTCGCCCGCCGGCTGGCCGAGCGGGACGCGGCGGCCCCGCGCCGGCGCGGCGTCCCCGTTCCGCCGCCGGTGGTCGCGGTGGCGCCGCCGGCGGCCTCGGCGAGCGCGACGGTGCTGGAGGTGCGCGCGCACGACGCCCCGGGGCTGCTGCACCGGATCGGCCGGGCGCTGGACGGAGCCGGGGTGCGGGTGCGGACCGCGCACGTCTCGACGCTCGGCGCGGAGGCCGTGGACGCCTTCTACCTGACCGATGCGGCGGGCCGTCCGCTCGATGCCCGGCGGGCCGGGGAGGTGGCGGCGGCGGTCCGGGCGGCGCTGGGCTGAGGCCCGGCGGAGGCCTGCCCCGGGACCAGGCCGAGGCCCCGGGGAGGCCCGGCGAAGGTTCGGTCGAACCCGGGTGGAGACCGTCCCCGGGGCGGCCGGATACCCTTGGGAGCGACGACCGTACTCAGACCGATGCCGCAGAGGACCCGCGACGACGTGTTCGACACCCTTTCCGATCGCCTCGCAGCGACGTTCAAGAACCTTCGGGGCAAGGGCCGCCTGAGCGAGGCGGACATCGACGCCACCGCCCGCGAGATCCGCATCGCGCTGCTGGAGGCGGACGTCGCGCTGCCGGTCGTCCGGGCCTTCATCAAGCAGGTCAAGGAGCGCGCGCTCGGCGTCGAGGTCTCCGGCGCGCTGAACCCGGCGCAGCAGATCATCAAGATCGTCAACGAGGAGCTCATCGCCATCCTCGGTGGCGAGACCCGCCGGGTGCGGTTCGCCAAGAACGGCCCGACGGTGATCATGCTCGCCGGTCTGCAGGGTGCGGGTAAGACCACCCTCGCCGGCAAGCTCGGCCACTGGCTGAAGACGCAGAAGCACACCCCGCTGCTGGTCGCCTGCGACCTCCAGCGCCCCAACGCCGTCAACCAGCTGCAGGTCGTCGCCGACCGCGCCGGTGTGGCGTTCTACGGCCCCCAGCCGGGCAACGGCGTCGGCGACCCGGTCCAGGTGGCCCGGGACTCGATCGAGTACGCCAAGCAGAAGCAGCACGACGTCGTCATCGTCGACACCGCCGGCCGCCTCGGCATCGACGCCGAGCTGATGCAGCAGGCCGCCGACATCCGGGCCGCCGTCAACCCGGACGAGGTCCTGTTCGTCGTCGACGCGATGATCGGCCAGGACGCGGTCACCACCGCGCAGGCCTTCCTCGAGGGCGTCGACTTCACCGGTGTGGTGCTCTCCAAGCTCGACGGCGACGCCCGCGGCGGTGCCGCGCTCTCGGTCGCGCACGTCACCGGCCGGCAGATCATGTTCGCCTCCAACGGCGAGAAGGTCGACGACTTCGACGCCTTCCACCCGGACCGGATGGCCTCGCGCATCCTGGGCATGGGTGACGTCCTCTCGCTGATCGAGAAGGCCGAGCAGACCTTCTCGCAGGCCGAGGCCGAGAAGATCGCCGCCAAGCTGCGCGGCGGTCCGAAGCAGTTCACGCTGGACGACTTCCTGTCCCAGCTGGAGCAGGTCCAGAAGATGGGCTCGATCTCCAAGCTGCTGGGCATGCTGCCGGGGATGGGCCAGATCCGCGAGCAGATCAACAACATCGACGACAAGGACGTCAACCGCGTCGGCGCGATCATCAAGTCGATGACCCCGACCGAGCGTGCCGAGCCGGAGCTGATCAACGGCTCCCGCCGGGCCCGCATCGCCAAGGGCTCGGGCGTCCAGGTCGGCGAGGTGAAGAACCTGGTCGAGCGGTTCTTCGAGGCCCGCAAGATGATGTCGGCGATGGCCTCCGGCAAGGGCGTCCCCGGTATGCCGGGCATCCCGGGCATGGGCGGCGGCGGCAAGAAGTCCGCCAAGAAGGCCCCGGTCGCCAAGGGCAAGCGCAAGAGCGGCAACCCGCTGAAGCGGGCGCAGGAGGAGGCCGCGGCCGCCGAGCGCCGCGCGCTCGGTGCCGGCGGCGGCCAGGCGCCCGCCGAGGGCGGCGCGTTCGGCCTCGGCGCGGGCAAGGGTCCGGCCGACTTCGAGCTGCCGAAGGAGTTCAAGGACCTGCTGTAGGTCCTCCCTCCTCGGATCTCCCCGGGGCCCACGGGCTCCTGGGACGTGCGATGAACGGCCCGCCGACCGGTTACGACCGGACGGCGGGCCGTTCGCATGCCCGATGGTCATCCGAGATGATGGTCCGATGCGAGTGACGATCAGGGCCCCGCGGGCCGGGGACGAGGTGGCGTACGCCGAGGCGGTCCGACGGTCCGCCGAGCACATCGGCCGGTGGAACCCGGTGGAGCCGGACGCCCTGCCGGACCTGATGGAGCGCCAGGGGCCGGGCCTGCGGACCTTCCTGGTGGTCGACGGGGAGACGGACGGGCTGGTCGGCAAGGTCAACGTGGCCAACATCGTGATGGGCCGGTTCTGCAACGGCGCGCTCGGCTACGACTCGTTCCTGCCGTTCGCCGGCACCGGGCGGATGACCGAGGGCCTGCGGCTGGTGCTGGACCGCTGCTTCGCCGCGCAGTCGGAGGGCGGGCTCGGCCTGCACCGGCTGGAGATCAACGTCCAGCCGGACAACGACCGCTCGATCGCGCTGGCCAAGCGGCTGGGCTTCCGGCACGAGGGGTTCACCCCGCGGATGCTGTTCCTCCAGGGGGCGTGGCGGGACCACGAGCGGTTCGCGCTGACCGCCGAGGAGTGGCCGGGGTCGGCCGGTGCGGAGGGGCAGGGCTGACCGGGCGCGGCGCGGGGCGCGGCGTTGCGGTTGGAGGAGCCGAGCGGATGTCCGTATTGTCCGATGAGTGACTGATCCCGTGCCACCGCGCCAGACCCCCGACCAGCCGTGGCGATCCGAGGGTGCCCCACCCCCGCCGCCCCCGCGGCGCAAGATGCCCGGCGGCTGGCTGGGCCTCGTCCTCACCGCCCTCGTGGTGTTCCTGATCAGCGACGTGCTGCTGTCCTTCTTCGGCCCCGGCGGCGCCACCACGATCTCCTACACCGAGTTCAACAACCAGCTGAACAAGGGCAACATCACCAAGATCTACTCCAAGGGCGACGCGATCGAGGGCACCCTCAAGAACGCCGAGCCGAAGCCGGACGGCGACAAGGGGACCTACACCGACTTCCGCACCCAGCGGCCGGTCTTCGCCGGGGACAACCTCTGGACCACCCTCCAGCAGCAGGGCGTCGAGGTCACCGCCGAGCCGGTCGTCCAGCAGCGCAGCTTCCTCGCCAACCTGCTCATCTCACTGGCCCCGATGCTGCTGCTGATCCTGATCTGGGTACTGCTCGCCCGGCGGATGGCCGGCGGGCTCGGCGCCGGGGCACTCGGCCGCAAGGCCCCGCCCAAGCCGGTCACCGCCGAGTCCGGCCGGCGCACCACCTTCGCCGACGTGGCCGGCATCGACGAGGTCGAGGCCGAGCTCACCGAGGTGGTCGACTTCCTGAAGAACCCGCAGCACTACCGCCGGCTCGGCGCCAAGATGCCTCGCGGCGTGCTGCTCAGCGGCCCGCCCGGCACCGGCAAGACCCTGCTGGCCCGGGCCGTCGCCGGCGAGGCGGACGTGCCGTTCTTCTCCGCCTCCGCCTCCGAGTTCATCGAGATGATCGTCGGCGTCGGCGCCAGCCGGGTGCGCGAACTGTTCGCCGAGGCCCGCAAGGTCGCCCCGGCGATCATCTTCATCGACGAGATCGACACCATCGGCCGCCAGCGCGGCAGCGGCGGCGGCATGGGCGGCCACGACGAGCGCGAGCAGACGCTCAACCAGATCCTCACCGAGATGGACGGCTTCACCGGCTCCGAGGGCGTCATCGTCATCGCCGCCACCAACCGGGCCGACGTGCTCGACCCGGCGCTGCTGCGCCCCGGCCGGTTCGACCGGCGGATCACCGTCAGCCCGCCGGACCGCGACGGCCGCGCGGCCATCCTGCGCATCCACTCCCGGGACGTCCCGCTGGCCGGCGACGCCGATCTGACCCGGCTCGCCAAGGTCACCCCCGGGATGACCGGCGCCGAACTGGCCAACCTGGTCAACGAGGCCGCCCTGCTCGCGGTCAAGCGCCGCCAGGACGCGGTCAACGACCGGGACCTCTCCGACGCGCTGGAGAAGGTCCAGCTCGGCGCCGTCCGGCCGCTGGTGATGCCGCAGGCCGAACGGGAGCGGACCGCGTACCACGAGAGCGGCCACGCCCTGCTCGGCATGCTCCAGCCGGGTGCCGACCCGGTCCGCAAGATCACCATCGTGCCGCGCGGCCGTGCCCTCGGCGTCACCCTCTCCACCCCGGAGGCCGACCGGTACTCCTACACCGAGCCCTACCTGCGCGGCCGGATCATCGGCGCGCTCGGCGGGATGGCCGCCGAGCAGGTGGTCTACGGGGTCATCACCACCGGCGCGGAGAGCGACCTGGAGCAGGTCACCAACATCGCCCGCGGCATGGCCGGGCGGTGGGGCATGAGCGAGCGGGTCGGCCGGCTCACCGCCGTCCCGTCCGACCCGCAGGGCGCGTACGGGCTCTCCGCGGCACCGACCACGCTGGACGCGGTGGACGAGGAGGCCCGGCGGATCGTCGCGGAGTGCTACGAGGAGGCGGTGCGGCTGCTGACCGAGCAGCGGCCCCGGCTGGACGCGCTGGCGGCGGCGCTGCTGGAGGCGGAGACGCTGGACGAGGAGGAGGCCTACCGGGCGGCGGGGGTGCCCCGGAAGGCGCTCGACCAGGCCTGAGGGCCGGCGGGCTCGCGGTGGGGGCTCGCGGTACGGGGTGGGGGTCCGCGACGACGGGCCCCGACGACGGTCGGCGACGAGGGTCTGCGACGAGGGGCGCGTGCCGTGGTGGCGCGCGCCCCTCCGGCGTTCCGTGCTGCGGCCCGAACCGTCGTCCCCCGGGGCTCAGCGGGGCCGTTCGGCGATCAGGTAGCGGAAGACGTTCGTCATCCGCACGGTGCCGTCCGGCCGCAGGTACGGCTGCAGCGCCTCCTCCAGCTCCTTGGCGACCAGCGCCGGCCCGGAGAACTCCGCCGCCGCGTCGTAGAGCCCGGTGGAGAGCAGCCCGCGCAGCGCGCTCTCCGGATCCGCGTAGGCGAACGGGCAGCCGACCCGGCCGCCGCCGGCCGGGCGCAGACCGGTCCCGGCGAGCAGGTCCTCCAGCGCGCCGGGCGGGCTCAGCTCGAACGGGTCGGGCGCGCCGCTGCGCCGGGCCATCCGCCGGGCCACGTCCAGTACGGCCGCGCTCTCGCAGCGCTCCCGAGGCCCCCAGGCGGCCAGCACCACGTGCCCGCCGGGCAGGACCAGCCGGGCCGCCCCGGCCACCGTCCGGCGTGGTTCGGTGCCCGGCGGGGGCTGCTCGAAAACGGTCACCAGCGAATAGGCCGAGCGGGCGACGTCCGCCTCCGTTCGGCCGTCCGTCCCGGGCCGGCCGTCCGCCGCCGTCCGGCCGTCCGGGTCGACCCGCAGGCGGCGCTTCCGGGCCAGCCCGCGCAGCTCGTCGTCGGCCTCCAGCCCGGCCACCTGCGCGCCCCGGCCGGCGGCCAGCAGCAGGGCGAGGCCGGAGCGGCAGCCCAGGCCCAGCAGGCTCGTCGCCGGACCGACCTCCAGGCGGTCGTGGACGGCCTCGTAGAGCGGAACCAGCATCCGCTCCTGGATCTCCGCCCAGTCCCGGGCCCGGGCGGCGGGCCGCCCTGCGCCGGGGGGTGCTGCGGTCGTGCCGGTCACCCGCGCTGAAGCCATCGCGGCCTCCCATCCGGTCCTTCGGTGTGCTGCTCCGACCCCCCTCGACGTCCCGCCCCCACTCCAGCGAACAGCGGCTCGGGCACGGCGTCCAGAGGGGTGCGGGGTGGTGCGCGCGGGTCGGGGGCGTGCGCCCCGGGCGTCCCGTTGCCCGAAACGGATTCGAAGTCGGGGGCCCGCTCCCCGTACGATTCGCCCATGGCTAAGGCACCCGTTCTCACCCCTCAGGCGGAAGACTTCCCGCGCTGGTACCAGGACCTCATCAACAAGGCCGAGCTGGCCGACAACGGTCCGGTGCGCGGCACCATGGTCATCCGACCGTACGGCTACGGCCTGTGGGAGCGGATGCAGCAGGAGATGGACGCCCGGATCAAGAAGGCCGGCGCCCAGAACGCCTACTTCCCGATGTTCATCCCGCAGTCCTACCTGACCAAGGAGGCGGAGCACGTCGAGGGCTTCGCCCCCGAGCTCGCGGTGGTCACGCACGGTGGCGGCAAGCAGCTGGACGAGCCGGTCGTCGTCCGGCCGACCTCCGAGACGATCATCAACGAGTACTTCTCGAAGTGGGTGCAGAGCCACCGCGACCTGCCCCTGCTGATCAACCAGTGGGCCAACGTGGTCCGCTGGGAGCTGCGCCCGCGCGTCTTCCTGCGCACCACCGAGTTCCTCTGGCAGGAGGGCCACACCGCCCACGCCACGTACGAGGACGCCCGTGACTACGCGTCGATGATCCACACCCAGGTCTACGGCGACTTCATGACCAACGTGCTCGGCATCGACGTCGTGCTCGGCCGCAAGACCGCCAAGGAGCGCTTCGCCGGCGCCATCAACACCCTCACCCTCGAAGGCATGATGGGTGACGGCAAGGCGCTGCAGATGGGCACCAGCCACGAGCTGGGCCAGAACTTCGCCAAGGCGTTCAACACCACCTACCAGCTGCAGGGCGCCGAGCGCGAGTTCGTCTGGCAGACCTCCTGGGGCGTCTCGACCCGCATGGTCGGCGGCCTGATCATGTCGCACGGCGACGACAGCGGCCTGCGCGTCCCGCCGCGGCTGGCCGCCGTCCAGGCCGTCGTCCTGGCCATCAAGGGCGACGACGCGGTGATCGCCAAGGTCCGTGAGATCGGCGCGGCGCTGGAGGCCGCCGGCATCCGCGTGGTCGTCGACGACCGCACCGACACCCCGTTCGGCCGCCGGGCCGTCGACTGGGAGCTCAAGGGCGTGCCGCTGCGGATCGAGGTCGGCCCGCGCGACCTGGAGAACGGCACCGCGATGCTGGCGCGCCGGATCCCGGGCGGCAAGGAGCCGGTCTCGATCGACTCCCTGGCGGCGACCCTCCCGGGCATCCTGGAGGAGGACCAGGCCCTGCTGCTGCGTCAGTCGCGTGAGCGCCGCGAGTCCCGCACGGTCGACGTGAAGACCATCGACGAGGCCGTCGAGGCCGCCACCACCGGCTGGGGCCGGATCTCCTGGGCCGAGCTCGGCCCGGAGGGCGAGGCCAAGCTGGCCGAGCAGGGCGTCTCGGTGCGCTGCATCGTCGCCGCCGACGGCTCGGTGCCGCAGACGGACGACCAGGAGGGCAACGTCGCGCTCGTCGCGCGCGCCTACTGACCGTTCGGTCGCCCCTCCGAGCTGCGGACGACCACGAAGGATCTCGCCGTAAAACCGCGTCGGGCGACCCGTTCCGACGGCCGCCGACCTGTTCGGCGAGGAATTCGGATGCCCGGTGACCGGCCTTGTTGCGTGCATGTCTCACATGCCGACATCCCTACTGGTCGGTCAACTGCCGGTATTAACGGAATAGCGGTACGGTGTACGGCCCGTGGCCCTGTCAACTCGACAGGACACGGGCCGTACGTCCTGGGGGCGACAGCCCGCCCCCGGACGGAAATGACGAGCCGCCGCCGAGCCGGCGGCCCCAAACCTGCAGGGGGTTGGTCTTGCGTCAGATCCGGAACGCGCATTTCGCGCGTGGTCGCACATTCCTGAGAGTTTCCTGGGAATTCCAGGGGAAGCGGAACACGCGGAACATCGGCTCCTACTCCATCGTTGGTCTAGCGTGAGCACGACACAGCCCCTCGTTCTCGCGGCCGAACTGGCCGCCGCCTGGAGTGACATCCAGGCCTACCACCAGGACCTCCCCGACCTCGCCTCGCCCGAGGCGCTGATCGGCGAGTCCTCCTCGGCCTGTGGTGCCCGGCTCGGTTTCGAGCGGCTCCTCCACGAGGCTGCCCATGGTCTGGCCGCGGCCCGGGACATCCGGGACACCTCGCGGGCCGGCCGCTACCACAACCGGCGCTTCCTGCTCCTGGCCTCCGAGCTGGGCCTGGCGCACCCGGTCGAGCCGCACGCCAGTAGCGGCTTCTCCCAGGTGACCATGCTCAAGGAGACCCGCGAGCGGTACGCCGAGACCATCGAGCGCCTGGACCGCGCCCTCGGCGCGCACCAGGAAGCGGTGGCCGGTGAGGGGGCCTCGCGCGCCTTCCGCGGTCCGGCGGCCCGGCACGGCTCCTCCGGGGGCGGCGTCCGGGTCAAGGCGGTCTGCGGGTGCGGGCGCAACGTCCGTGTCGTGCCGTCGGTGCTCGCGCAGGCGTCCATCGTCTGCGGTGCCTGCCAGCAGCCGTTCAAGATCGCGTAGTTCGGCCGGTGGCTCGCGGCTCGTAGCCTGCGCTCGAAGTCCGCAGTTCGCAGTCCGTAGTTCGCAGTCCGTAGCTCGGCGCGCGGTCCGTCGGGCGACCCGGGGAGCCTCACGGCTCGGGGAACCGAGGGCGCCAAGATCCACCGCAGGACCACGATGGACCACGATGATCGAGCGATGATTCGCCAGTGAGGTGCACCGGGCAGGTGCGCGCGTTGGGCTGACCGGGAGCGGGGGCTCCCGGTCGACCTGTTTTCGGGGGTCGGCGCCCTGTGTGGCAGAATGGACCGCTGAGTACTCGGCAGCCGGGCAGGACCCCTCTCTCCTTCGGCTGGCGTGTCCCTTGAACGGCCCACCGCGCAACCCCACGCGAGGGCGGGGCCGCTCACCCACGTCAACACCAGGAGATTCCACTCCCGTGGCAGTCAAGATCAAGCTGAAGCGTCTCGGTAAGATTCGCTCCCCGCACTACCGCATCATCGTCGCCGACGCCCGCACCAAGCGTGACGGCCGTGCGATCGAGGAGATCGGCATCTACCAGCCGACCTACAACCCCTCGAAGATCGAGGTCGACGGCGACCGCGCCCAGTACTGGCTGTCCGTCGGCGCCCAGCCGACCGAGCCGGTGCTCGCCATCCTCAAGCTGACCGGCGACTGGCAGAAGTTCAAGGGCCTGCCGGCTCCGGAGCCGCTGAAGGTCGCCGAGCCGAAGGTCGAGGACTTCTCGCACCTGTTCGCCAAGGCCGTCGCCGGCTTCGAGGACGCCACCACCGGTGTCGCCATCACCCCGAAGGCCAAGAAGTCGGACAAGGCCGAGGCTGAGGCCGACGCCGCCGCCGAGGCCTGATCGTGATCGAGGACGCCCTCGACCACCTGGTGAAGGGCATCGTCGAGCACCCCGACGAGGTGCAGGTGCGCTCGCGCAACCTGCGTCGGGGCAACACCATCGAGGTGCGGGTGCACCCCGATGACCTCGGCAAGGTGATCGGCCGGGGTGGCCGCACGGCGCGCGCCCTGCGCACCGTGGTCGGCGCCCTCGGCGGTCGCAACGTCCGGGTCGACCTGGTCGACGTGGACAACATTCGCTGACCCGGCTGCTCGTTCAGCCGTCAGGGTTTCGAGGCCGGCCGGGACGCATGTCGTCCCGGCCGGCCTTCGCCGTTCTCGGCGGCTTCCCCGCGGCGGTTCCGCAGTACTCCTCAGCCCCAAGCACTCACGCAAGCAGCAGCACTCAGCAGCACTCATCCAGGAGAACGATCACCGTGCAGCTCGTCGTCGGCAAGATCGGCCGCGCCCACGGCATCAGGGGGGACGTCAGTGTCGAGGTCCGCACCGACGAGCCGGAGCTCCGGCTCGGCCCCGGTGCCGTCCTGCTCACCGACCCGGCCTCGGCCGGTCCGCTGACCGTCGAGTCCGGCAAGGTGCACAGCGGGCGGCTGCTGCTGCGGTTCGCCGGTGTCAAGGACCGCAACGGCGCCGAGGCGCTGCGCGGCACGATCCTGATCGCCGAGGTCGACCCGGAGGAGCGTCCGGACGACCCGGAGGAGTACTACGACCACCAGCTGATCGGTCTGGACGTGGTCCTGCTCGACGGCACCCTGGTGGGCGAGCTCACCGAGGTGGTCCACCTGCCGTACCAGGACCTGCTCACCGTGAAGAAGCCGGACGGGACGGAGGCGCTGGTGCCCTTCGTCAGCAGGATCGTGCCGACCATCGACCTGGAGAACCAGCGCGCGGTCATCGACCCGCCGCCCGGGCTGATCGACCCGGAGAGCGCCGAGGTCGCGCTCGGCGAGTCCGCGCCGGGTGCGGAGTCCGCGGAGAAGTCGGCGGACTCCGCGAGCTCCGCGAGCTCCGCGAGCTCCGCGAACTCCGCGAACTCCGCGAACTCGGCGGAGGAGTCGCAGTGAGCTCCGAGGAGTCCGTGCAGGCCGTGGGGTCCCCGGAGCCTGCGGAGGCCTCGGCACCGGTCGTGCGGCACGGGATGCGGATCGACGTCGTGTCGATCTTCCCCGAGTACCTGGAACCGTTGAACATCTCGCTGGTCGGCAAAGCGCGCGCCCGCGGCCAGCTCGACGTGCACGTCCACGACCTGCGCGACTGGACGTACGACGTGCACCGGACCGTCGACGACAGCCCGTACGGCGGCGGCCCGGGCATGGTGATGAAGCCCGAGCCGTGGGGCGAGGCCCTCGACGCGGTGCTCGCCCGGGGTCCCGAGGGGGAGCTGCCGACCCTGGTGGTGCCCACCCCCAGCGGCCGGCCGTTCACCCAGGAACTCGCGCAGGAGCTGGCGGGCCGGCCGTGGCTGGCGTTCACCCCGGCCCGGTACGAGGGCATCGACCGGCGGGTGATCGAAGAGGCGGCCACCCGGATGCCGGTGGTCGAGGCGTCGATCGGCGACTACGTGCTGGCCGGCGGCGAGGTCGCGGTGCTGGTCATGGTCGAGGCGATCGCCCGGCTGCTGCCCGGTGTGCTCGGCAACGCCGAGTCCTACCGCGACGACTCCTTCGCGCCCGGCGCGATGGCCGACCTGCTGGAGGGCCCGGTCTACACCAAGCCCGCCGAGTGGCGCGGCCGTACGGTGCCGGACATCCTGCTGAGCGGGAACCACGGCAAGATCGCCCGCTGGCGCCGCGAGCAGGCCTTCGCCCGCACCCTGGCCAACCGGCCGGACCTGGTGGCGCGCTGGCGGCACGCCGACTTCGACAAGAAGGACCGTGCGGCGCTCGATGTGCTCGGCCTTGCCTGGGACGAGGGGCTCGGCCGATTTCGGTCCGCGGCCGGTGGTGTGGAAGAATAGGCCGCTGCTGTCTGTCGCTGGGCTCCTCCCGCAGGGGTCACGTGGTTCGGCGCCCCCGCCACGGGGGGACCGCCGGTAGCCGGTGCGGCCCGCGGCAAACCCCATTTGTGACGACTTCCGTGGGCGGCCCGTGGCGCCTGCGATGGAGAGCAACATGAGCAACAAGCTCGCTGCTGTCGACGCGGCCTCGCTGCGTAGCGACATCCCGGCGTTCCGCGCCGGTGACACCCTGAAGGTGCACGTCCGGGTCATCGAGGGCAACCGCTCCCGTGTCCAGGTCTTCCAGGGCGTCGTCATCCGCCGCCACGGCGCCGGCGTCGGTGAGACCTTCACCGTTCGCAAGGTCAGCTTCAACGTCGGTGTCGAGCGCACCTTCCCGGTGCACACCCCGGTCGTCGAGAAGATCGAGGTCGTGACCCGTGGTGCGGTTCGCCGCGCCAAGCTGTACTACCTGCGTGACCTCCGCGGCAAGGCCGCGAAGATCAAGGAGAAGCGCGACCGCTGATCCACCGGCCCCCGGCACCGCCGGGGGATCGGATCGCTCTGGGGGGCCGGGCTGCCGCACGGTAAGCTCAGCCCCCGATGAGCACGCACGAACCACCCGCGGACCGCGACGGCAGTCCCGCACCCACCGGTGCGGACTCGCCGGCGCGGTCCGCGGTCGTTTCCGCGGCCCCCGCCGAGGAGAGCGGCGCCGACTCGGGGGAGAGCGCTTCCGAGAAGGGCGCCTCCGAGGAGAACGGTTCCGAGGAAGGCGCTTCCGAGGAGAACGGTTCCGAGGAAGGCGCTTCCGAGGAGAGCGACGGTGCGGAGCCTGCGCGTGGGCGCTCGGGCGCGCGTGACCTGCTGCTGCTCGCCGGAATCTGCCTGCTCGTGCTGCTGCTGGTGAACGCCTTCGTGGCGCGGCCGTTCTCGGTGCCCTCCGGGTCGATGGAGAACACCCTGCGACCGGGCGACCGCCTGATCGTGAACCAGCTGTCCTACGCCTTCGGCGGCCACCCGCAGCGCGGTGACGTGGTGGTGTTCGACGGTACGGGCTCCTTTCTGCGCAAGCCGCTGGAACGCGACGGCGTCTGGACCTCGCTGCGCTCCTTCGGCCGTGATGTCGGGCTGGTCCCGACCGGTGACTCGGTCTACGTGAAGCGGGTCATCGGCGTCGGCGGCGACCGTGTGACCAGCGCGGGACCGGGCCGCCCGCTCACCGTCAACGGTGTTCCGGTCGACGAGTCCGGCTACCTGTACCCCGGGGACGAGCCGTCCGCCGTGGCCTTCGACGTGGTGGTGCCGTCCGGCAAGCTCTTCGTGCTGGGCGACCACCGCAGCGCCTCCCGGGACTCCCGCGACCACCTCGGTGACCCCGGCGGCGGGTTCGTCCCCGAGTCCAAGGTGATCGGCCGGGCGGCCTGGGTGGTCTACCCGGTCGGGCACTGGGCCTCGGTCGACCGGCCGACGGCCTTTGCCGCGGCAGGGGGGACCGGTGGCCATGGGGACCAGAGGTAGGGGACGGCTCGCCGACCGCCCGGCCGCCGGAACCGACCCCGGCTCCCCGACCGGCCCCGCGTCCGGCCCTGAAACGGGTGCTGTCACCGGTGCCGTGACCGGGTTGGAGGAGGACGCGGCCCCCGCCGCCCCTGTGGTGCGTGGGCGCGCCGAGCGCCGTCGTACCGCCCGCCGGGCGGCCCGCCGCCGTAGAAGCTCCCGTCTGCGCGAGATCCCGCTGGTCGTCGTGGTGGCCTTGGTCGTGGCGCTGGTGATGAAGACCTTCCTGGTGCAGGTCTTCGTGATCCCCTCCGGCTCGATGGAGCAGACCATCCAGGTCGGGGACCGGGTGCTGGTGGACAAGTTCACCCCCTGGTTCGGCGCCGAGCCGGAGCGCGGCGAGGTGGTGGTGTTCAGGGACCCGGGCGGCTGGCTAGAGAACGAGCGCGGGTCGTCGAAGGACGGGCCGGTTCTGCGTGTGGCCAAGCAGGTGCTGACCTTTGTCGGACTGCTGCCGTCCGACAGTGAGCAGGACCTCATCAAGCGGGTGATCGGGGTCGGCGGGGACACCGTCGAGTGCTGTGACGAGCAGGGCAGGATCAGTCTCAACGGCAGGCCGTTGGACGAGCCCTACCTCGCTCCGGGCAACCCGCCCTCCCGGCAGCCGTTCAAGGTGAAGGTGCCGCAGGGCAGGCTCTGGGTGATGGGCGACCACCGGGACGTGTCCGCCGACTCCCGTTTCCACATGGGCAATCCGGGGCAGGGCACCGTTCCGGTGAGCGGTGTGGTGGGGCGGGCGTTCATGATCGCCTGGCCGGTGGGTCGGGTCCATCAACTTGAGGTGCCGGTTTCACTCTCCTCGGTGGCGCGGGTTCCGGCGGATGGCACGACCGCAACGGACTCGATGGGCGGCGGGCCGGTTCCTGAGGAACCTCCGCTCGTTATGGGTGTGTTGGGCATCCTTCCGCTCATCGGCCGCCGGATGGGGCGGCGCCGGGCGTAGGCCCGGACAGGCCCGTCGTGATCGGGCCGGGCGTGTGGGACCGCGAGCCGGATGCCCGGGAGTGATAGAGAAGTGCTGGGTGCGGCCGACTCGGTGTCGAGGGGTCGCACCCGAAGGCTGTGCCGGTGTCAGGAGGCCCGTCGGGGGCCGGTCCTGGCGGGGGCGCGGTCGGTGGTGGAGCGTGGTGCCCGCTGTGCGGCACTGTGAGCGCGGGCGCACGGGCGTCCGCACAGCAGGGAGGAGACGTTGTGGGGGATTTGGTGATCGGCGCCCGCTCAGGCGCCGGCGAGCCCGAGGGCTCCGGCGGCCCGGCGGCCCGGTCCGCGGAGGCCGCGGCGCCCTCGTCCTCGGCCGAGGACACGGCGGCCCAGTCCGCGGACGGGCACGGCGACGGCACAGGTGACACCCCGCCGCCCCTCCCGGGCGACTCCGGTCCGGCGGACGGTACCGAGGAGCAGCCGCCGCGGAACGAGCGCAAGCAGCGGTCGTTCTGGAAGGAGCTGCCGATCCTCATCGGCATCGCCCTCGTCCTGGCGCTGGTGATCAAGACCTTCTTCGTCCAGGCGTTCTCCATTCCGTCGGAGTCGATGCAGAACACGCTGCAGGTCGGTGACCGGGTCCTGGTGGACAAGCTCACCCCGTGGTTCGGCGCCGAGCCGGAGCGCGGCGAGGTCGTGGTGTTCCACGATCCGGGCGGCTGGCTGGCCGACGAGCCCACCAAGGAGAGCAGCAACGCCTTCGTCCGGGGCGTCCAGAACGTGCTGAGCTTCGTCGGACTGATGCCCTCCGACAACGAGAAGGACCTCATCAAGCGGGTCATCGCGGTCGGCGGGGACACCGTCGAGTGCGAGGGCGAGGGTCCGGTGAAGGTCAACGGCGTCGCGCTCAACGAGCCGTACGTCTACGCCGGCAACACCCCGTGCGGGACGAAGCCGTTCGGTCCGGTGAAGGTCCCCGACGGCCGGATCTGGGTGATGGGCGACCACCGCGCGGACTCGCTCGACTCACGCTTCCACATGGACCAGCCGGGTGGCGGGACCGTCCCGGTGGACGACGTGATCGGGCGCGCCTTCGTGGTGGCCTGGCCGGTCAACCACTGGTCGACGCTGCCGGTGCCGGACACCTTCGACCAGAAGGGCCTGGCGGCGGCCGCGCCGGCGGTGCCGGCCGCAGCCGGTGCCGTGGGCGCCGTCGCCCTGCTGCCGCTGGTCCGCAGGCTGCGGAACCGGCCGGACGGCGACCGGCGGTCCTGATCCCGACCGGGGGCTCCCGGGCCTTGCGCGGGCCGTGGTACCGACGAGTAATCTGCTCGGACGTGCCACGGCCCGCCGGGTTTTCCGCCCGTGGCCCCGGTGCGCCGCCGTGAGCGTTTCCGGGTCGGTCAGGGGTTGGACGGTGTCGATGAGCAGTGTCGCGGAACGGACGACCGGTGATCCCCTGGCCCCGGCCCGCCCCCGGCGCGCCCCAGGGGCCGTGGTCCAGGGCGTGCTGCTCACCGTCGGCCTGGTCCTGCTGATCGGCGGCTTCGCGGTGATCGCCGTGAGCTACCGGCCGTACAACATCCCGACCGGTTCGATGGAGCCGACCCTCAGGGCCGGGGACACCGTCCTGGCGCGGAAGACCGACGGCGCGGACGTCCGGCGCGGTGACGTGGTGGTCTTCCGGGACCAGGCCTGGGGTGGCCCGCTCATGGTCAAGCGCGTGGTCGCGATCGGTGGCGACACCGTCGCCGTCGCCACCGGTGACCAGCGGCTGACCGTCAACGGCAAGCCCGTGGACGAGCCGTACCTCGCGGCGCAGGGTGCCCAGGGAACCGCCTTCAGCGTAGAGGTGCCGACCGGCCGTCTCTTCCTGCTCGGAGACAACCGGCTCGGCTCGCTCGACTCCCGCGTCCACCTGGAGGTCGACGGCGGGACCGTCCCGGCCACCGGGGTGGAGGCCCGGGTCGAGGCCACCGTGCTTCCGCTCGGCCGGGCCGGCCTGCTGGCCGGCACCTCGGCGTTCGAGGTGATCGGTGGGGAGGGCCCGGCAGACCCGGGACCGCTGGAACCCGCGTTCTGGGCGAGCGTTGTAGGCGCGGCGACGATCCTCGTGACCACGGCGGTGAGCGGGGTGGCAGGGCTGGCGCGCCGTCGCCGCCGCACGACCTGACCCCGGCCGGCACGGTTCGCGCCGGGGCCGCTCTGCCCAACCTCGCCCCGGACGACCGCGCCGGGTGGCAGGATCGGGGGAGCGACCGGGGCGGACGAAGGGAACGTGGAGGCTCGTCATGGCGGCACAGCGGCGCAGGGCCTCGCGGATCCTGCTGTTCGACGGGCAGGACCGGGTGCTGCTGTTCCACGGCTCGGACCCGGCGGTCCCCGGCGTCACCTGGTGGTTCACCCCCGGCGGCGGCTTGGAACCGGGGGAGGACTTCCGGGACGCCGCCGAGCGCGAGCTCCTGGAGGAGACCGGACTGCGCGGCGTGGAGCTGGGGCCGGTGGTGGCGTACGGCAAGGCTTCGTTCTCCTATCGGGGACGGCGCTACGAGCAGGAGCAGTGGTTCCACCTGGCCCGCACGACGGACACGGTGCTGGACCACTCGGGCATGGGCGAGGACGAGCACGCCCAACTGCTCGCGGCACGCTGGTGGACGGTCGGGGAATTGCGGGCCACCGCCGAGACCGTCTATCCCGTCGGGCTGGTGGACTTTCTGCAGCGGCTGATGACCGAGGGGCCGCCGGCAGCTCCGGTAAGGCTCTGAGGGTGAGTGCGGTGGTCCACAATGGGTGGACGTGACAAGTTGAGGGGACGCCTGGATGAGTGCCGAAGATCTCGAAAAGTACGAGACCGAGATGGAGCTCAAGCTCTACCGGGAGTACCGGGACGTCGTCGGCCTGTTCAAGTACGTGATCGAGACCGAGCGACGGTTCTACCTCACCAATGACTACGAGCTGCAGGTGCACTCGGTGCAGGGCGAGGTGTTCTTCGAGGTGTCGATGGCGGATGCGTGGGTCTGGGACATGTACCGGCCGGCCCGGTTCGTCCGCAAGGTCCGGGTGCTGACCTTCAAGGACGTGAACATCGAGGAACTCGCGAAGAGCGACCTGGAGCTGCCCTCGGACGAGTCCGGCTTCGGGAACTGACGGTGGACCGCCCGGACCCCGGATGTCCAGGGGAATTCCGGGTATTCCGGGATAATCACTCCCGTAGGTGACAGGAGTTATCCACAGGCCCGAGTTGTCCACAGGAAAGGACAACTCTCTGGTCCGATCCCGGACCGCACGGCAACCTCCCCGGCGGAGGTGGTCACCGTGCAGGAGATCGAGCGCGCCACGCGCAAGAGGACCGCGAAGGCCCGGCAGGACGGGCAGCCGCGCCGGAGGACGACGCGGGCCCCGGCGGGCGGTCCGCCCCCGTCGGCCGTGTCGCCCCCGTCGGCCGCGCCGGGACCGTCGCGGCCGACCAACACCGGCCTCGGCCGCTACGGCGAGCAGGTCGCAGCCCGTCGGCTCACCGAGGACGGGCTGCGCATCCTCGACCGCAACTGGCGCTGCGTCGAGGGCGAGCTGGACATCGTCGCCCTCGACGGCGACACCGTGGCGGTCTGCGAGGTCAAGACCCGCTCCGAGCGGGGCTTCCAGCAGCCCAGCGAGGCCATCGGTCCGACCAAGGCGGACCGCTTGCGCCGACTGGCCGAGCGCTGGATGGCCGAGCGCTGGCCCGGCCACTTCGCCCGGTTGGCAGGTCCCGAGTACCGACCCGGCGCCGACGACCCGCCGTGGGCGCCCGTGCCGCCCGGCGGCGTCCGGATCGACCTGGTCGCCGTCATCAACCGGTCCCGCGGCGCCGCCTCGGTCGACCACCTGCGGGGGGTGGTCTGAGATGGCCTTCGCCCGGACGTGTTCCGTGGCCCTGGTCGGCGTCGACGGGGTGATCGTCGAGGTCCAGGCCGATCTGGAGCCCGGGGTGGCGGCGTTCACCCTGGTCGGCCTGCCCGACAAGGCGCTCTCCGAGGCCCGCGACCGGGTGCGCGCGGCGGTCGTCAACAGCGGCGAGGCCTGGCCGCAGCGGAAGCTGACCGTCGGGCTGAGCCCGGCCTCGGTGCCCAAGAGCGGCAGCGGCTTCGACCTCGCCGTGGCCTGCGCCGTGCTGGCCGCCGCCGAACGGCTCGACCCGGCCGCGATCGCCGACCTGCTGCTGATCGGCGAACTCGGGCTGGACGGGCGGGTGCGCCCGGTGCGCGGGGTGCTCCCGTCGGTGCTGGCCGCCGCGGACGCCGGCTACCGGCGCGTGGTGGTCGCCGACCAGACCGCCGCCGAGGCCGAGCTGGTCCCCGGGGTGACCGTCCTCGGCGTGCGCAGCCTGCGCCAGCTCGTGGCGCTGCTCACCGGAGCCCCCGAACCGGAGGAGCCCGCCGACCGCCCCGGCGGGCACCCCGACCCGTTGATGGCCGGCCTGATGCTCCCCAGCGCCGGGGTGCGGGGCCTGCCCGACGAGGCGGCCGCCCGGATGGACCTCGCCGACGTGGCCGGCCAGTACGAGGCCCGCCGGGCCCTGGAGATCGCCGCCGCCGGCGGTCACCACCTCTACCTCAAGGGGCCGCCCGGCGCGGGCAAGACCATGCTGGCGGAGCGGCTGCCCGCACTGCTCCCGCCGCTCACCCAGAAGGAGGCCCTGGAGGTCACCGCGGTCCACTCGGTGGCGGGGCTGCTGCCGGCCGGGCGGCCGCTGGTCGACCGGGCGCCCTACTGCGCCCCGCACCACTCGACCACCATGCCGGCGATCGTCGGCGGCGGCAGCGGGCTGCCGAGACCGGGTGCGGTCTCGCTGGCCCACCGGGGCGTCCTGTTCCTCGACGAGGCACCGGAATTCCCCGTCCGGGTGCTGGACGCGCTGCGCCAGCCGCTCGAATCGGGTGAGGTGGTGATCGCCCGGTCCGCCGGATCGATGCGGCTGCCGGCCCGGTTCCTGCTCTGCCTGGCCGCCAACCCCTGCCCGTGCGGGCGCCACTCGCGGCGGGGCGAGGGCTGCGAGTGCACGCCCGCCATGGTCGGCCGGTACCAGGGCCGGCTCTCCGGACCGCTGCTCGACCGGGTCGACCTCCAGGTCCAGGTCGCTCCGGTGACCAGGGTCGAGCTGATGCAGCGCGACACCTCGGCGGAGACCACCGAGGTCGTCGCGGCCCGGGTGCTGGCGGCCCGCGAGCGTGCGGCGGCCAGGCTGGCCGGCACACCGTGGCGGACCAACGCCGAGGTCCCCGGCCATGAGCTGCGCACCCGCTGGCAGCTGGCACCGAGCGCGCTGAACGACGCCGCGCGTCAGCTGGAGCGGGGCCTGCTGACCGCCCGGGGCCTGGACCGGGTGCTGCGGGTCGCCTGGACGGTCGCGGACCTGGCCGGCCGGGACCGCCCGGAACAGCGTGACGTTCGGACGGCCCTCGTCCTGCGCACCGGCGTGGATCAGGGGATTCCGCTGACGGAGCGCTTCTTCGGGCGGGCGGACCCCGCCCCGGACCGGACGGGCGGCAAGGCCGAGCGCCGCCCGGCGCGCACCCGTTCCGCCCGGCGCACCGTCGATCCGCAGCCCGAGCCCGAGGAGGCCGCCCCGTGAACCGCACCGCGAACGATCTCGTCCAGGGCCCGCCCGCTGAAACGGGAGCCGCCCCTCGGCCCGGGGCGCCGCCCGAGCCGGTGCCCAGGCCCGAGCCCAAGAACGAGCCCGAATACGAATACGAATACGAGCCCGAGCGTCTGGCCCGCGCGGCGCTCTGCCGGCTCGGCGAACCCGGGGACGCCGCGCTCGGCCGCTGGCTCGCCCGCACCGACGCCCTCGACGTGGTCCGGGCGATCCGGGACGGCAGGGTGCCCGGCCGACCGGGCCCGGACGACGCCCGGCTGGCGGCCTACCGGGCGAGGCTGACCGGCCTCGACCCGGTCGCCGACCTGGAACGGGTGCGGGCGGCCGGTGGACGCTTCATCATTCCGGGCGACACGGAGTGGCCCAGCCAGCTGGACGACCTCGCGGAGACCAGGCCCACCGGCCTCTGGGTGATCGGCACCGGCTCGCTGCGTCTGCTCGCGCTGCGCTCGGTCTCGGTGGTGGGTGCCCGGGCCTGCACGGCGTACGGCGCGCACGTCGCCGGGGACCTCGCCGCCCAGCTCGCCGAACGCGGCTGGGTGGTCGTCTCCGGAGGTGCCTACGGCATCGACGCGGCCGCCCACCGGGGCGCGCTGGCGGTCGGCGGCCCGACCGTCGGTGTCCTCGCCTGCGGGGTGGACGTGGCCTACCCGAGGGGCAACACCGGCCTGATCCGCCGGATCGCCGAACAGGGGCTGCTGCTGAGCGAACTCCCGCCGGGGGAGCACCCGACCAGGTTCCGGTTCGTGCTGCGCAACCGGGTGATCGCGGCGCTGACCCGCGGAACCGTGGTGGTCGAGGCGGCGCTGCGCAGCGGGGCGCTCAGCACTGCCAGACGTGCCCGCGACCTCAACCGGCACACCATGGCCGTGCCCGGCCCGGTGACCTCGGAGCTGTCCGCCGGGGTGCACGCCCTGATCCGCAGCGGCGCCGCCACCGTGGTCACCGACGCCGCCGAGGTCGTCGAGCTGATCGGCGCGATCGGTGACGACCTCGCGCCGCAGCGCAGCGGACCGGTGCTGCCCAGGGATCTCCTGGAGCCGGCGGCGGCCAGGGTCCTGGAGGCGGTGCCCGCCACGTCGGACGGCGCGCCGGTGGAGCAGCTGGCCCGGCAGTCCGGGCTCCCGCCGGACGAGGTGCTCCAGCGGCTCTACGAGCTGGGCTCGCTCGGCCACGTCGAACGGCACGGGGCGCACTGGCGCCTGGTGCGCAGGAGGTGACGGCAGGTCCGGAAGGCCGACAACCGGGGAGCGGACCACACGGACGAGTGGAAGGAGGACGGGGCTTGACGGAGCGGCCCGGCGCGGCGGGGTGCGGCCTCCAGTCCGTCTGCCTCCGGTACCCCGAGGCGGTGACACGAAGCCACCGGATCGGGGGACGACCGAGTGGCGGTAGCACTGTGCAGCGAGTCGGTCACGCTACGCTCGCCATGCCTTCCCTATCAGCACATGACTCGGCAGAACGGCGCAGACCAACGTATGCCCACACACATTCCCGGACACCGAGTGACCGGTGGCGCCCGGTCCTCGGGAGGGCCGCGCACCGAGCGGCGCACCGTGACCGAGTTCCCGCCCAAGGCCGCGGGTGGGATGGGGGCCCTCGCGCGACAGGGCGGCCGTACGGCGCACTCCGGGGCGCACGACGACCGTTCGGACGCGCCCGGCGCTTCCGTCGACCCGGCCGCCCCCGCGCCGCCCGAGGCGCCTGGGCCCCGCCGGGAGGCGGCCGGCCGGGAGCGCACGGCGCTCGAAGAGCTCTGGCGCGCCTACAAGGAGACGGCCGACCAGCGGCTGCGGGAGCAGCTGATCCTGCACTACTCGCCGCTGGTCAAATACGTGGCGGGCCGGGTCGGGGTCGGCCTGCCCTCCAACGTCGAGCAGGCCGACTTCGTCTCCTCCGGGGTCTTCGGGCTGATCGACGCGATCGAGAAGTTCGACATCGAACGCGCCATCAAGTTCGAGACCTACGCCATCAGCCGGATCCGCGGCGCGATCATCGACGAACTGCGGGCACTGGACTGGATCCCGCGCTCGGTGCGGCAGAAGGCGAAGGCGGTCGAGCGGACGTACGCGACGCTGGAGGCCCGGTTGCGGCGGACGCCGAACGAGCCCGAGGTCGCGGCCGAGATGGGTATCGCCATCGAGGACCTGCACGCCATCTTCAGCCAGCTCTCGCTCGCCAACGTGGTGGCGCTCGACGAACTGCTGCACCCCGTCGGCGAGGGCGGCGACCGGCTCAGCCTGATGGACACCCTGGAGGACCACGGCGCCGACGACCCGGTCGAGGTGGCCGAGGACCGCGAACTGCGCCGGCTGCTGGCGCAGGCCGTGAACACGCTCCCCGAGCGGGAGAAGACCGTGGTGACGCTCTACTACTACGAGGGCCTGACCCTGGCCGAGATCGGCCAGGTGCTCGGGGTGACGGAGAGCCGGGTCAGCCAGATCCACACCAAGTCGGTGCTCCAACTGCGCGCCAAGCTGTCGGACATCCGGTAGCGGCGGGGCGGTCGGAACCCGGTGGGGTGCGCCGCGTACGCCCGGCCGGCACTCTGCGCCCCGGTACGCAACCCTCCGCATCGCGCCGATGTGCGGCACCGTACCGGTGGGATGTAGGGCTCCGTACAGTGGAGTGCGTGCCGAAGATCCGAGCGGCCAGTGTGGCCGAGCACCGTCAGATGCAGCGGGCAGCCCTCCTCGACGCTGCCCGCAGTCTCCTCACCGAGGGAGGCATGGAGGCCCTGACCTTCCCCGCGCTCGCGGCGCGCACGGGACTCGCGCGCTCCTCGGTGTACGAGTACTTCCGCTCGCGGGCGGCCGTGGTCGAGGCGCTCTGCGAGACCGACTTCCCGCTCTGGGCCGCCGAGATCGAGGCCGGGATGGCGAGCCGCGACACCGCGGGCGAGCGGATCGAGGCCTATGTGCGGGGCCAGCTCGCGCTGGCCGCCGATCCCCGCCACCGGGCCGTCGCCGCGATCTCCGCGCTGGAACTGGACGACGCGGCCCGCGAGCGCATCAGGGCGGCGCACGGGACGCTGGTCGGGCTCGTGGTCCAGGCACTGGAGGACCTCGGCCACGAACAGCCCCGGCTGGCGGCCGCGCTGCTCCAGGGCATCGTCGAGGCGGCCGTCCGGCAGTCGGAGCAGCGGGCGGCGGGCGGTCGGGCCGAGAGCCCCGAGGTGATCGCCGACGCTGCCGTCTCCCTCGCCCTGCACGGACTAGGCCCGAGCTGACCGGCCGCGCCGGGTCCTCGGAGGGCGGGTCAACGAGCGGCAGCAGCCTGGCCCGGCCGGTCCCGAACAGGGACGGCGGGTCGAGGTAGCGCCGCCCGCGCAGCAGGCCCCAGTGCAGGCAGACACCGTCGGTGCAGTGGCCGGTCCCGTCGGCGAGCCGTCCGATCACCTGGCCCGCTGCCACCGCGGTGCCCACCGGCACGGTCCCGGCGACCGGTAGATAGGTGGTCCGCAGCGGGGGCGCCGGGGGAGCGGCGGCGCTCGCACGGGCGACGATCGTATGGGTGACCGTGACCACCGGCCGCCCGCCCACCGGGCCGGCGAACGTGACCACACCGGGAGCCGCCGCCCTCACCTCCGCCCCGGGGCCGGCAGCCAGGTCGACACCCCGGTGCCCCGCGCCCCACGGCCGTGCCGGCGCCTCGAAGCGGTGCACCACGAAGGCCGGGCGACCACCCGGCCCGTCCGCCGGCCACGCCCGCCCACCGTCGAAGCCGCTGCCTCCACCTCCCCCGCCACCACTGTCGCTACCGGCGGCTCCACCGCCCGCCGCATGACCGAGGGCTCCGGGCCACCCGGACGGAAGCAGCGCGCCCAGCACCACCAGCACGATCACCAGCACCCGCCGACCGGACCGCGGCCCGACCGGCGCACCGCCGCGACCGCCCGCACCGCCCCGACCGCCCGCAGCGCCGCGACCGCCCACCCGGCCCACAAGGCCCACACCGCTCACACCGCCCGCCCCACCCGCCACCACAGCACCGTCCGGAACCCCGTCAGCAGCAGTCATGCCGCCGAGGTTCCCCGGCCCGCACCGGCCCGGCCACCCCCGCCCCGATTTCTGTGGACAACCGGCCCCTGTGGACCGTGGCCGTCCCTCCAACGGGTGTACCCCGCCGGGTTCACGCGGGCCCGGCAGGGCCGCCCGGGCGGCCCGGACCAGGTGAGTCCCCGGTCGCCCGCCCGCTGCGGAGTCGCCCGGCGCGCGGCGCTTCCCGTACACTTCACACGCGACCCGGTCCGCCGGGTCGACTTCGCACGCCCCGCCACCGGTGGACGGAAGCGGCTCCGCCGCCACCTCCGCCAGGTGCGAGTGCCGCTCGGTCCGCCGAGCCCGGCCGGTCCCCGGACCGCCGGGTGGAAGCGGCTCGGCACGTTCGGGGCGTCAGGCGTGGCTGTCACCTGGCCGCCACGGACAAACCGAGCCTGACCCGGCCGTTCGCACGCGCCGAGCGGGAAGCGCCACCGTGCGCCGACCGTGACGCCGCTGCGCCGGAGCCGGGCGTAACACCTGAGGAGCACGGCTATGGCCGTCGTCACGATGCGGGAGCTGCTGGAGAGCGGCGTCCACTTCGGTCACCAGACCCGCCGCTGGAACCCGAAGATGAAGCGCTTCATCATCACCGAGCGCAACGGCATCTACATCATCGACCTCCTGCAGTCGCTGAACTACATCGACCGCGCCTTCGAGTTCATCAAGGAGACCGTTGCCCACGGCGGCAGCGTCCTCTTCGTCGGCACGAAGAAGCAGGCCCAGGAGGCCATCGCCGAGCAGGCCACCCGCGTGGGCATGCCCTACGTGAACCAGCGCTGGCTCGGCGGCATGCTGACCAACTTCTCGACCGTCTACAAGCGCCTGCAGCGCCTCAAGGAGCTGGGCGAGCTGGACTTCTCGGACGTGGCCGGCTCCGGCCTCACCAAGAAGGAGCTCCTGGTCCTCCAGCGCGAGCACGACAAGCTGGAGAAGACCCTCGGCGGTATCCGCGACATGCAGCGCGTTCCCAGCGCCGTCTGGATCGTGGACACCAAGAAGGAGCACATCGCGGTCGGCGAGGCCCGGAAGCTCAACATCCCGGTCGTCGCCATCCTCGACACCAACTGCGACCCCGACGAGGTCGACTACAAGATCCCGGGCAACGACGACGCGATCCGCTCCGTCACCCTGCTGACCCGTGTGATCGCCGACGCCGTCGCCGAGGGCCTCAAGGCCCGCGCGGGTGTCGCCAAGGGCGACGTCAAGGCCGAGCCGGGCGCCGACCAGCCGCTCGCCGACTGGGAGAAGGACCTCCTGGAGGGTGAGAAGAAGGCCGACGAGGCCCCCGCCGCCGAGGCCGCCGCCGCTGAGGCGCCCGCTGCTGAGGCGCCCGCCACCGAGGCTCCGGCCACCGAGGCTCCGGCCGAGCAGGCCTGACGTACCAAGGGTGAGGGGCACCCGCCGGTACGACGCCGGTCGGTGCCCCTCTCTCCCGTGCCTGGGCCGAATCACCGGCCCCGGTGCTACCCCACGCAGACACGCGAGACGCGAGAAGAGATTCACACCATGGCGAACTTCACCGCCGCGGACGTCAAGAAGCTCCGTGAGCTGACCGGCGCCGGCATGATGGACTGCAAGAAGGCCCTGGACGAGGCCGAGGGCAACGTCGAGAAGGCCGTCGAGATCCTTCGCATCAAGGGCCAGAAGGGCGTTGCCAAGCGCGAGGGCCGCGACGCCTCCAACGGTGCCGTCGCCGCGCTCATCGCCGAGGACAAGAAGTCCGGCGTCCTGGTCGAGCTGAACTGCGAGACCGACTTCGTCGCCAAGGGTGACAACTTCGTCCAGGTCGCCGACGCGATCGCCGCCCACGTCGCCGCCACCGCCCCGGCCGACCTGGACGCCGCCCTCGCCTCCGAGATCGAGGCCGGCAAGACCGTCCAGCAGTTCGTCGACGAGGCCAACGCGACCCTCGGCGAGAAGATCGTCTTCCGTCGCTTCGCGCAGTTCGACGGCGACGGCTTCGTCGCGGTCTACCTGCACAAGACCAGCCCCGACCTGCCGCCGGCCGTCGGCGTCCTGGTCGAGCTGGACAAGGAGAACGCCGAGGTCGCCAAGGACGTCGCGCAGCACATCGCCGCCTTCGCGCCGAAGTACCTGTCCCGCGAGGACATCCCGGCCGAGGACATCGAGAACGAGCGCCGCGTCGCCGAGGCCACCGCTCGCGAGGAGGGCAAGCCGGAGGCCGCCCTGCCGAAGATCGTCGAGGGCCGCGTCACCGGCTTCGTCAAGGAGAACTCCGTCCTGGAGCAGGCCTTCGCGAAGGACAACAAGAAGTCCGTCGCCAAGGTTCTCGAGGAGAACGGCGTCGCCCTCAAGCGCTTCGCCCGCTTCCGCGTCGGCGCCTGAGCCACGTTCCACCCGCGCTTCCGGCCGTAGGCTGGAAGCCGCCCCCGCCCGCTGACCAGGGCGGCAGGGAACGCGCCGTACGGGCTCACCCAGCGCCATCCGTCCATGGGCGAGCCGCGTCGGCAGCATGAACGACGAGGAGGCCATTGCCGTGCAGGACACCGAACCGGTTCCCGCGGCAGTGGCCTCCTCTCGTGTACGCGCAGGCCGGGGATCCGCACGTCCGCGCCTGTGAACCAGTAGGTGTAGAAGGAGAAGTCCATGCAGGAGACGCAGGAGACCGCGCAGGACACCCACGACGGCACGCGCCGCCGGGTGCTGCTGAAGCTGTCCGGTGAGGCCTTCGCCGGCGGCGGCGGGCTCGGCGTCGATCCGGACGTCGTGCACGCGATCGCCCGCGAGATCGCCACGGTCGTCCGCGCGGGCACCGAGGTCGCCATCGTGATCGGCGGCGGGAACTTCTTCCGGGGCGCCGAACTCCAGGTCCGCGGAATGGACCGGGCCCGCTCGGACTACATGGGCATGCTCGGCACGGTCATGAACTGCCTGGCGCTCCAGGACTTCCTGGTCAAGGAGGGCATCGAGACCCGGGTCCAGACCGCCATCACGATGGGCCAGGTCGCCGAGCCGTACCTGCCGCTGCGCGCCGTCCGGCACCTGGAGAAGGGCCGTGTGGTGATCTTCGGCGCCGGCATGGGCATGCCCTACTTCTCCACCGACACCACGGCCGTGCAGCGGGCCCTGGAGATCCACGCCGACATCCTGCTGATGGGCAAGAACGGCGTGGACGGCGTCTACGACTCCGACCCGCGGACCAACCCGGACGCGGTGAAGTTCGACGCGCTGGAGTACTCCGAGGTCATCGCGCGCGACCTCAAGGTCGCCGACCTCACCGCGATCACGCTGTGCAAGGACAACAACCTGCCGATGCTGGTCTTCGAGCTGCTCGCGGAGGGCAATATCGCGCGGGCAGTGAAGAGTGAGAAGATCGGCACACTCATCAGCCAGGATTCTGTCCGGGCCTGAGCAGCAACCAGCCGTACGGAACGGCGCGGGGGCCGCGACCGGCCACCGCCAGACACCGGACGGAACAACCGCAGATGAACCGGACAGGGAGATCACAGTGATCGAAGAGACCCTCCTCGAGGCCGAGGAGAAGATGGAGAAGGCCGTCGCCCACGCCAAGGACGACTTCGCGGCCATCCGCACCGGCCGTGCGCACCCGGCGATGTTCGCCAAGATCGTGGCCGAGTACTACGGTGCCAAGACGCCGATCAACCAGCTGGCCTCGTTCTCGGTGCCGGAGCCGCGGATGGCGGTCGTCTCGCCGTTCGACAAGACCGCGCTGAAGGCGATCGAGCAGGCGATCCGCGACTCCGACCTGGGCGTCAACCCGTCGAACGACGGCTCCATCATCCGCGTGGTGCTGCCGGAGCTCACCGAGGAGCGCCGCCGGGAGTTCATCAAGATCGCCCGTACCAAGGGCGAGGACGCCAAGGTCTCGATCCGTTCGGTGCGCCGCAAGGCCAAGGACGCCATCGACAAGCTGGTCAAGGACGGCGAGGTCGGCGAGGACGACGGCCGCCGTTCCGAGAAGGAGCTCGACGACACCACGGCCAAGTACGTGGCCCAGATCGACGAGCTGCTGAAGCACAAGGAATCCGAGCTGCTCGAGGTCTGATGAACGACGCCCCTGACGCCCCTGGCTACTGGGGCCCGTCCGACCAGCAGTACCAGCCGTTCCGGCCGTACCAGCCTGCGCAGGCGCCCGTCGCACCTGCGCAGGCTCGCGGCATACCCGGACACCCGGCGCAGCCCGCCGGTCATCCGGCGCCGTACGGGCCGTACGGCGCCGGCGACCCCGGCCACCGAACGGGTCACTCCCAGCAGCCTCCGGTGTACTGGGACCCGGACGCGGAGGAGACTCAGGTCATGCCTCCCGTACCGGCCGACCCGGGCCCGCAGCCCGTGCCCCCGCCCGGAGCCGACCCCGCCGAGGGGCCGGCCCGGGAGACGGGCCGGCTGAGCGGACCGCTGTTCCGCGACGAGCAGCCCGGAACGGGGGAGCCGGGTGCGTCGGAGACGGTCGTGCTGCGCGCGATCACCGATGACACCCCGCCCCCCGCTCCCGCGGGCGGGCCGTACCCCGGCACGCCGGGCGGACCGGCGGCGGGGCAGCCCTTCCTCGTGCCGTCGTCCCACCCAGGGCAGGAGACACCCGTGGCCCAGGCCGATCCGCAGCCTCAGCCGCCGCAGCGCAAACAGCGCGGTGGCCGCAACCTCCAGGCCGCGATAGGCGTGGGCGTCGGCCTCGGCGCGGTGATCGTCGCCTCGCTGTTCGTCGTCAAGGCCCTGTTCCTGGTCGTGGTGATCGCCGCGGTGTCGGTCGGTGTCTGGGAGCTGACCAGCCGGCTGGCCGAGCGCAAGGAGATCAAGGCGCCGCTGATCCCGCTGGTCGCGGGCGGCATCGCGATGGTCGCCACCGGCTACTGGTCGGGGATCCAGTGGGCGGCGGCCTCGCTCGCGCTCACCGGGCTCGCGGTGATGGTCTGGCGGATGACCGAGCCGCCTGAGAACTACCTGCGGGACATAACGGCGGGCATCTTCACCGCCTTCTACGTCCCGTTCCTCGCCACCTTCGTGGCGATGATGCTGGCGGCCGACGACGGTCCGCAGCGGATCGTGCTCTTCCTCATCGTCACGGTGTGCAGCGACACCGGGGCGTACGCGGTGGGTTACAAGTTCGGCAAGAACAAGCTGGCGCCGACCATCAGCCCGGGCAAGACCCGCGAGGGCCTGGCCGGCGGCATCGGCCTGTCGATGCTGGCGGGCGCGCTGCTGATGGAACTGATCATCGACGGCGGCAGCTGGTGGCAGGGCCTGATCCTGGGCGGCTGCGCGGCGGTCACCGCGACCCTGGGCGACCTGGGCGAGTCGATGATCAAGCGCGACCTGGGCATCAAGGACATGGGCACGCTGCTGCCCGGCCACGGCGGCATCATGGACCGGCTGGACTCGCTGCTGCCGACCGCCCCGGTGGTCTGGCTGTTGCTGGCGGCCTTCGTCGGCAGCTGAGCCGACGGCACCCGCGCACAGGGGCCCCGGACGCACGGCGTCCGGGGCCTCCGCGCGTCTGCGACACTGGAACAACCATGCCTAAGCCCGGAGAACTCACCTTTGTCGCGCCGCGCGGCGCCAAGCCCCCGCGACACCTCGCCGACCTGAGCCCCGCCGAGCGCAAGGAGGCCGTCGCCGAGCTGGGCGAGCAGCCGTTCCGCGCCAAGCAGCTCTCCAACCACTACTTCGGCCGGATGTCGAACGACCCGGCGAGCTGGACGGACATCCCCGCCGCCAGCCGGGAGAAGCTCACCGGGAGCCTGCTGCCCGAGCTGATGTCGGTGGTCCGGCACGTCTCCTGCGACGACGACGCCACCCGCAAGACGCTCTGGAAGCTGTTCGACGGCACGCTCGTCGAGTCGGTGCTGATGCGTTACCCGGACCGGGTCACCATGTGCATCAGCTCGCAGGCCGGCTGCGGCATGAACTGCCCGTTCTGCGCCACCGGCCAGGCGGGACTGACCCGCAACCTGTCCACCGGCGAGATCGTCGAGCAGATCGCCGCCGGGATGCGCGCGCTCAAGTCCGGCGAGATCCCGGGCGGCGAGGCCCGGCTCTCCAATGTGGTCTTCATGGGCATGGGTGAGCCGCTGGCCAACTACAACCGGGTGCTGGCCTCGATCCGTCGGCTGACCGACCCGGCGCCGGACGGCTTCGGGCTCTCCCAGCGCGGCATCACCGTCTCCACCGTCGGCCTGGTCCCGGCCATGCACCGGTTCGCCGACGAGGGGCTCAGCTGCCGCCTGGCACTGTCGCTGCACGCCCCGGACGACGAGCTGCGCGACGAGCTGGTGCCGGTCAACACCCGCTGGAAGGTCGCCGAGGTGCTGGACGCGGCGTGGAACTACGCCGAGAAGTCCGGCCGCCGGATCTCCATCGAGTACGCGCTGATCAAGGACATCAACGACCAGGCGTGGCGGGCGGACCTGCTCGGCCGGCTGATCAGGAACCAGCGGGTGCACGTGAACCTGATCCCGCTGAACCCCACCCCGGGTTCCAAGTGGACGGCCTCCCGGCCGGAGGACGAGCGCGAGTTCGTCCGGCGGCTGCAGGCGCACGGCGTGCCGACCACTGTTCGCGACACCCGGGGGCAGGAGATCGACGGCGCCTGCGGCCAGCTCGCGGCGGCCGGCTGATCGCAGCGACGGCCCGCGGTCCGCGATCTGCGGACCGCCGGCCGGGTCAGCGCAGCCCGGCGGCGGCCAGGGCCGCGGTCGCCCCACCGGTGACCAGCAGCACGGTGCCGGCCATCAGGGTCCGCAGCACGACGGCGCCGAACAGCAGCCGGGGCGCCGCGCCGAGCCGCAGCAGCGCCTCGCCGACGCCCCGGCGGTCGGCGCGCAGCTCGGCCAGCCGGACGGCCACCGCGCCCGCCGTGCATCCCAGTACCAGCCCGGCCTCGATCGCGGGCAGCAGGTCGGCGCTGCCGGGCTCGCCGAGCCAGTAGCGGACAGTGGTGAGCACCAGCGCGAGCGCCAGGGTCAGCACGGCCAGCGGAGCCCCGAGCCGGCGGGCCTGCGCGGTGAGGCCGCGTCCGGCGAGCAGCCGCAGCGGGGTCGGCCGGCCGAGCGCCAGCAGCCGGCCGGCCCAGCCGAGCAGCGGGCCGGTGAGCATGGCGAGGCCGAGCGCGGAGGCCGCCCACCCGCCGAGCGCGGCGGTGCTGGTGGTGCCGAGCCCGGCCGGCAGGTGGACCGGACGGCCGTCGGCCGCGGCGCCGGGGCGCAGTGCGATGAGTTCCAGGGCGAGGCCGATGACGACCAGGCCGAGGGGCAGCGCGAGCCGCCACGGACCGAAGCCGGTCGGCTCGGGGCGGGAGCGACCGGGCAGGGTCTCGGCGTGCGGGACGGCGCCGGCCGCGGCGAGGCCGGCGGTGAGCGGGACGAGCGCGAGCAGGACGACCGGCGCAGCCGCCGGGAGGGCCACACCCATGCCGAGTTCGTCGGCCAGCGCGGGCCCGGCGATGTCGTTGCGCAGGACCAGGAAGAGCAGCAGGGTGAGGCCGGCGCCGGTTCCGCAGGCGAACGCGACCTCACCGGCGATCAGGGCGCGGATCCGGCCGGCGCCGGCTCCGGCGGTGGCGAGGCCGGTGATCCGTTCGGCCCGCCGGGCGGGCAGCGCCCGGGCGGCGACGGCGGCGAACCAGGCGACCGCGGCCAGCGGCGGCAGGCACCAGAGCAGCCGGACGAGGGCGTCGGGGCCGGCGGCCGGGTCGCTCATCGCCCGGCCGAGGGCGCGCAGCAGGAAGGCCGCGACGACCGCGCCGGCCAGGGCGGTCACCAGCCAGCGGCCGAGGTCCAGGGCCCGGTAGCCGCGGACCAGACGGAGATAGAACACCTCGGCCCCCTCAGCGGCCGGCGGCCGGGACGGTGGTGACCCCGGCGGTGCCTGCGGCGGTCCCGGTGACGGCGGTGCGCGGCACGGGCGTGACGGGGCCGGTGAGGCGTCCGTCGACGAGGGCGACGGCGCGGTCCGCGTACCGGACGAGTTCCGGGTCGTGGGTGGCCAGCACGAGGGTGAGCTGGTGGGAGCGGGCCGCGCTGGTCAGTATCCGCAGGACCTGCTCGGCGGTGTCGCGGTGCAGCGGAGCGGTGGGGTCGTCGGCGAAGACGACCGGCGGGAGCGGGGCGAGGGCCCGGGCGACGGCGATCCGCTGGCGCTGGCTCTGCAGCAGCCGGTCGGGCCGGACCTTGGCGAGTTCGCCGATGTCCAGGCGCTCCAGCCACTCGTCGGCGGCGGTGTGGGCGGCCTTGCCACCGGCGCCGGCCAGCAGCAGCGGCAGGGCGACGTTCTCCCGGGCGGTCAGTTCGGGGACCAGGTGCGGCTCGGAGCCGACGAAGCCGAAGCGGTCGCGGCGCAGCCGTTCCCGGCCGGCCCGGCCGAGGGTGTGCACGGGGGCGCTGTTGAACCAGACCTCGCCCTCGTCGACGGGGAGCAGCGCGGAGAGGCAGCCGAGCAGGGTGCTCTTGCCGGAGCCGCGCGGGCCGGTGACGGCGAGGACCTCGCCCTCCCGGACCCCGAGCGAGACGCCGCGCAGCGCGGGGGTGCCGTGATGGGACTTGACGATCCCCCGGGCCCACAGCACGTCATTGTCAGGAGGGGCCGCTGCCATGAGGTTCCGTCCTGGGGGGCCGCAGGGATATGACAGTCGTCAGATTAGAACGATCGGGCCGGGGCGCGGGCGCGGCACACTGCTCCATCCGGGGCAAATCGCCCTTAATCAGGCGTGTTTGATCCGAAGTGCGGTCCGATGAACGCACTGCCCCGCCGTCGTTGGACGGAACGCCGCAGGGCGGCCCCGCCGAAGCGGGACCGCCCTGTGACTGAGGGTGGGGAAGAAAGCCGAAGGGTTAGAGCTTCGCCCACGCGTCGGTGAGGCTGGTCCGCAGGATCTGCTCGATCTCGTCGAAGGTCGACTGGTTCGAGATCAGCGGCGGGGCCAGCTGGATGACCGGGTCGCCACGGTCGTCGGCGCGGCAGTACAGGCCGTTGTCGAAGAGGGCCTTCGACAGGAAGCCGTAGAGGACGCGCTCGACCTCTTCGTCGTTGAACGACTCCTTGGTGACCTTGTCCTTCACGAGCTCGATGCCGTAGAAGTAGCCGTTGCCGCGGACGTCGCCGACGATCGGCAGGTCGCGCAGCTTGCCCAGGGTGTTCAGGAAGGCCGACTCGTTGTCGAGCACGTGCTGGTTCAGGCCCTCGCGCTCGAAGATGTCGAGGTTGGCCAGCGCCACCGCGGAGGAGACCGGGTGGCCACCGAAGGTGTAGCCGTGCAGGAAGGTGTTGTCGCCCTTGTAGAACGGCTCGGCCAGGCGGTCCGAGATGATCGTGGCGCCGATCGGGGAGTAGCCCGAGGTCATGCCCTTGGCGCAGGTGATCATGTCGGGCTGGTAGCCGAACTTGTCGGCGCCGAACATGGTGCCCAGGCGGCCGAAGGCGCAGATGACCTCGTCCGAGACCAGCAGCACGTCGTGGCGGTCGCAGATCTCGCGCAGGCGCTGGAAGTACCCGGGCGGCGGCGGGAAGCAGCCACCGGCGTTCTGCACCGGCTCGACGAAGACGGCCGCGACGGTCTCGGCGCCCTCGTTGAGGATGGCCACCTCGATCTCGTCGGCGCACCAGCGGCCGTAGGCCTCGGGGTCGACCGTGCCGTCGGGGCCCTCGAGGAAGGCCGGGGCGCGGTAGATGTTGGTGTTCGGCGCCTTGTGGGTGCCCGGCACCAGCGGCTCGAACGGCGCCTTCAGGCCCGGCAGGCCGGTGATCGACAGGGCGCCCTGCGGGGTGCCGTGATAGGCGACGGCGCGCGAGATGACCTTGTACTTGGTCGGCTTGCCGGTCAGCTTGAAGTACTGCTTGGCGAGCTTCCAGGCGGTCTCGACGGCCTCGCCGCCACCGGTGGAGAAGAAGACCTTGTTCAGGTCGCCCGGGGCGTAGTTGGCCAGGCGCTCGGCCAGCTCGACGGCCTTCGGGTGGGCGTAGCTCCACACCGGGAAGAAGGCGAGCTCCTTGGCCTGCTTGGCGGCGGCCTCGGCGAGCTCCTCACGGCCGTGGCCGGCCTGGACGACGAACAGGCCGGCGAGGCCGTCGAGGTACTTGCGCCCCTTGTCGTCCCAGACGTAGGTGCCCTCGCCCTTGACGATGGTCGGCACGGGAGAGTTCTCGTACGACGACATGCGGGTGAAGTGCATCCACAGGTGGTCGTAGGCGGTCTTGGAAAGGTCCTTCTGCGCCGGGTCGGCTGTCATCGGGTGCCCCAGGTGTAGGTCTGTTTCCGGAGCTTCAGGTAAACGAAGCTCTCGGTGCTCCGCACGCCGGGAAGCGCGCGGATGCGCTTGTTGATCATTTCGAGCAGGTGCTCGTCGTCCTCGCAGACCAGTTCGGCCAGGAGGTCGAACGAGCCCGCGGTGCAGACGACGTAATCGACCTCGTCGAGGGCGGCCAACGCGTCGGCGACGGGTTCGATGTCGCCCTCGACCCGGATTCCGACCATCGCCTGGCGGGTGAAGCCGACGGTGAGCGGGTCCGTGACGGCGACGATCTGCATCACGCCCTGGTCGAGCAGCTTCTGGACGCGCTGCCGCACGGCTGCCTCGGACAGGCCGACGGCCTTGCCGATGGCGGCGTACGGGCGGCGCCCGTCCTCCTGGAGCTGCTCGATGATCGCCTTGGAGGCGGCGTCGAGGGGAACGCTGGCGTTCCGGTCGCGGTTGGCCACGCCGCCACTGTGCCCGATCGTTCCCGTGTTCGCAAGCGAGGAAACTGCTGATTTCGTCGCGATCTTGGAAAACGCATGCGGATTTCATCGTCCGTGCGCCGTCGGCCTGTCGATACCGGCAGTCGTCGGGCTACCCTGGCTACGGTACGCGCGCGGCCCCGCAGCGCCGTGCGCATTCCGCCAAACCAGTGGACCGCGGCACTTGCGGCGCGGCCACTCGGCGCCCTTCGTCGGCCGGTCCGACCGACGTACCATGGCGCCGGATTCTGCAACGCCGCAGGCCGAGACCGAGGAGAGACCCGTGAGCGACCTTCGCACGCTGCGCAACTACATCAACGGTGAGTTCGTCGATGCGGCCGACGGCCGCACGCTCGACATCGTCGACCCCACCACCGGCGAGGTCTACGCGACGTCCCCGCTGTCCGGTGCCTCCGACGTGGACGCCGCCATGGAGTCCGCCGCGGCCGCGTTCCCGGTCTGGCGGGACACCACCCCGAGCACCCGGCAGAAGGTGCTGCTCAAGATCGCCGACCGGGTCGAGGACCGGGCCGACGAGCTGGTGGACGCCGAGTGTCGCAACACCGGCAAGCCGCGGGCGCTGACCCTCTCCGAGGAGATCGGCCCGATGGTCGACCAGATCCGGTTCTTCGCCGGTGCCGCCCGCCTGCTGGAGGGCAAGGCCGCCGGTGAGTACATGGACGGCATGACCTCGATCGTCCGCCGCGAGCCGGTCGGCGTCTGCGCCCAGGTCGCGCCGTGGAACTACCCGATGATGATGGCCGTCTGGAAGTTCGCCCCGGCCATCGCCGCCGGCAACACCGTGGTGCTGAAGCCCTCCGACACCACCCCGGCCTCCACCGTGCTGCTGGCCGAGATCATCGGCGGCGTGCTCAAGGAGCTGGAGCTGCCGGCCGGCGTCTTCAACGTGATCTGCGGCGACCGCGAGACCGGCCGTCTGATGGTCGAGCACAGCACCCCGGCGATGGCCTCCATCACCGGCTCGGTGCGCGCCGGCATCCAGGTCGCCGAGTCCGCCTCCAAGGACGTCAAGCGCGTCCACCTGGAGCTGGGCGGCAAGGCCCCGGTCGTGGTCTTCGAGGACGCCGACATCGCCGAGGCCGTCGAGGGCATCTCGGTGGCGGGCTTCTTCAACGCCGGCCAGGACTGCACCGCCGCCACCCGCGTGCTGGTGCACGAGTCGATCCACGACGCCTTCGTCGAGGCGCTGGCCAAGGCCGCCGCCGAGACCAAGACCGGTGGCGTGGACGACGAGGACGTGCTGTACGGCCCGCTGAACAACGCCAACCAGCTGAAGCAGGTCTCCGGCTTCATCGAGCGCCTGCCGGAGCACGCCAAGGTCGAGGCCGGCGGTCACCGGGTCGGCGACAAGGGCTACTTCTACGCCCCGACCGTCGTCTCCGGCCTGCAGCAGGACGACGAGATCATCCAGAACGAGGTCTTCGGCCCGGTCATTACCGTGCAGAAGTTCAACGACGAGGAGCAGGCCGTCGGCTACGCCAACGGTGTCGAGTTCGCGCTGGCCTCCTCGGTGTGGACCAAGGACCACGCCCGTGCCATGCGGATGTCGCGCCGCCTGGACTTCGGCTGCGTCTGGATCAACACCCACATCCCGCTGGTCGCCGAGATGCCGCACGGTGGCTTCAAGAAGTCCGGCTACGGCAAGGACCTCTCCTCCTACGGCTTCGAGGACTACACCCGCGTGAAGCACGTCATGACCGCGATCTAGCGGGTCGTGACCGTCGGCGCTGTATGACCGCGATCTGATGAGACATTGATCGCGTGATCGGACATAGGGCCCGGGTCTTCGTGACCCGGGCCCTCTGCCTTTGCACCCTGTCGGTGGGCGGCACGACCGGCTGACAGGATGGACCTCCATTTCGGTCCGACGAGTCCCTAGCCTTGCCGCATGAGCATCCCCACCGCTGACTCAGCCGCCGGCCAGGCCGTCAAGGCCGCCGACCGCGCGCACGTCTTCCACTCGTGGTCCGCCCAGGCGCTGATCGACCCCCTCGCGGTGGCCGGCGCCGAGGGCTCGTACTTCTGGGACTACGACGGCAACCGCTACCTGGACTTCTCCTCCCAGCTGGTCAACACCAACATCGGGCACCAGCACCCGAAGGTGGTCGCGGCGATCCAGGAGCAGGCGGCGAAGCTCTGCACCATCGCCCCCGGCTTCGCGGTCGAGTCGCGCAGCGAGGCCGCCCGGCTGATCGCCGAGCGCACCCCGGGCGACCTTGACAAGATCTTCTTCACCAACGGCGGCGCCGAGGCCAACGAGAACGCCATCCGGCTGGCCCGGCTGCACACCGGCCGGCAGAAGGTGCTCTCCACCTACCGCTCGTACCACGGCGCCACCGCCAACGCGATCGCCCTGACCGGCGACCCGCGCCGGTGGGCCAACGAGACCGGCGTCTCCGGCATCGTGCACTTCTGGGGCCCGTACCCGTACCGCTCCAGCTTCCACGCCGAGAACGAGGCGCAGGAGTGCGAGCGCGCGCTGGCCCACCTGGAGCAGATCCTCGCCTTCGAGGGTCCCGGGACCGTCGCCGCGATCATCCTGGAGACCGTGGTCGGCACCGCGGGCATCCTCGTCCCGCCGCCCGGCTACCTGGCCGGCGTCCGGGAGATCTGCGACCGCTACGGCATCGTCTTCATCCTCGACGAGGTGATGGCCGGCTTCGGCCGCACCGGTGAGTGGTTCGCCGCCGACCACTGGGGCGTCACCCCGGACCTGCTCACCTTCGCCAAGGGCGTCAACTCCGGCTACGTGCCGCTCGGCGGCGTGGCGATCAGCGCCGAGATCGCCGCCACCTTCGCCGAGCGCGCGTTCCCCGGCGGGCTCACCTACTCCGGCCACCCGCTGGCCTGCGCCTCCGCGGTGGCGACCATCAAGACGATGGCCGAGGAGGGCATCGTCGAGAACGCCAAGCACATCGGCGAGACCGTGCTCGGCCCCGGCCTGCGCGAGCTGGCCGAGCGCCACCCGTCCGTCGGCGAGGTGCGCGGCCTCGGCGTCTTCTGGGCACTCGACCTGGTGAAGGACCGGGAGACCCGCGAGCCGCTGGTGCCGTACAACGCGGCCGGCGCCGCCAACGCGCCGATGGCCGAGCTGGCCGCCGCCTGCAAGCAGCGCGGGCTGTGGCCGTTCGTCAACATGAACCGCTTCCACGTCGTCCCGCCGTGCACCGTCACCGAGGAGGAGGCGAAGACCGGCCTCGCCGTCCTCGACGAGGTGCTGTCGCTCACCGACGCGCACACCGTCTGACCCACCGACAGAACGGCCCCGGGCGCCACCCCCCGTGCGTCCGGGGCCGTTCCACGCCCCGGAGGCCCCACCATGCCCAGCACCACCCCGACCCGCCGCCCGAGCGGGGCCCGCCGTCCGACCCGCCGCCGGATGCTCGGCGCCACCGCCGGACTGTTCGGGACCGCGGCCCTGACCGGCTGCGGCATCCCGGCCGCCTACGTGGACGAGGACCGCCGCTCCGCCCCCGACCGCTCGGAGGGCGAGAAGCGGCTGGGCTTCTCCAACTGGACCCAGTACATCGACGTCGACGACGACGGCGGACGCCCGACCCTGGACGACTTCACCGAGCGGACCGGGATCAAGGTCACCTACACCGAGGACATCAACGACAACGACGAGTTCTTCGGCAAGATGGGGCCGGTGCTCACCCAGGGCACCGACCCCGGCCGCGACCTGATGGTGGTCAGCGACTGGATGGTCGGCCGCTACATCGGGCTCGGCTGGGTGCAGGCCGTCGACCGGGCCAACCTGCCCAACGTCACGGCGCAGCTGGACCCGCAGCTGGCCGACCCGGCGGTCGACCCCGGGCGCCGGCACAGCGTGCCCTGGCAGTCCGGGATCACCGGGATCGCCTACAACCGCAAGGAGCTGGGCCGCGAGCTGAAGTCCGTCTCCGACCTGTGGGCGCCCGACCTGAAGGGCCGGGTCACCCTGTTCGCCGGGCTGGACGAGGCGCTCGGCCTGCTGATGCTCTCGCACGGCGCCGACATCACGGCCTTCACCGAGGACGACGCCAACCGGGCGATGGACCTGGTGCAGCGGATGGTCGACAGCCGGCACGTGCGCCGCTTCACCGGCAACGACTACACCAGCGACCTGGCCTCCGGCGCCGCGCTGGCCTGCCAGGCGTACTCGGGCGACGCCGTCCAGCTCACCGCCGAGAACCCGGACATCGCCTTCGTGGTCCCGGAGGAGGGCGGTGAGCTGTGGGCGGAGAGCCTGCTGATCCCCAACCGGGCCGTGCACAAGCGCAACGCCGAGCTGCTGATCGACCACTACTACCGGCCCGAGGTGGCCGCCGAGCTGGCCGCCGCCGTGCAGTACATCTGCCCGGTGCCGGCCGCCCGCGAGGTGCTGGCGGCCAGCGGGGACCGGGAGAAGGCGGAGCTGGCGGAGCACCCGCTGGTCTTCCCGACCGAGGAGATGCGCGCCCGGCTGCACACCATGCGCGACGTCACCTCCGCCGAGCGGCCCGCCCTGCACAAGGTGTGGACCCGGATCACCGGCGTCTAGCTAGGCGTCCGCCGTCGCGGCGCACGGTCACCGGCGCACTCACCGGCGCACGGCGTCCAGCGCGAGCAGGGCGACGTGCAGGGAGAGGCAGGACTCGACCTGGTCGAGGTCGACGCCCAGGATCCGCTCGACCTTGTGCAGCCGGTCGTAGAAGGACGGCCGGGACAGGTGCGCGGCGTCGGCGGCCGCGGACTTGTTCCGGCCCTGCTCCAGGTAGATCCGCAGCATCTGCACCAGCTGGCCGTTGTGCTCGGCGTCGAAGGCGAGCAGCGGGCCCAGCTCCCGTTCCACGTAGGTCTGCAGCCGGGCGTCGTCGCGCAGCAGGTGCAGCAGGCCGCGCAGCCGTACGTCGGGCAGCCGGTAGTACGACGCCGCCCGGCCGCCGGGCCCGTCGTGCAGCGCGGCGTCGGCGACCTGGGTGGCCTCCAGCAGGGTGCGCCGGGCGTCGCGGACCGAGCCGACCGAGGAGCCGACCGCGACCACCGGCGCCGGCGCGGCCGGGTCCCGGGCCGCCTCGGCGGCCAGCCGGCGCAGCGCCGCGGCGAAGGCGTCCAGTGCGGCGTGCTCGTCCTGCTGCGGGCCGAGCGCGATCAGCACGCCGACGCCCTCGTCGTCCAGCGCGCCGACCAGCGCGGAGAGCCGGCAGGTGCGGACGGCGCTCGCCGCGAGTTCGGTGAAGTCTCGCAGCCGGGCCTGTGCCTCCAGCGCGGCGGGAATCGGGCCGCGCCGCTGGCGCAGCACCGCGCCGACCAGCCGCCGTCCCTCCAGCGGGACGCCGAGCGCCTGGGCGCGCAGCGCCACGTCGGAGACGGTCAGCGCATGGGTGAGGATGCCGGAGAGCAGGGTGCGGTGGGTCTGCCGCTCCAGGCTCTCCCGGTCGCGGACCACCAGCCGGTTGAGCGCCAGCGCGGAGGCACCGCGCTCCAGCAGCATGGTGTACGGGTGCGGGCCGCCCTCCGGCAGCGGTCCCGGCTCCTGCACCAGCACCAGCCGCCCCCAGTCCTGGCCGCGGGCGCCGACGGTGGTGACCAGCCAGCCGCTGCGGGGGTCGTGGCCGGTGCGCCCGGTCGGGCGCACGCCCCGCGAGCGGCGCTCCCAGTCCTCCAGCAGCTCGGCCTCGGGCCGCCCGGCGGGGTCGTGGGTGAGCACCTGGTGGGCGAGGTTCTCCAGGACGACCGGCGAGCCCGCGATCCGGGCCACCTGCCGGACCACCTCGGACGGTTCGGCGCCCTCCACGACCAGCTCGTTGAAGACCTGGTGGATCGCCTCCGAGGTGCGCAGCTGCTCCAGCTGGGCGTTGACCACCAGGGCGTGCACCGCCTCGGTGACGGCGACGAAGCGCAGCTCGCGGCGGAGCGCGATCAGCGGCAGTCCGCGCTGCTCGGCGGCGTGCACCAGGGCCCGCGGCAGGGTGTCGAAGTAGCGCCGGCCGTACTCGATGACCAGCCCGGCGGCGCCGATGTCGGCGAGCTCGCGCACGTACCGGGCCAGCCCCTCGCGGTCCTCGGGCAGGGCGATGCCGGTACTCAGCACCAGCTCGCCGCCCTGCAGCATGCCCGCGACGTCGGGCAGCTCGCTGACGTGCACCCAGCGGACCGGACGTTCCAGGTGGTCGGCGCCGGCCACCACCTGGGGCAGGCCGCGGCGCATCACCTCCAGGTCGAGCACATGGGCGACGGTGGGGAGCAACGCGGCCTCCAGGGTTCAGAGTGTCAGGCAATCATCCATCGCGGCGACGATCTGTTGCCCTGCCCGAAGCCTTGCACCTTGTAAGGCGCTTCGCGCCGAGGTTGTCGCAGTGACCCTTGTCACGCCCCCGCGGCAGCGGGCATGGTCAGCGAGTCGGCAATGGTGAGACCTGGACAGCACCGGTGATCAGCCGGTTTGATGCCCCGCACCGGATCCCCGCACCCCGCGCCCCCGCACCCGGCCCGTTCGGTCGGAGGGCGCCGGTGCGGCCCTCGGCCCGCCGACGAGTGCGGCACGGCGGGGCCGGCACGGCCGTCCGTGCGGCACACGAACCACCGGGACTTGGAGGAAGTTATGGACCTGACCGACTTCGGCGCGGGCGCGCAGTACATCGCGGGCCGGCGGAGCCGGGGGAGCGGTGCTCCCTTCCAGGTCGTCAACCCGGCCGACGGCAGCGTCGTCGAGGAGGTCGCCCTGGCCTCCACCGAGCAGGTCGACGAGGCCGTGGCCGCCGCCCGGGCCGCCCTGCCCGGGTGGGCCGGTGCCACCCCCGGTGCCCGCTCCGAGGCCCTGACCCGGCTGGCCGCGATCCTCACCGACGCGGCCGGGGACCTGGCCCGGGTCGAGACCGCGCAGACCGGCAAGCCGATCAAGCTCTCCACCGAGTTCGACGTGCCCGGCACCATCGACAACACCGCCTTCTTCGCCGGGGCCGCCCGCAACCTGGAGGGCAAGGCCGCGGGCGAGTACTCCGGCGACCACACCTCGTACGTGCGGCGCGAGGCGATCGGCGTGGTCGGCTCGATCTCGCCCTGGAACTACCCGCTGCAGATGGCCGCCTGGAAGGTCCTGCCGGCCATCGCGGCGGGCAACACCATCGTCCTCAAGCCGGCCGAGCTGACCCCGCTGACCTCGCTGATGTTCGCCCGGGCCTGCACCCTGGCCGGCATCCCGGACGGCGTGGTCAACGTCGTCACCGGCGCGGGGCGGGTCGCGGGGGAGCACCTGGTCGCGCACCCGGACGTCGCCATGGTCTCCTTCACCGGCTCCACCGCGGTGGGCAAGCGGGTCGCCGAACTCGCCACCGCGACCGTCAAGCGCACCCACCTGGAGCTCGGCGGCAAGGCCCCGTTCGTGGTCTTCGACGACGCCGACCTGGACGCCGCCGTGCACGGCGCGGTCGCCGCCTCGCTGATCAACGGCGGTCAGGACTGCACCGCGGCCACCCGCGCCTACGTCCAGCGGCCGCTCTACGACGCCTTCGTGGCCGGCGTGGCCGAGCTGTACGGCGCGATCCGGCTGGGCGACCCGCTCGACCCGCGGACCGACCTCGGCCCGCTGGTCTCCTTCACCCACCGCGACCGGGTGGCCGGCTTCGTCGAGCGCGCCCGCGGCTACGCGACCGTGGTCACCGGCGGCGCCGCCCCCGCGAAGGGCCACGACGGCAGCGACCTCACCCGCGGCGCCTACTACCGCCCCACCCTGATCACCGGCGCCGCCCAGGACAGCGAGGTCGTCCAGGGCGAGATCTTCGGGCCGGTCCTGGTCGTGCTGCCCTTCGACAGCGACGACGAGGGCCTGCGGCTGGCCAACGACACCCCCTACGGCCTGGCCGCCTCGGCCTGGACCGGCAATGTGCACCGCTCGCTGCGCGCCACCCGCGAGATCGCGGCCGGCTGCGTCTGGGTCAACGACCACATCCCGATCATCAGCGAGATGCCGCACGGCGGCTACAAGTCCTCCGGCTACGGAAAGGACATGTCGCAGTACTCGCTGGACGAGTACACCCAGGTCAAGCACGTCATGTTCGACACCACCGCGGTCGCCCGCAAGGACTGGCACCGCACCGTCTTCGGAGACAGATAACCGGACCGGGTGGTCCCCCACACCCCCTTCGCCCCCCAGGAGGCCCGTCCCATGGCGTTCAACGAGCTCACCGACGGACTGTCGGAACCGGTCCGCAAGGCCTGGGAACGCAGTCTGACCAGTGGCCGGGCCGCCCTCAGCAGGCGTACCGTGCTGCGCGCCGCCGCCCTCACCGCCGGCGCGGGCTCACTGGCCGCCTGCGGCATCCCGCCGGCCAGGACCGTCAACGGGACCGGCGACTCCACCGCGAACGCCGCCAAGGACCTCTCGGAGAGCGAGCGGGAGGTGAACTTCTCCAACTGGCCGCTCTACATCGACGCCGACGAGAACGACAAGGAGAAGCACGGCACCCTGGAGGCCTTCACGGCCGCCACCGGGATCAAGGTCAAGTACACCGAGGACGTCAACGACAACGTCGAGTTCTTCGGCAAGGTCAAGCCGCAGCTCGCGGCCGGCCAGGACACCGGCCGCGACCTGATGGTGCTCACCGACTGGATGGCCGCCCGGATGATCCGCCTCGGCTGGGCGCAGAAGCTCAACCCGGCCAACGTCACCACCGCGATCACCACCGTCGACTCCCGCTTCCGCGCCCCGGACTGGGACCCGGGCCGGCTCTACAGCTACCCGTGGGCCGGCATCCAGGTGGTCGTCGCCTACAACAAGCGGGCCACCAAGGGGAAGGAGGTCACCAGCGTCGCCCAGTTGCTGGAGGACCCCGACCTCAAGGGCCGGGTGACCTTCCTCTCCGAGATGCGCGACAGCATCGGCATCACCCTGCTGGACATGGGCAAGGACCCGGCGAAGTTCACCGCCGACGACTACGGGGCCGCCGTCGCCCGGCTGCAGAAGGCCGTCGACAACAAGCAGATCCGCCGCTTCACCGGCAACGACTACGGCCAGGAGCTCTCCTCCGGCGACATCGCGGCCTGCGTCGCCTGGGGCGGCGACCTGATCCAGCTGCGGGCCGACAACCCCGACATCGAGTTCGCCATCCCCGAGAAGGGCTTCGTGAGCAGCACCGACAACCTGTTGGTCCCGGCCAAGGCCCAGCACAAGACGAACGCCGAGAAGCTGATCGACTTCTACTACCAGCCGAAGATCGCGGCCCGGCTGACCGCGGGCATCGGCTTCGTCTCCGCCGTCGCCGGCATGAAGGAGGAGCTGGCCGCCATCGCCCCGGACAGCGCGGCCAACCCGCTGGTCGTCCCCACCCCCGAGATGGCGGCCAAGGCGCACGTCTTCCGGACCCTCACCGAGACCGAGGAGAGCGACTTCGAGGAGAAGTTCTCCAAGCTCATCGGCGCCTGACCCCCACTGACGGCAGAGAAAACCAGAGAGACACCACCCATGACAGAGCAGCAGAGCTCCGCGGCCGCCGGCGGCGATGTCCGCCTCACCGGCATCGGCAAGACCTACGGCTCCTTCACCGCCGTCCACCCGCTGGACCTGACCGTCCCGCAGGGCTCCTTCTTCGCCCTGCTCGGCGCCTCCGGCTGCGGCAAGACCACCACCCTGCGGATGATCGCCGGCCTGGAGGAGCCCACCAGCGGCACCGTCCTGATCGGCGGCCAGGACGTCACCGCGCTCCCCCCGTACAAGCGGCCGGTGAACACCGTCTTCCAGAGCTACGCGCTCTTCCCGCACCTCGACATCTTCGAGAACGTCGCCTTCGGCCTGCGCCGCCGCGGCAAGAAGGACGTCAAGAAGCAGGTCGACGAGATGCTCGAACTGGTCGAGCTCGGCCAGTACGCCCGGCGCAAGCCGCACCAGCTCTCCGGCGGCCAGCAGCAGCGCGTCGCCGTCGCCCGCGCGCTCATCAACCACCCCCAGGTGCTGCTCCTCGACGAGCCGCTCGGCGCCCTCGACCTCAAGCTCCGCCGCCAGATGCAGCTGGAGCTCAAGCGGATTCAGACCGAGGTCGGCATCACCTTCGTGCACGTCACCCACGACCAGGAGGAGGCCATGACCATGGCCGACACCATCGCGGTGATGAACGGCGGCCGGGTCGAGCAGCTGGGCGCCCCCGCCGAGCTCTACGAGAACCCCGCCACCACCTTCGTGGCCAACTTCCTCGGCCAGTCCAACCTGCTGGCCGCCGAGGTCGCCGGCGGCGCCGGCGAGGACCTGCTGCTAACCGCCGCCGGCGCCCGGCTCACCGTCCCCAAGGCACGCTGCGCCACCGGCGCCACCCGGGTCCACCTCGGCGTGCGGCCGGAGAAGATCACCATCGAGCACGGCTCCACCGAGGTCGCCGACGGCCGCAACCGGCTCGCCGGCACCGTCGTCGACTCCAGCTTCATCGGCGTCTCCACCCAGTACCTGGTGCGCACCGACGGCGGCCAGGAGGTCACCGTCTTCGAGCAGAACATGGAGCGCGACGCCCGGATCGTCCCCGGCGCCCCCGTCGTGCTGCACTGGAACCCGGCCCACTCCTTCGCCCTGGACGCCGCCCAGGCGATCGACGCGGGCACCGGGGAGGCCGCCGCATGACCGCCACCACCCCGGCCGCGCCACCCCAGGTCGTCCCCCTCCCCGCGGCGGAGCCCAAGCCCCGGCGGCGGCTCACCCCGTACTGGCTGCTGCTGCCCGGCATAGCCTGGCTGGTCGTCTTCTTCGCGGTGCCGCTGGTCTACCAGGGCTCCACCTCGCTGCAGACCGGCTCGCTGGAGGACGGCTTCCGCGTCACCTGGCACCTCGCCACCTACTGGGACGCCCTGGTCGAGTACAAGTGGCACTTCGTGCGCTCGTTCGGCTACGCCGCCACCGCCACCGTGCTCTGCCTCGCCATCGGCTACCCGCTCGCCTACACCATCGCCTTCAAGGTGAGCCGGCGCTGGCGCAACGTCATGCTGATCCTGGTCATCGCGCCGTTCTTCACCAGCTTCCTGATCCGCACCCTCGCCTGGAAGACCATCCTCTCGGACGGCGGCCCGGTGGTCGGCGCGCTCGACGCCCTGCACGTCCTCGACGTCACCTCCGCCCTCGGCCTCACCGAGGGGGACCGGGTGCTCGCCACCCCGCTCGCCGTGGTCTGCGGCCTCACCTACAACTTCCTGCCGTTCATGATCCTGCCGCTGTACACCTCGCTGGAGCGGATCGACCCGCGCCTGCACGAGGCCGCCGGCGACCTCTACGCCCGCCCGTTCACCACCTTCCGCAAGGTGACCTTCCCGATCTCGCTGCCCGGCGTGGTCGCCGGCACCCTGCTCACCTTCATCCCCGCCTCCGGCGACTACATCAACGCCCAGCTGCTGGGCTCGCCGAGCGAGCAGATGGTCGGCAACGGCATCCAGAAGCAGTTCCTGAACGTGCTCGACTACCCCACCGCGGCCGCGCTGAGCTTCATCCTGATGGCCCTGATCCTGGGCATCGTGACGGTCTACATGCGCAAGGCCGGGACGGAGGAACTGGTCTGATGTCCCGAGTGATCGCCTGGATCCGCCGCAACCTGGTGGTGCTGGCCGGCCTGCTGGCCCTCGCCTACCTGGTGCTGCCCAACCTCGTCGTGCTGGCCTTCTCGTTCAACAAGCCGGTCGGCAAGTTCAACTACGAGTGGAACGAGTTCTCCACCGACGCCTGGACCGATCCCTGCGGCGTGGCCGACATGTGCCAGTCGCTCTCGCTCAGCCTGCGGATCGCGGTCTCCGCCACCATCGGCGCCACCGTGCTCGGCACCATGGTCGCCTTCGCCCTGGCCCGCTACCGCTTCCGCGGCAAGGCCGCCACCAGTGCGATGATCTTCCTGCCGATGGCGATGCCCGAGGTCGTGATGGCCGCCTCGCTGGGCACCCTCTTCCTCAACATGCGCATCCCGTTCGGCTTCACCACCATCCTCATCGCGCACATCATGTTCTGCCTCAGCTTCGTGGTGACGGCGGTCAAGGCCCGCGTGATGAGCATGGACCCGAGGCTCGAACAGGCCGCCCAGGACCTCTACGCCACCCCCGTGCAGACCTTCCTGCGGGTCACCCTGCCGCTCGCCGCCCCCGGCATCGCGGCCGGCGCGCTGCTCAGCTTCGCGCTCTCCTTCGACGACTTCATCATCACCCAGTTCAACTCGGGCCCGACCACGGTCACCTTCCCGATGTTCGTCTGGGGCGCCTCGCAGCGCGGCATCCCGGTCCAGGTCAACGTCATCGGCACCGCGATGTTCATCGCCGCCGTCGCGCTCACCGTCGGCGGCCAGTGGCTCGGGAACCGCCGCAAGGCCACCGCCTGACCCACCCGGCCGCCCGCCCGGCGTACCGTCGGGAGGCGGTCGATCACCATCACCAATGTGTAGAAAGTGGCTGATAATGCATGGATTCCGCCCGCGCACTCAGTGACGCCAGGCCCACCCCCTTCTGGCTGGAGGACCCGGGCCGGCCGGCAGCACTGCCCGCCCTGGTCGGCGACACCACCTGCGACCTGCTGGTCGTCGGCGGTGGCTACTCCGGCCTCTGGACCGCGCTCATCGCCAAGGAGCGCGACCCCGCACTGGACGTCGTCCTGGTCGAGGGCAAGGAGGCGGGGTGGGCCGCGTCGGGGCGCAACGGCGGATTCTGCGCGGCCAGCCTGACCCACGGCTTCGGCAACGGCCTGCAGCGCTGGCCCTCCGAACTCGGACAGCTGGAACGCCTCGGCGCCGCCAACCTGGACGGCATCGAGAGCACCCTGGAGCGCCACGGCATCGACGCCGAGTGGGAGCGCACCGGCGAGATCGACATCGCCACCCAACCGCACCAGCTCGACGAACTGCACGAGGTGGCCGAGGCCGTCGCCCGCTACGGCCTCGACATCACCGTGCTCGACCGCGACGAACTGCGCGCCCAGGTCGACTCGCCGACCTTCCTCGGCGGGATCTGGGACAAGGACGGCGTGGCCATGGTCCACCCCGCCAAGCTCGCCTGGGGCCTCAAGCAGGCCTGCCTGGCCCAGGGCGTGCGGATCTTCGAGCACACCCCGGCCACCGCCCTGCGCGAGCACGGCGCCGGCATGGCCGTGCGCACCCCCTACGGCCGGGTCCTGGCCGGCAAGGTGGCGCTCGGAACCAACGCCTTCCCGTCCCTGCTCAAGCGCGTCCGTCCGTACATCGTCCCGGTGTACGACTACGCGCTGATGACCGAGCCGCTCACCGCCGAGCAGCTCGCGGCCATCGGCTGGCAGGGCCGCCAGGGACTCAGCGACAGCGCCAACAAGTTCCACTACTTCCGGCTCTCCGCCGACAACCGGATCCTCTGGGGCGGCTACGACGCCGTCTACCACTTCGGCGGACACCTCCGGCACGAGTACGACCAGCGGCCGGAGACCTTCCGCACCCTGGCACGGAACTTCTTCCACTGCTTCCCGCAGCTGGAGGGCCTGCGCTTCACCAACGCCTGGGGCGGCGCGATCGACACCTGCAGCAGGTTCTCCGCCTTCTTCGACACCGCCCACCGCGGCAAGGTCGCCTACGCCGCCGGCTTCACCGGCCTCGGCGTCGGCGCCACCCGGTTCGGTGCCGAGGTCATGCTCGACCTGCTCGCGGGGGAGCGCACCGAGCGCACCGAACTGGAGATGGTCCGCCGCAAGCCGCTGCCGTTCCCGCCCGAGCCGGTCCGCTGGGCCGGCATCGGGATCACCACCCGCTCGCTGGAACACTCCGACCGCACCGGCGGGCGGCGCAACCTCTGGCTGCGCACCCTGGACCGGATAGGGCTCGGCTTCGACAGCTGATTCCCGCCACTTCCCGGGCCGCTGCCCCGAACGGGTCGACGGCGGCGCGAAGCGTGTAAGAGAGACCCGCCGTCCCCCTCTCGTTGGTGACGGCGGGTCTCCACGCGTTCCGCCGCCACCGAACGCACCGACGCGCAGAGCGGGGACAGCACATGGAGATCACCGGACTGGACTGGCTGGCCCAGGCCGCACCCGACCCGGCGGCCTTCCGGGAGCAGTGGGAGCGCACCGGCCTCGGGCTGGTGCTGCTCCCGGCCGGGCGGCACTGGGACGTCCTCTCCGTCCCCGCCCGACTCGGCCGGCCGGCCGCCGACCTCCTCGGCGCCGGCGCCTGCGGGCCGGTCCTCGCCGACTTCGGCGACGAGCACGTCGGCTTCCTGGTGCCCGTCGGCACCGCCGCCCGGTGGATCGGCACCGGCGTGCGCTGCGTGGGGGAGGGCACCTGGGTCGTCGTCCCCCACCCCGACCGCCGCGGCGGGGGCGTGCGCTGGCTCGTCCCGCCCGACGGCACCGGACGGCTCAGCGACCCGGTCCTCCTGGAGCTCGCCCTGCACGAGGCCGCCGCCGCACTCGGCGACCGGTGACCGTCCGGCCGCGCCGCCGCGCGCGGCGCGCCAGACTGGAGGGGTGACCACCGCCCCGGACGCCGTCGGCGCGTCCCTCCACCCGGGCCCGGCCCAGCTGCGCCTCGCCGAGCTGGCCCGGCCGGTGTGCGACCGGCACGGGCTCGCCCTGGCCGGCGGCCACGCGCTGCGCGCCCACGGCGTCCCGGCCTGCGACCAGGACGGACTCACCCTGGTGGCCGCCGGTGCCACCGATCTGCCGCAGACCGCCGCCGACCTGGCCGCCGCCTACCGCGCGGCGGGTGGCGGGGTCGCGGAGCGCCCCGGCACGCCCCGGCTGGAGCAGCTCTCGGTGCGGCTCGTCCTGGGCGGACGGGCGCACACCGTCGAGCTGCGCAAGGAGCCGCTGGGCCACCGTCCGGTCCGGATCGGCCTCGGCGGGCCGTCCGACACCCCGCCGACGGTGACCGTCGTCGCCCTGGAGGACGCCGCCGCCCTCACCACCGCGCTGCTCGTCGACCGCGCCCTGCCCCGCGACCTGATCGACGTGCACGCGCTCACCGCCTGCTACCGCGAGGGCGAACTGCTCGCCATGGCCACCGGGCTGGACACCGAGTTCCAGCCCACCGCGCTCGCCGAGCGGCTGGAGACGCTGGCCGAGGCCGCCGACGGCCGGTTCCGGGCACGCGGTCTGCCCGCCGGGGAGGTCGACGAACTGAAGCGGTGGGCACTGGCCTGGGCGCAGGACCTCCGGCTGGACCTGCTGGAGACGCAGGAGGCGGCGGACGGCCTGCACGATCCCTACCTGGAGGACCAGGAGGAGGCCTGAGCGTCCACTCGGCCAACCCGGACGTCCGTCACCCGGAAGGCGGCTCTGTCCGACGACCTGTAAGGCTGAATCCTCGATCCCCGTCAGCCTGTTCGTTGAGACCGCCCGGAGCGGCCAGCAGACTGGAACGTGAGCGCGGTAGCCCCCGTGACCCCGCCGCCCGTTCTCGGACGGGTGGCGCCACACCAGGGACCGGTGGCGTCAGGCCGCCCCGACTTCGGAGGCAGACGGACCTTGAGCAAGCACATCACCCACTGGATCGGCGGCCGGCCGGTCGCCACCGCCGGTGCCGCGCCCCGCCGCGGTGACATCTTCGACCCGGCCACCGGCCGGGTCACGGGCCAGGTCGACTTCGCGGAGGTCGTGGAGGTCGACCAGGCGGTCGCCGCCGCCGCCTCGGCCTTCACCGAGTGGCGCACCACCTCGGTCGCCAAGCGCGCCACGGTGCTCTTCTCCTTCCGCGAGCTGCTCAACGCCCGCAAGGACGAGCTCGCCTCGATCATCGTCGCCGAGCACGGCAAGGTGCACTCGGACGCGCTCGGCGAGATCGCCCGCGGCCTGGAGGTCGTCGAGTACGCCTGCGGCATCCCGCAGCTGCTCAAGGGCGGCTACACCGAGCAGGCCTCGACCGGCGTCGACGTCTACTCGATCCGCCAGCCGCTCGGCCCGGTCGCGATCATCTCGCCCTTCAACTTCCCGGCCATGGTGCCGATGTGGTTCTTCCCGATCGCCATCGCGGCCGGCAACACCGTGGTCGTCAAGCCCTCCGAGAAGGACCCGGCCGCCGCCAACTTCCTCGCCGAGCTGTGGAAGGAGGCCGGTCTGCCCGACGGCGTCTTCAACGTCGTGCACGGTGACAAGGTCGCGGTCGACCGCCTGCTGGAGCACCCCGACATCAAGTCGGTCAGCTTCGTCGGCTCCACCCCGATCGCCCGCTACGTCTACGAGACCGGCACCCGCTACGGCAAGCGCGTGCAGGCCCTCGGCGGGGCCAAGAACCACATGCTGGTCCTGCCCGACGCCGACCTCGACCTCAGCGCCGACGCCGCCGTCAACGCCGGCTTCGGCGCGGCCGGCGAGCGCTGCATGGCCGTCTCGGTCCTGGTCGCCGTCGACCCGATCGGCGACGAGCTGGTGGAGAAGATCAGGCAGCGGATGGCCACCCTCACCGTCGGCCCCGGCTGCAACGGCGAGTCGGAGATGGGCCCGCTGGTCACCGGCCAGCACCGGGACAAGGTCACCTCCTACGTGGAGTCCGGCCTCGCCGACGGCGCCGAGCTGGCCGTCGACGGCCGCAAGCACCCGGTCACCGCCGAGGACCGCGACGGCACGCCGACCGCGGACGGCTTCTGGCTCGGCCCCACGCTGTTCGACCACGTGAAGCCCGGCATGTCCGTCTACACCGACGAGATCTTCGGTCCGGTCCTCTCCGTGGTGCGGGTCGCCTCCTACGAGGAGGGCCTCGCCCTCATCAACGCCAACCCGTACGGCAACGGCACCGCCATCTTCACCAACGACGGCGGTGCGGCCCGGCGCTTCCAGTACGAGGTGGAGGTCGGCATGGTCGGCATCAACGTGCCGATCCCGGTCCCGGTCGCCTACTACTCCTTCGGAGGCTGGAAGGCCTCGCTGTTCGGCGACACCCACGCGTACGGCCAGGACGGCGTGCAGTTCTTCACCCGCGGCAAGGCGGTCACCCAGCGCTGGCTGGACCCGTCGCACGGCGGTATCAACCTCGGCTTCCCGACCAACAACTGAGTCGGGGGCGACGCAGGCCGGTCCGTGGGTGCGCGGGCCGGCCTGCGGCATGCCCGGGAGTTTCCCTGGCGTTTGCCTTCGGACGAGAACCGGCGTAGTGTTCCCTAGTCGCTCGGCAGGGAGCACCGGACACGCATCGGCGCGGACGGTCCCGGAGCGGCCAATCCTCTGGAAATGTCTACGCCTCCCCGGCATGGGGTTTATTCGGCGTGTGCATTTTCGGGAATTGCGGCCGGATTCGCTTTTCGGAGCGGTGATCGGCTAGAGTTTGAAACGTCGGACGGGGCGTCAAGCCGCAGAAGACGCCAGCGAGTTGGATG
>NZ_JBEXJT010000028.1:47698-102779 GCF_040609255.1 Kitasatospora sp. NPDC004723 | reverse complement strand
GGAGCGGGTCCGCCAGGACCCGGCCGCGGGGCGCCGGCCTGTGGCCGAAGCCGAGATGCAGCACGCCGCACGTTCCCGCCGCCGCCGGCCCACGCGCGGCCGATCTCTTCGCGGCCGGTGACGACCTGGGCGACGTAGCGGTGGTGCGGCAGGTGTTCCCCGCTCAGTGCCTTGAGCTTGGGCATGGTGCGCTCCCTTCGACGGCCGGGCTTCTCCCGGCCTGCCGGACCAGCTTCGAGCGGGTGGCCTGTGGACAGAGTCGGCCGCTCTACAGGTGCGGGCCTGGCTCAGGCAGACGGACGACCACCCCCACTACCGCGAGCTGAAGGTGCTGCTCGACGGCCACGCCGACCAACTCGCCGCAGCCATCGACGCGAAAATGCCACGCAGCTGACTGCCCACCAGCTATACGTTCCGACTCATGGCTGACGAGATCTTCACACACCCGCGGCTTGCGGCAATCTACGACCCGCTCGATCCAGATCGCAGCGACCTTCACGCCTACCTGGAACTCGCTCGACTACTCGATGCCAGGCGCGTGCTGGACATCGGCTGCGGCACCGGCGTTTTCGCACTCCTGTTGGCTGATCGCGGAATCGAGGTCGTCGGCGTCGATCCCGCCCGAGCCTCAATCGAAGTAGCCAAGACCAAGCCGGGCAGCGAGCGGGTCCGCTGGATCTGCGGTGACGCAACGGCCCTGCCTCCGCTGCAGGTCGACCTCGTCACCATGACCGCGAACGTCGCTCAGGCGATCGTCACTCCTCACACGTGGCAGCGAACGCTCAAGGGGGCTTACGAAGCCCTGCGACCCGGCGGGCATCTGGTGTTCGAAACCCGAGACCCGGCCAAGCGCGCCTGGGAGGCGTGGAACCGCACGGCCTCGCAGAGGGTCTCGGAGATCCCGGGTGTCGGCGCGGTCGAGAACTGGGTTGAACTGGTAGAGGTGAGCGGACCGCTGGTGACGTTCCGGTGGAACTACGTCTTTGCCACGGACGGGCAGCAGTTCACCTCCGAGTCGACCCTGATGTTCCGGGAGCGCCAGGACATCGAGGCGGACCTGAGCGCGCAGGGATTCGCGCTGCAGGAGGTCCGGGACGCACCCGACCGCCCAGGCAAAGAGTTCGTCTTCGTCGTTCAACGGCCCTGATGAGCCTGGACACGTTAGTTGGAACCAGTGAGGCCCGGTGAGCTGGTGGTTTCTGGTCGATGGGACAAGCTTGTTGGCACCAAATGGTCACGCTTCTTGCAACCAACCGTGAGTTGTCAGTCTTCTTGGCACCAGTTCCGAAGATCCAAGCTCCTCGGCGGTGTTGGGAGCTTTCCTTCATGCCATGAGAAGCGTGAGCGTGGGCAGCAGGGCCGTACGGGCTCCTGACGGAACGGCAGGTAGGCCGATCTGGTCGCACCTCGCCAGGTGGGATGAACTCCTCGTCCCGGTGTCGGTCGACGCGGGCCAGGCCAGTCTGCGGCTGGACGCTGACTGGCCCCTCCGTTGGTCGGTCGAGTGGAGGACCGGCGAGGAGCGGGTCTCCCGGACGGTGCGGGAACTCGGCCAGGTGCCGATGGTGAACAGCGATCCGATCCGCTGTTTCTCCTGGCGGCGAGGACAGCGCCATCGTCCGGGACTCCAGTTCATGGTCAGCACCGGCCGGCTTCATGGTGCGGAGAGCCTGGAGGAGGCCCGACTGCTGCTGGCACTGGACTTCGCCGGGGACCTGATCGACGTGGTCTCACAGCCGCTGAGGCTGCGGTTCGACAGCACGCGGGAGCGCAGGAGCCACACGCCGGACTTCCTCGCCGTGACCCGCTCGGGCACGTGCCTGATCGACGTACGTCCCGAAGGCTTGATCAAGGACAGTGACCGGGAGTCCTTCGCGGCGGCGAGGGAAGTCGCGTTGGCATGCGGCTGGCACTACGTGGTGGCAGCTCGGTGGCGAGAGCATGTCCCGGCGGCTCTCGACGCGTTCTCTTCCCAGCGGCGGCAGCTGTCTGACCCGCTTGGCGTGCGTCCTGCCCTGCTCGCCTCGGCCCGGCGGGGACTGCCGTTCGGGCAGCTGGCCGCCTCGACAGCGTGCGAGCCGGTGGCCCGGGCCCAGCTGCTGCATCTGCTCTGGCACCGGCAGCTCGGGGTGGACCTGGCCGAACCGCTGGCGGACCGCTCGGTCGTGGTCCCGGCTTCGGAGGCGGCCGAATGAGGTCTGCTGCGACGGTGCTGGACCTTTCACCCGGCGCTGGCCTGGTACTGGACGGGGCCGAATGGACCGTTGAGCGTCGAGAGCCGCACCTCGGACGCGTCCATCTGGTGGCACTCGACGGTGCCCGCCAGCAGGTGAGCCTACGGTTCCTGGCCAACCACCCGGGCTGCGAGCCGTCCTCGCGGACAGCGGCGTCCGGTGCGGATCGGGGACGCCAGCCCAAGACCCTGGAGGACCTGGGCAAGGGCAGGCGGGAGATCGCGGAGATCCGGATGGCCCACCTGCTGGAGGTGGCGACCGGATTCCGCAGCGGTGATCGGATGCGGCCGGGACCGGGGGAACCCAGGCCCGAGTACGACCCGGACAGCACGACCCTCACGAGCCGCCGACGGGCAAAGGTCGCCGAGCTGCAGGCCCTGGACCGGCAGCACGCAAAACGGCTGGGCCTGGATGCCGTCAGCTACCACACCCTGATCCGCTGGGAGACCGCACGGCGGCAGTTCGGCCTGGTCGGCTGCGCGGACGACCGCTGGCTCCGGCAGGGCGGCGGCCACCCCAGCGTGACGGAGGAGATCCGGGAGGCGATCCTCGCGGTCCGCGAGGAGACCCTGCGGGCGGCGAAGGTCTCCATGCGCACGAAGGAGCGCATGATCCACCAGTACGTCCGCGAGACGTTCGGCGCCGAGACACCGGTCCCGGGCTACCGGACCCTCTGCCGGGTCTGGAGGGAGTGGTTCGGCCCGGGTGGCGCACGGCAGCGCTATGCCCGCTCCGCTGAACTGCCCATGAAGAACGGCCATGTTGTGATCCACCGGCCCGGACAGGTGGTTGCGCTGGACACCACGGTCTTGCCGGTCATGGTCCGCGAAGGCGTCTTCGGTGACCCGGTGAAGCCGCATCTGACAATCGCCCTGGACACCTACACGCATTCGCTGGTCGCGTTCCGGCTCACGCTGGTGTCCGACACCGCGGTCGACGTCGCGATGCTGCTGCGGGACGTGATGATGCCGCTGCCGATGCGCGCCGACTGGGGCGAGGACCTGGAGTGGCCCTACCCGGGGCTGCCGGCGGCGGTCGTCTCGGAGTTCGCAGGGCACAAGGTCGCCGGCCTGCCGTTCTTCGCCCCCGAGACGGTGACGACCGACCACGGATCCGTCTACCGGAACCACCACCTGGTCGACGTCCAGCGGGCCCTGGGCTGCAACATCCTTCCCTCGCGGGTACTTCGGCCCACCGACAAGGCCGCCTGCGAGCGGGCGTTCGGCATCATCCGGCAGCTCCTGTTCGAGCTGCTGACCGGCTACACCGGGGTCGACACGGCCGACCGGGGCGCCGATCCGGCCGGCGACGCGGTGCTGACGCTGGACGAGATGGAACACTTGATCGCCACCTGGGTCGTCTCCATCTGGCAACGGCGCAAGCTCGGAGAGCATGCGCCGAGCTGGGATCCGGACGGCTCCCACAGCCCGAACTCCCTGTTCGCCGCGTCGTTCGCGCAGGCCGGATTCGCAATGGAGATCCCGTCGCCGGAGCTGTTCTACGAGCTGTTGCCGGCGCATTTCGTGGGGATCGACGCCAGGCGCGGGGTGAAGATCCGCGGACTTTGGTACGACGACGACAAGGTCCTGCACGACTACCGCGGCCAGCTGTCGGCACGCGGCGGGAAGCACAGGGGCAAATGGCTCATCCGGCGTGACCCGCGGGACCGCCGCAGCGTCTACTTCCAGGACCCGATCACCCATGCCTGGCACCCCTTGCCCTGGACCGGGCTGCCGCCTGTTGGGCAGATGCCGGCCTTCGGAGACGCCCGGGTTCGTGACCTGCTCAAGAAAGCCGACGCCTGCGGCCTGAAGCCGAAGTCGGATACCGAACTTCTGCCCGTTCTATTGGAGTTGATCGGCTCGAAGATTCCGGTCAGCCAGTGGCCGACCCAGCTGAAGAAGTCCCAGCGGACCGAGCACGCACGCGAGGTCACCCAGGCGAAGGCGGCCGCCGCCGACCGGCCCGGACATGCCGGCCCCGGAAACCGACGCCCCGCAGGAGCCGCCGCTGACAGCGGAGGCGACGGCGACCGTGTTGCAGTGGCCCCAGCGGTCCCGGCAGACCCACGACAGTCTCGATGCCGAGCGGCGCCGCCGACGCGAAGCTGCCGTCCCGGTCACGCCCAAGCCGCCGCCACCTCTGGGGTCGAGCTTCCGCGAGCGCAACGTGTTCCTTCTGCCCGAGGACGATGACGAGGAGCGCGGTGATGGACCGGCCAGCTGACAGCGACAGCCCGATCGTTCCGTTCCTGCGCGTCGGACCGCCGCCCGATCGCACCAGGTGGGAGGGCTGGCAGCAGTGGCGGGAGATCCGGGACGCGTTCATCCCGGCACCGCGGCTGTCGCCGAAGGAGTACAGCGACATGAGCCCGCGCCGGCGGGCCCTGCACGACCTGCACCGGACCGCGACGCACGTGAACATGCGGCTCCAGGAGACGCCGATGAGCCGGAGGGTCTCCGACCTGATGCGCGGGCGTCTGCAGAACAACGCGGTGAAGTTCATGCCCGGCACCCGGGACGGTCTGATGATCAACGGCGGCGGCTTCCAGGGCAAGACGGAGACGGCGTGTTCCGCGGCCGCCGCCTTCGAGGATCTGTGGCGCACTGTCCACCACCAACTCCTGCCCGACCAAGCGCCGTTGCAGGGAACACGCGATGTGTTCGTCGCGGTCGCCTACTGCCGGCTGCCGGTGAAAGCGACACCGAAGGCATTGTGCAAGACCATCCTGGACGTCTACGGCGACCCGCATCCCGGCACGCTGGACGATCTGATCCGCTCCGTCCGCGACGCGGTCCGGGACCACAACACCACGGCCCTGCTGATCGACGATGTGACGCGCCTTCGACTCCATCGCGGTGATGACCAGGACACACTGGACCTGATCCGCGAGCTGATGGACCTGAATGTCACGTTGGTGCTGATCGGCGTCGACATCCCCCACTCCGGACTGCTGCGGGGCGCCTACATCGACCCGCGCACCAAGCAGTGGGTCTTCCCGGACATCAAGCGGGGCAAGAGCCACAACGACGCGGCCTCGACGCAGACCGAGCGGCGCTTCGACATGGTCGACCTCGACCCGTTCGACTACTCCACCCCCGCCGGGATCACCGCCTTCGTCGAGCACCTCGCGGGGATCGAGGACCAGCTGCGGCTGTTCCGCTCCTTCGAGGGCAGGCTGACCACGGGCGGCATGCCCGAGTACCTGTTCCGCCGCACCCACGGCATCGTCGGACTGCTTCGACGGCTGATCGAGGATGGCTGCACGGAAGCGATCACCAGTGGCGAGGAGCGGCTGACGCCCGAACTGCTGGCCCGCACCGCCATTCGCCTGGGCAATCTCACCGAACTCGATCCGGAGGCCGGCGAGGTCCCGGAGATCCCGCCGAACGTCAAGCCTCCCCGACAGCAGGGGAAGAATGCCGGAAGAAGGCCGCGCAACACGGTCTTCGACGACCACGGCGACAGGCCGGCCGCCGATGGCTGAGCCCACCACCCACACCCGACCGCTGACGCGAAGCCTCGACCCACTACCCGGCGAGTCCCTCGGCGGCTACCTGCTAAGACTCTCCCACCGGCTCCGCCTCTCACCCATCCAGCTGGCCCGCCGGATCGGCACCGCCGCACCCTCGGCCACACGACTCGGACGCCGGCTCCTGCTCGACCTCGATGTCGACGGCTTCGCCCGCGTGACACGCCTGAGCAGTGACGAAGCCCTCTCGCTGACACTCGTTCCCTGGCAAGACCGTTACCCGCCCATCGCGCGGGCGCTTCGCCGCCCGGTCTCCGGATCCCGGGATGACTGGCTGTTCAATGATCTTCCTCGCTACTGCCCTCAGTGTCTGGCCGGCGACGGCAGCCCCATCCAGCAAGACCACGGAGGCTCATGGAAGAAGTTCTGGCACCTGCCGATCGTCTTCGTCTGCCCCGACCACCGCGTCTTCCTTCAGCACCGGTGCCCGCAACCCCACGAGCTCACGCGCTCGATCACGGACCTGATCACCCAGACCGCGGACACCACATTGCAGCCCGCCCAGTGCCGTCTCCCAGCCGTGGGCCAGTCCCGGTCACAAGGGCGGGCCGTCCTCTCCTGCGGGGTCCGGCTCGACCAGCTCGAACACAGCGGCGGGATCCGCCCCGATCCACCCATGCTGAACACCCAGCTGCGGATCCTGGACCAACTTGGCCCCGACTGCCCACCCGGGGACGCCGTCTCCTACTTCAGTGACCTGCGCGTTCTCGTCGCCCTACTCTGCGCGTCCTGACCGCTCGGGCAGGAGCTGATCCCGCCCGGCGCACGCGACGCGGTCGCCGCGCACATCCGCGCACTTGGCGCAGGCCAACGCCAGGCCCACGACCAGCCTCCACGGGACTCGACCGCAACGGCCGGAATCCTGACTGCAGCCGCCGGCCTCCGCGAAGCCCCCGATCTTCGTGACCTGCTGAACCAGCACACACAGGCAGTCAGGAACGGCCCGCCCAGCCGGATTCCCTGGACCTATGTCTTCGAGCGCCACAGCTCCACCTGCTCGGCACTCGTGCGGCAAGCCGCTGCCCCCGCTGTCCGTTCATACCGGCGCACCGGACCACGCGGAACCCGGATCCCTGACCGCACCGGCGGCTACCGTCCCGAACACATTCCCGCCTTCCTGGAAGAACGCTGGTATCAGGAGCATCTCGCACCGCTCCAGATCAACACGGAAGCGAAATCCGTACGCCGTCTCGCAGCCGTCCTCCTTGTCCAACAGGCATCTGGCAGGGCAAAGGGTGACGCCGCAGACTTCCTCGGCATCAACCCCACCGGAGGCCAGTTCGCAGCCACGAGCACGCTCCTGCGGCGGCTCCGAGACGGGCAGGATGCCTTCAACGCCGCTCTGCACAACCTGGCCGAGGAACTCGACCGCGCGACAGACCCCACCAACTACCAACGCCGACGCGAGCTATTGCGAGACTGGTCACTGCCGTCCGGGACCTGGCACGAGATCATCACCAGGCTTCCACCCGTCCCGGGCCCCGTCCGCCCCAACCTGGGCAACCGAGTACGCCAGGAAGCATCCGCGTTCGTCTGGGCCTATGTCACCTGCGGCGAGCCGCTCTTCGCGCCACGGCACATCGAAGCCGCACAGCCCCCGGACACTCGCCAAGCCTGGCGACAGCGCCGGGCGAACACCTGGTTCCAGCTCTCCCGCTCCGACGCTCTGAACCACTACACGGCCCTACGAGGACTCCTATGCCAGCACGGCGACGCCCTCATCGAGAAGATCGAATCGGGCACCAGCACGTCCATTCGCTAGGTTCTGTCCGCTCCGCCAGCGGCGCCCAGCCGCACCCGGTGACGCTGGAGGTCGACCTCGGTGACCTTCACCGTGATCAGCTCGCCTTCATCGACAAGCTGATCCGGGGTCTCGACCGGCTCGTCAGTCAGCTCTGCGAGGTGAAGGAACCCCACAACATCGGGAGCAAGCTGCACGAACACGCCAAAAGGAACGATCTTGATGACCGGCCCGGTGAGGACCCGGCCGACCTGATCCGCAAACCGAATGAGTGGATCCTCCTGCAGAGCCTTCAACGAGAGCGTCACCTGCCCGGAACGCGTCTCGGCAATGATCACCTCAGCGGTGATCCGCTGGCCGGCTTCGACTGCCTCGGAGGGGTGGTTGATCCAGCCCCACGTCAGGTCCGGCACCCGGATGAAGCCGGTGCACAGGCCGTCCGGTTCGCCATCGACGTGAACGAAGACCCCGAAATTGTGAACCTCGGAGACCGTCCCAGCGACGACCTGCCCTCGTTCAAACGCGAGGAGAAAGGACCGCAAGGCCGGAATCTCGCACGCCCTGGCGGAAAGGTGAAGTTGACCTTCGTGCCAGCGCCCGATCTCTTCGGCATTGATCTCCTGGCCAACCTCAAACAGCTCTGACGGATGCTCCATCCGACGCATCGACGCCTCATGTCGAGGAATCCGACCGATCTCGGCTTTCTCCCCTTCGGCATCTACGAGCTGCACCAGGACGTCCGCTCCGTCGAACCCGGTGACCTTCACTGCTCTCACAGTCCCCGGCCGGAGCTGGTTGATCAAGGACTGCATGCGAGGGTCAGCGGCTAGCTCGGACATGGAGGTGAGCCTAGTCGGCGCCGGCCACACTGGTTCCAACTCTCGTGACCAGGTTCCAACTAGCGTGTCACGGCTCAAGCGGGAAGCCCGTGCCGGTGCGCACAGCTCGCCAGAACGGTGACTCACTCGCCAACCGAAGCGCTCAGTCACATTTCGGCGACATCGGGCGGTTGGATGGAGCTCTACAGCTCCAGGTCCATCCAGGCGATGTCGTTCAGGCCGACGTCCAGGCACCGGGCGCGCCCGCCCTGGCGGAAGCAGTGCTCCCCCAGGGCGTCGGCCGGGATCTGCTCCCGTTCGGCCTGGTCGGCTCCGGCGTCCCGGGCGGCGTAGAGGGCCTGGGCGGCCTCGCCGGGCATCCTCTGCGTGATCGAACACCGGCGGGGGTCGTCGGTGGAGCCGGCCGCCGCGCTGAAGCCGAAGGTGCCGGCGATGTGGAGGGTGAAGCCGTTCTTCTCGGCGTCGCGGCGCACCCGCTTCTTCACCCGCGGCTGCCAGGCTGCGCGCACGGCCTGCTCGACCTTGCGGGCGTTCGCCTTGGCCATCGGGATGTCGCCCAGCAGCTCGAAAAGGGGACGTCCTTGAGGGTGTGCACCCGGCGCTGTGCGGTACGGACCGAGACGCCGGCCGCGCGGGTGAGCCGGGCGGTGTCCTCCTTGGCGACCTTCTCCCACAGGAAGCGCACGCGGGTGTTCAGGTGCACCGGGATGGGGCGGGTGCGCCCGGCGCGCTCCGGGCCCTCGTCGATCTCCCGCACGGGGCATCGGTCCTTCCTGCCGCCCCGGGTTCGGGGGCGGCATCGTGGTGGTGAGGGTGCCGTCCGGCTTGGTGAGGATGGGCCCGGGCGACGGGCCTCGCCCCGCTCCCGGCCCAGGGCCACGGCGGCCGCCACCACCTGGACGTCCGGCAGGTCGAGCACCAGCACCGCCACCACCATCTCGAGGTCCCCGGCGAACCGCTCCGCCGTGCACGCCCGGGGTGAACAGCCCGGTGCCCAAGACCTCCACTCGAACCGGGCCTGTTCCCGGGCTTGCCGGAGGTTCTCCAGGGGCATCCCGGCCGCCCGGCGGCGGACCCGGGCGCGGGCGTCGCCGAGCAGCTCGTGCTCCTGGTCGTCGTGCTCGTCCAGGGGCGCGGTCGGGGCGGTCGGGGTGCTGGGCGGGAGCGGCGTGCAGCGTTGCGCCGGGTCGGCCTCGGCCAGCGGCGGCCACCCGCCGCGTCGCCGGGCGCGAGGGGTGCTCCCCGTGCGGGAGGTCAGCGCCGGTAGCCCAGGTGTCGGCGGACCGCCGTGACGAGCGCGTGCCCGTCGGACCTGGTCCACGGCCGGCCCGGCCCGAACAGCCTCCTGATTCCGTTCGGTTCGAGCAGGGTGTCCGGCTTGGCGAACATCGACCAGACGCTGAGCTGGTACTCCAGGAAGCCGAGGGAGCCGCGGAACGCGTCGTCGGGCGATCCCGTACGCAGGGTCCCGTCGGGGACGCAGTGGATCAGGCACTCCGTGAAGTACGACGGGAGGCTCCTGGACGCGCCCGTCGAGGCCAGGTCGGCCGCGACCGCCTTGAGGGCGCGGACCGCGTACGTGTAACGGTGGCCGGTCGCGGCGTCCTTCGCCCGTCCGTTCTCCCACTGCTGCCGCGGCCAGTTGACGAGGTGCCTGCCGTCGCGGGTGAACACGACGATGCCGCGCTGCTCGGTGCCCGTCAGCACGGGCCGGTGAAGGTAGCCGAAGCACGGCACCACCCGGATGCCCGGCCGGCCGCCCGGAACACCGGGGACACGAAGAGCGGTCGAGCGGCCGGTGTCGACGACGTCGCAGGCGGAACTCAGCGCGGCACCGAGTTCGGACCGGAACTCCTGCGGCGTCCAGCGACCGCCGTACGCCCGGTGCCGACGGGCGAGGCCCTGCGCCGACATGCCGCCCACCGCGCCGTGGAAAGTCCGTTCGGCGAACTCGACCCGGACATCGATATCGACGGCGCTGCCAAGGTGCGTGCCGTTCACCCACGACCCGACGGGCTCCACCAACAACCCGAGGCCCGCAAACGCCGGATGCCGCGCCACCGCGCCGGCCACCAGACGCCTCGCGTCCTCCAGCCACTGCCCGTCCGAGGCCCTCACAGGCTCGGCCCACCGGGCGAGTTCCGCGATCCGCTGCGAGTCCGTCAGTGGCATGCCTGCTGCTCCTCTTCCTCTCAGCGTCCCGCCGCCGCGGCACCACGCGGTGCGCGCCTACCCGAAACAGCAGCCTACGACCCGCCTGGGACACCCGGGCCGCCCCGGTGGGAGCGTCGGCTGCGGAGGCGGGCCTCGGCCGTTTCGGCCAGGTGGCGCGCGTACTCGTCCGCCCTGGTCCGGTCCGCCGGGTCGCACGGCCCGGGCACGTCGGTCACCGCGGTGCCGAGGTCGGCGGCGTACTGCGTCAGACTCGCATACAGCCAGGCGGTGACCTCCCGGCCCATCGGCACCCTGCCCCGTGCCCGCCGCAGCCGGACGGCCTCCGCGGTATGGCGCGGCAGAGCGGTGGTCACGAAGGCCGCCGGCACCACGGACTCGCCAAACCCGCGCCCGTGGAACACCAACAGAAACCACTCGTCCGCTCGGGACGCGGGGTAGGCCGCCTGCCGCTACCGCTCATCCCCATGGATACGGGAGAGGTTGGTCAGGTCCGCCCACACGGCCTTCAGGCCCTTGCCCCACTCATCCAGCGGCCTGCCGTCCTCGAACAGCGGGCCGCCGGCGGGGAGCAGGCCGACGTGCTGCCAGCCCTGCGGGACGGTGACGCGTACGTTCCAGTGCGAGCAGGACATCAGCGCTTTGGATAGACATGCACAGCGTCGTGCGGATCGGCGATTGAGACGAGCGGATGCAGAACCGACGCTTCAACCGACCACGATCCGACCACCGGACTCAGCGAGACCCATAAGAACAGTCCGGCGGCCGCCGTGATGTCCCGCTCCCAGCGCCCCGGCATCGAGCGTGTGCCGCAGCCGCTTCTGCCGACTGTACGGGGACACTGCCGCCTGCCGGAACTGCACTGAGCCGTCCGCGAGGCCAAACATCGGGTGTGTCAGAGCCGTCTCGTCGTGAACAGGGTGGTCCCGCGCTCCGCGTCCACTTCCTTCCGCTCGGTCTCGGTGAACCCGACCTTGGCCAGAACACGGCGAGAAGCGGTGTTCCAGTCCCAGACCGTGGCCCACAGACGTTCGTATCCAGACGCTCTCGCCCATTCCAGAACCGCCAACGAGGCCTCGGTCGCGTATCCCTGACACCAAACCCGGCGCAGCAGCTCGAATGCCAGTTCCGGTTCCCCTGCCGCTCCTCGCCCGGTGTCCACCACCCCGCAGTAGCCGATGACGTCATGAGAGGCCTTCCGCTCGACCGCCAGCAAACCGGTCGACCACAGCTGGTTGGTGCGGATCGAATCCTCGAGCTCCGCGACCGTGGGATGTCCGTCTGCGTCGATTCGGCGGTGCGGGGGCACTCGTGGATCACGTTCGGTCCACAGCTCACGCTGGACGACAGCCTCGGCCACCCGCCAAGGCCTGAGCAGGAGGCGACTCGTCTCAAGTACAAACTCGCTGTCCGGAGTCTCTGTCATGACAGGAACCATCTCACGGGCGAACGCGCTGTCGTGCGGTGGGGTGCGGGGTCCGGTCGTGGACGCTCGATATGCGGGACAACTGGGATCAATCCCTGGGCGTCGTCCTGGACTTGTGCACGTTCACCAGCACGTGGCCGAGCACTCTCACATGTACGCCGCCGGCTGGACCCGTGGGGTCCAGCCCTCCGTGCTGCTGGCGGCGTGTCAATTCGGGGTGGGGAAGGGGGATTCCTGGGTGGCCTGATAGCGGTAGGACTCGGTGCCGGTCTGGATCAAGGCGCAGCGGAAGGTGATCCGGTCGGCGATGACCGCGCAGAGGCGGGCGTCGCCGAAGGTCTTGTCCCACTCGGTGAAGGGTGAGTTCGTGGCGACGGGCTTCGGGGACCCCGCCTGTGCCGCGGAGCGCAGCCCGGGGTGTCGGCGGTGCGGACCGGCCGGACGCGCGCGGCGCGGCGGCCCTGGCCGTCGTCCGGGTGCGCCGCCGGTCGACTCCGGGGGCGGGACACGCGGCGCGGGCCGGGAACGCGCCGAGCCCGAGGCCGGTCCGGACCCCGGGCCACCAGGCGGAGTGTTCCGCCAATGGGCCCCGGGAGCACGCTCCCGCGCCCGGCCCCGACCCGGAGCACGCTCCCGGGCGCCGTCTCGTCCTTCGCGCGGACGGATCGACGGTCCATCAGATGGTCCTCTTGGAGGGCGCCGAGAAGAGCTCCGGCGCCCTACCCGAAGGGGCTTTCCCGTGAACGAGCACGCACCGCAGTACCACCTTCCCAACCGCCCGCGCGGCGGCCGGCGCCGGGCGGCGGCCGTGACCGCGGTGACCGCCGCCGCGGTGGCAGGCGCCGTGGCAGCCGGCGCCCTGGCACCGACCGCAGCCTTCGCCGGCCCGCGTCCGGACACCGTGCAGCAGCGCCTCGACGCGCTGGTCAAGCAGGACGGGGTGCCCGCCGCCCTCGCCACCGTCAAGGGCCGCGACGGGCGCACCCGCACCTACACGGCCGGCGTCGGCAACGCGGCCACCAAGGCCAAGGTGCCGGTCGACGGGCAGATCCGGGCCGGCAGCAACACCAAGGCCTTCACCGCCGTCGTCGTCCTGCAACTGGTCGCCGAGGGCAAGGTCGACCTGGATGCGACCGTCGACACCTACCTGCCGGGCCTGGTCCGCGGCGACGGCTTCGACGGCCGCACCATCACGGTCCGCCAGCTGCTCCAGCACACCAGCGGCCTGCCCGACTACCTGGACAAGGAGGTCATACTCAACGCCCCCCGGCGCTACTACGAGCCGCGCGAACTCCTCGACGCCGCGCTCGCGCAGAAGGCCCGCTTCGCGCCCGGCGCCCAGTGGGAGTACAGCAACACCAACTACCTGCTGGCGGGCCTGATCATCCAGAAGGTCACCGGACGCCCCTTCGGCGAGGAGGTCACCACACGCGTCATCGACCGGATCGGCCTGCGCCACACCTACGTCCCCGTCCCCGGCGACATGACGATCCACGAGGCCCACCCCCAGGGCTACCAGCGCGCCGCGGACGGGTCGCTGCGCGACTACACGGAACTGGACCCGTCCTGGGGCTGGGCGGCCGGCGCGGTCGTCTCGACCAACACCGACATCACCCGGTTCTACGGCGCGCTGCTGGAGGGCCGGCTGCTGCCCGCCGCCCAGCTCGCCCAAATGCGCACCACCGTCCCCGCCGAGGCGGCCGGCACCGCCGTGCGCTACGGACTGGGCCTGGTGAGCCGCCCGCTGTCCTGCGGCGGCACCGCCTGGGGACACGGCGGGACGATCCCGGGCTACTACACCGCCGGAGGCACCACCGACGACGGCCGCGCCGTGAACATCGCCGTCACCACGATCCCGGACGGCAACACCATGGACCACATCACGCAGGCGGCCGACGAGGCGCTGTGCCGCTGACCCCCGGGCACCTGCCGCCAGGGCGCACCGCCCCGCACCTCCCCCCTCACTTCCCGGAATCGGAGTCCCCGATGAACGAACACGCCCCGCAGCGCAGGGCGCACCGCATGCGCCTCGCGCGGTACGCCACCACGGCCACGGCCGCCGCCGGCATCGTCCTGACCGCCCTCACCCCGCTCCCGGCCTCGGCCGTACCGCGCCCGGACGTCGTTCAGCAGCGCCTCGACGCGCTGGTGAAGGAGGACGGGATGCCCGCCGCCCTCGCCACCGTCAAGGGCCGCGACGGGCGAAGCCGCACGTACACCGCCGGGGTCGGTGACCTGGCCACCGGGGCCAGGGTCCCGGTCGACGGGCAGATCCGGGCCGGCAGCAACACCAAGGCCTTCACCGCGGTCGTCGTCCTGCAACTGGTCGCCGAGGGCAAGGTCGACCTGGATGCGACCGTCGACAGCTACCTGCCGGGCCTCCTGCGCGGCGAGGGAATCGATGGGCGGACCATCACGGTCCGCCAGTTGCTCCAGCACACCAGCGGCCTGCCCGACTACATGAACGCCCCCGCGCTGGCCGACTTCACCACCATCCAGTACCGGTACTTCGAGCCGCGTGAACTCCTCGACGAGGCACTGGCCCAGAAAGCGCTGTTCCCCGCCGGAACCGGCTGGGACTACAACAACACCAACTACCTGGTGGCCGGCCTGATCATCCAGAAGGTCACCGGACGCCCCTTCGGCGAGGAGGTCACCACACGCGTCATCGACCGGATCGGCCTGCACCACACCTACGTCCCGGCGGCCGGGGACATGACGATCCACGAGGCCCACCCCCACGGCTACCTGCGCACCGCCCCTGACGCGCCGCTGGTCGACTACACCGAGATGGACACCTCGATGGCCTGGGCCGCGGGCGCCGTCGTGTCCACCAACACCGACCTCAACACCTTCTACGGCGCGCTCCTGGAGGGACGTCTGATGCCCGCCGCCCAGCTCGCCCAGATGCTCACCACCGTCCCCGCCGAGTTCCTGGGCCCCGGCATCCGCTACGGCCTGGGGATCCAGAGCAGGCCACTGACCTGCGGCGGCCTCGCCTGGGGCCACGGCGGCACCTCCCCCGGCCACCGCACCCGCGGCGCCGTCACCCAGGACGGCCGCGCCGCGAACATCACCCTCACCACCGTCCCCGACGAACCCACCGCCACACACCTCACCGACGCACTCGACGCGGCCCTGTGCCGCTGACCACCCGCAGACACCGGCGGCTACCAGCCACCGGTCGCACATGAAGAAGCGTGCCCGACCGGGTACAAGTACCCGACGACAACGCTCTCCCACAGCAAACCGTCCGCCCCCGACGCGGACGCGGCGGGCCTTCCGGGCCGAACGTGAGGAGGACCAGCGGGACCCGCCGACCGTGCCCGGACCGAGGCCCACCCGCAGCCGACAGCCGCCCAACAGGCCGCCACGGCGAACCCGAGAACGCCGCACAGGAACCGGTCCGCGCTCACGAACACCACGCCGACCCGGTCCGTCAGGCACCACGAGCGCAGGGCACGGGACGCAGGACACGGGGCACGGGTGAAGCGCCAGCACATCGAGGAGGCGCGGCCGGTGACGGTCGGGGCCGGCGGCGAGGAGACCGTGGAGAGCGTCTCCGTGCCGGGCAGCCGGTGGCAGTGCCGTCACCGGGCAGCGAGCTTCCGGGACCTGACGAAAGCCGGGAGCCGGTCGCCCCTGCGGGGTGACCGGCTCCCGACTGCCACCGCTCCTCCAGGGTGCGGCCGATCCACTCGGCGATGCCACCGTGGACAGCGAACACCCCCGCCGAGCGGGCCGTCACCCGCCACCGACAGTGTCCGCGTGCCGCAACTCCGTTGCCCAGTCGAGCAATTCCCGTCGAGGCCGCAGGGCGGAAGGAGAAGGCGGACCCGCCCTGGCCGACCGGCTTCAGGTTCGCCGACCGCACCCGGGCCCGGGCCCGGCACATCGTGGTGCACGCCCTGCTGGCCGCAGGGTTGTCCCGTCATTGGTCTTCGGGCGGTTCGGTCGGGACCGGCCGCCGTGGGATCAGCTTGACGACGCGGCTTGGAGGAGGTTGTGCAGGCGGGCGATGCCGAGCATGGCAGGGCGTCCGGCGCGCTACGGCAGGTACGCGGCGACGCGGTCGGCGAACTCCTCCGGGGTGAGGATCGGGATGCCGAGCGTCTCGGCCCTCGCCCGCTTCGAGCCGGCCTTCTCCCCGGCCACCAGCAGGGTGGTGCGTGCGGACACCGAGGACGAGGCCTTGCCGCCGGCGCGCTCGATGAGTTCGTTCATCTCGTTGCGCGAGAGGGCGGCGAGCGGGCCGGTCATGCTGCCGGTGACGACGACCGCCTCGCCCGCGAGCGGCGCGCCCTCGGTCGGCTGCTGCGTGGCGGGGCCGTCCGTGTTCTCGTCGGCGGCGTCGTTCTCCCCGGCGGCCGGCACCTGGGGTTCGGTGACGGCGGTGCCGACGTCCTGGGCGGCGAGCTTGTCGAGGAGGGGCGCGAGGTCCGCGAGTTCGGCGACGATGACGCGGGCCTTCTCCGTGCCGATGCCGTCCACGGCGGCCAGCGCCTCGGCGTCGGCGGCCCGGATCGCGGCCATGGACCCGAAGTGGGCGGCGATGCGGCGGGACATGGTGCGCCCGGTGCCGCGTACGCCGAGCGCGCAGAAGACCCGGTTGAGCGGGCGGCTGCGGGCGGTCTCGATCGCGGCGAGGAGGTTGTCGGTACTGGTGGCGCCCATGCGGTCCAGGGAGAGGAGCCGGTCGCGGGTGAGGGTGAACAGGTCGCCGAGGTCGGCGACCAGGCCGGCTTCGACGAGCTGGACGGCACGGGTGCGGCCCAGGCCCTCGATGTCGAGCTGGTCGCGGCCGGCCGCGTAGATGACGGAGGCGACGGCCTGGCACCCGCGGCCGCGGGTGCAGCGCCAGCGCTGCTCGGTGGTGTCGATGGCGTCGCCGCAGCGCGGGCAGGCGTCGGGGAAGGCGATGGGCTGCTCGTCGCCGGTGCGCTGGTCGGTGAGCGGCGCCTCGACGCGCGGGATGACGTCACCGGCCCGGTAGACGAAGACCTGGTCGCCGATCCGCAGGTCGCGCCGGGTGATGTCGGCGGGGTTGTGGAGGGTGGCGTAGGTGACGGTGACGCCGTCGATGTCGACGGGCTCGAGGACGGCGCGCGGGGCGATGATGCCGGTGCGGCCCACGTTCCACTCGACGTCGAGCAGCCGGGTGACCGCGTGTTCGGCGGCGAGCTTGCGGGCCACGGCCCACCGCGGAGCGCGCGACCCGGACCCGGCGTCACGCCGGTCGGCGGCGGAGTCGGCCTTGACGACCACGCCGTCGATGCCGAACGGCAGCGCGGCGCGCGACGCGGCGATCTCCTCGACGCGCTGCTGGACCTCCTCCTGCGTGGCGCAGCGCTGCGGGTGGGCGGGGGTGGTGGCGGCGGTGTTCGCGCCGAGGGCGGCGAGCCGTTCCAGCAGGGCGCTGTGGCCGAGGTCGTCGTCCAGGCCGACGGCGCCGTAGGCGAAGAAGGTCAGCTCGACGCGGTAGGGGCGGTCCTTGGCGCGCAGCGTGCCGGCGGCACCGCTGCGGGGGTGGGCGAACGGTGTCGCGCCGTGGGCGGTGCGCATCTTGTTGGCGTGCTCGAACTGGTCGTGGGTGAGCAGGACCTCGCCGCGCAGTTCGACGTCGATGGGGTCGGTGAGCGCGGCGGGCAGGCCGAGGATGGCGTCGGCGGCGTGGCTGATGTCCTCGCCGGCCAGGCTGTCGCCGCGGGTGAGGATCCGGTGCAGGCGGCCGGCGCGGTAGCGGGCGGCGATGGCCATGCCGTCGAGCTTGGGCTCCACGCACCAGGCGGACACCTCGCGGCCCAGGGTCCGTTCCAGCCCGGCGACCCACTTGGTGAGGTCGTCGGCGGAGAAGACGTTGTCCAGGGAGAGCATCGGCACGCTGTGCGGCACGTCCCCGCCGGCCGCGCCGCCGGCGACCTTGCCGGTCGGGGAATGACCCAGTACCTGCTCGGGGTGGGCGTCCTCGAAGGCGGTGACGGCCCGCAGCAGGGCGTCGTACTCGTCGTCCCCCAGCGGGGTCGATCCGTCACCGTAGTAGGCGGCGGCGGCCTGCACCGCCCGGTCGACGGCGTCGGCGTAGTCGGCCGCGGTGGAGAGGGCGGGGGCGGTGTCGTCGGTCATGCGGGCATCATGCCGGGCAACACCGACAACGAAGCCGAACCCGGGACCAGGCCCTGGCCACGTCCCTGTCCGCGTGGCCTTTTACTATCATTTCGCATTCTTCGACGGACGCTGATGCCCGATCGGCCGCGCGTCCAGCGCCCAACACGACACCACGCGACTCCACCGCCCGGCGATGGAGTCGTGCATCGAGGAGGAACGTTCATGCACGCCCGGAGGATCGGCACAGCCGCCGCAACAGCGGTCACACTTCTGGCTGCCCGCGACCTCATCCAGAAGAGGCACGCACTGCTCCGGAACTTCCCGGTGGTCGGGCACGCCCGGTACCTGTTGGAGCGGATCGGGCCGGAGCTGCGGCAGTACATCGTGACCTCGAACGAGGAGGAGCGCCCGTTCAGTCGTGACCAGCGCACCTGGATCTACGCGTCGGCGAAGGAGGAGAACAACTACTTCGGGTTCGGAACCGAGGTCGACGTCGAGCACGTGCAGGGACACGCCTACCTGAAGCAGCGCACGTTCGCCGGCGCTCTGCCCGACACGCACGACCCGCAGGCTCCCCTCCCCTCGGCCAAGGTGCTGGGCGGGCCGCGCGGGCGCGCCAAGGCGTTCCGGCCGGCGAGCGTGGTGAACATCTCGGCGATGAGCTTCGGATCGCTCTCCGGCGCGGCCATCACGGCGCTCAACAAGGGGGCGGCGCTGGCGGGCGCGATGCACAACACGGGCGAGGGCGGCCTCTCGCCGTACCACCGCAACGGCGGCGACCTCGTCCTCCAGCTCGGTACGTCGTACTTCGGCTGCCGCAATGACGACGGCAGTTTCAACCTCGACAAGCTCAAGGACGTGGTCGCCGGCGCCCCGGTCAAGGCGATAGAGATCAAGCTCTCCCAGGGCGCCAAGCCGGGGCTGGGCGGGATGCTGCCGGGCGCGAAGGTGACCCCGGAGATCGCCCGGATCCGCGGCATCCCGGTCGGCGAGGACTGCGCGTCCCCGTCGCGGCACACCGCGTTCAGCGACGTCGACTCGATGCTCGACTTCGTCGAGTTGCTCGCCACCGAGACCGGTGTGCCGGTCGGGGTCAAGAGCGCGGTGGGCGAGATGGGCTTCTGGCAGGAGCTGGCCGCGCTGATGGCACGTGGTGACCGCGGTGTCGACTTCGTGACCATCGACGGGGGCGAGGGCGGTACCGGGGCGGCCCCGCGGATGTTCGCCGACTCGGTGTCGCTGCCGTTCCGGATGGGCTTCTCCCGGGTCTACGGCACCTTCGCCGAGCTGGGGCTGACCGACGACCTGACCTTCATCGGCTCCGGCAAGCTCGGCCTGCCCGAGAACGCCGCGGTCGCCTTCGCCCTGGGTGCTGACATGATCAACGTGGCCCGTGAGGCGATGCTGTCCATCGGCTGCATCCAGGCGCAGAAGTGCCACACCGACCGGTGTCCCACCGGCATCGCCACCCAGAACGCGTGGCTGGCCCGCGGCCTCGACCCGGCCTCGAAGGCCACCCGGGCCGCCGTCTACCTGCGCACCCTGCGCAAGGAGCTGATGAAGGTCTCGTCGGCCGTCGGTGTCGCCCACCCGGCACTCATCACGACCAACGACATCGAGATCCTCAACGGCGACTACGAGGCCCGCACCCTGGGTGGCGTCTACGGCTACAAGGACGGCTGGGGCGAGCTCGGCCCGCACCTCGCCGATGAGATCACGGCACTCCTCACCACCGAGCCGGCCTCCGTCCGGAGGCCGTCGGTCTGATCCGTCGACGGCGGCCGGCGCCGCGCCCGGGCTCCGCCGCGCGGAGTCCGGGCGCTCCGCCGGCCGATAACCCTGCGGTGCCGGTACCGACTTCGGCGCTTCGGGGTGGTCGATCCGTGCTTCACCAGCGGCCCGTCACCGCGAGCGGCCGCTCCCTCGACACCAGGGCCCGAGCGGAGCAGCCCGCCAAAACCGGCTGACATCCGGCCGGGCGGCCCGAAGCGGTGGACGGTCGACAAGGATCGCTGCCATGGCCCACACGATCGAAGCTGCCCACCCGGACGACTCCGCGCAGTTGGGGCCGTTGCTGCTGACAGCTTGGCTGCAGACATACCCCAACCCGGAGGTGGGGATCGACGAGGAGTGGATCCGCGAGCATCGCGGCTCGTCAGCCACCACGGAAGGCATTGACCAGTGGCGGGAGTTCATCGAGGCAGCGAACCAGGAACCGGACCTGCTGTTCTGTCGTGTTGTCCGTTCTGACACCGAGATCGTCGGCGTTCTCTGCGGGCGCCGCGGCGAGGTGGTCACCCTCGGACCGATGTATCTGCTGAGACATGTCCAAGGCCAGGGGTTCGGTGGTCGCATGATGACCGAGTTCCTCGCCTGGGCCGGAGCCGCACCCATTTGCCTGTGGGCCACCGACTACAACAACAGCGCAGTCCGTTTCTACCAGCGGCACGGATTCAGAATCACGGGTGAACGAGAGCTCTGGCAGGAAAGGCTGCCCAACCTACGGATGACCCGCGAGGCCGCACCCGGCATCGACCACAGCCGAGCTGCCACCCGCGCAGCCGGGGCGGGGCTGTCATCACTGGTCCCCCGCGCGCAGTTCGGTGGCGATCTGGCGCCGCCCGGCGACGAGTGCCTCGGCGACGACGCCCGCCGAGACGAGCGCGGCGAGGCCGAGCGTCTGCAGCAGGACCGGCGGGACGTCGACCGGCAGGCCGCGCGGAGTCTCCGCTCCGACCAGGATCGACAGGTCGAAGGCCGGGCCGAGCAGGGCGACGGCGCCCACGGCGACGAGGCCGCCGCCGACCGCCGCGGCCACGGTCTGCGGCAGGGTCTCGATCAGGATGAGGGCCAGACCCTGCCGGGGACGCAGGCCCATGGTGCGCAGCCGGGCGAGCAGGGCGGTGCGTTCGGGGGCGGCACGGACCAGGGTGAGCAGGGCGGCGAGCAGGGCGAGGGCGCCCGCCCCGATGACGGCCGTCCAGAACAGCCGGGCCGCGGAGTCCTGGAGCGGGTCGTCGCCCAGTTCGGCGGTGACGGCGGCGCTGGTGCACACGGTGTAGCCGTCCGGTAGGGCGTCCTGGCCGTCGGGGGTGGGCGCGGTGCGTTCGTCGCCGCTGGCGATGCGTTCGCGCACCAGGCGTCGGAGGGCGTCCTGGTCGACGGAGCCGGTGGCCAGCCAGAGATTGGGGCGGCCGAGTTCGGGGGCGAGGGCGGCGGCCGGGCCGGCCGGCAGGACGACGAACAGGCGGTCGTCGCCTTGGAGGGCGGGGGTGGCGTCGACGGTGCCGGTGGTAGCGATGGGCAGTTCGCCGCCGCTCGGCAGTCGGAGGCGGTGGGTGGCCTCGGGGCCGAGCTGCTTGGCGAGCGTGGTGGAGAGCAGGGCGGGCACCGCCGCGTCCGGTCCGCCGGTGTCGCCGGACAGCGCGACGGGGTCGAAGGTGCCGCGGCCGAGCGAGCGGGAGATCTCCGCGTACGCGGCCGGTTCGGCGACCACGGCGAAGATCCGGGTGGCGTCGTCGCCGCCGAGGACGAAGACCTCGGTGTCGGCCCAGACCGGTGTGGAGGCCCGGATGCCGGGCAGCGCGGCGGCGGCCTCGGCGAAGGCGGGTGGGACGGTGACGCCGATCGGGACGAGCACGGAGGCGTCGCCGCCGACGCTGATCCGGGCGGCGTGGACGCGGGCGGTGTCGACGGCGCCCAGCACGGTGGCGCCGAAGCCGGCGGTGGTGACGGCGAGCAGCAGGGCGAGCAGCGGCAGCACGGAGGGGCCTTTGCGTTCGCCGGTGCCGCGGGCGGCGCGGGCCAGACCGAGGAAGCCGACGGCGCCGGGCCGCCGGGCGGCGATCCGGCCGAGCGCGCCGAGCGGCAGCGGTTGGAGACGGGCGAGCAGCAGTCCCCCGGTGAGGGCGAGCAGCAGCGGCGCGACGACCAGCAGCGGGTCGGCGCCCTCTTCGGTGGTGGCGACGCCGCGCCGCCGGACCTCCGTCACAGCGGCGGCGGTCAGGGCCAGCACGGCGAGTTCGGCGACCAGGCGCCGGCGGCGGCCGCCGGGCCGGGCGCGGGACCAGAGCCGGGCGGCGCGCAGCGGGAAGGCGAGCAGGCTGAACAGGGCGACGGCGGTGGCGGCCAGTACGGCGGTGCCCCAGCGCGGGGTGGGAAGCAGCCACAGGGCGAGCGCGGTGGCGACGGCGGCGGCCGGCAGGACGGTCACCGCGCCCTCGCCGAGCAGCCGCCGCACGGCGCCGGTCCGGGACGCGCCGCGGGCCTGAAGCAGTCGCAGTTCGGCGAGCCGTCGGTCACCGGTGAGTGCGGCGGCCAGGCAGAGCACGACGGCGCCGACGCCGACGAGGCCGGCCGGGCCGATCGTGGCGAGCGACGCGGCCGCTTCCCTGCGGGCGGTGGCCTGGCGGAAGAGCACGGGCAGCGGGGAGGTCATCCGCAGGCCGGGGCGCTGGGTCTCGTTGGCCAGGGTGTTGGCGGTGGCCCCGGTGAGGTAGGAGGCGAGCGCCTGGTCGGTCTCGGCGAGGCGGTCGGCGCGCAGGCGGTCGACGCCGACGGGCAGGCGCCAGAAGTCCTGGGCGCCGAGCTGCCAGGTCCGCACCTGTTCGAGGGCGGTACCGTCGACCAGGCCGGCGGTGCGCCAGTACCTGGCGGGCAGCTTGCCCTGGCGCCGGAGGAAGTTGAGGCAGGCCCGGTCGGGGCAGGGCAGGTCGGTCCAGTAGGGGTCGTTGTGGTCGTTGACGCGGAGGATGCCGACCACCTCGGCCCGGGGTGCCTCGTCGTCGAGCGAGGACGAACCGGTCCTGAGGACGGCACCGAGGCGGATGCCCATGGTGTCCGCGGCGTCGCGGCTGATCGCGATCGGCACGGGCTCCCCCGGTACCGGGGTGCCGGGCCAGCTGCCCTCGGCGAGCGTCACGTGGTCGCGCAGTCCCTGGACGTAGAGCAGGTCCATCGTCGGGTCGGCGTCGTCGGGCCGGGTCAGGCCGGGGTCGATGAGGGCGCGCGGCTTGCGGCTGCGGGAACCGTGGACCACGTCGCCGGGAGCGACACCGAGGATGCCGGTGCGGGCGGCGAGCAGGGCGGCGTCGGCGTCCAGGCGCGCGGCATCAACGCGCGGGCCCTCGGCTCCGTCGGCCCTGCCCCGGTCGTCGATGCCCCGGTCGGAGACGGCGAAGACGCTGGTGGCCGCCGGGCCCCGGTCACGCAGGAACTCGCGCAGGCCCTGGTCGGCGGTCCGGTCGAGCAGGCGGGGGTAGGCCGTCGCCAGGAAGACGGTGCCGAACGCCAGGGCCGCGGTGAGCAGCGCGGCGAGCGGGGCCGCGCGCAGCCGGGTGCGTACCCAGGCGGCGGGGCGGTGCGCGGCCCACGGGCCGGCGTCCGCGGGCCGGGGGGCCGCGGTTTCGTCCGGGCTGGTCACTGCTGAACCCTCCTGTCTGCGGCCCCCGCGACAGGGCTCGTGGTCAGCTGCTGGTGGGAGGCGGGGTGACGGCCCGGGCCGGTCGCCTCGCGCGGGCCCCTGTGGCGGGTTGCCAGGGGTGTGCGGGTCCTCTGTTCCGGGTGGGGTGTCCGCCCGGCCGGCGTCCGAACGCGTCGTGCGTGGCGATCGGATGGACGAAGCCCGCGAGCGGGGCCTCCGGCAGGGCGGACACGGCCGGCTCGGTGCGGTGGCTGAAAGGCCCTGACGGCCGCTTCGACGGCCTGGTGGATGCTCCGGCCCGGCGGGGTGGCGGCGAGCGGCGCCCTGGGGGTGACGGCGCTCAGCGCGGTGACCGGTTCGTCGTTGCGGGAGCCGGGCCGGGTCCGCCGGCGCAGGCGCGGGCTCAGGCGGACGACGGCGGCGATCGCGAGGAACGCGCTCATGCTGATCGTGTACCGCACAGCCCACCCCGTGTCGCACGTCGGAAACTTCCGGTGAGGATGTCAGAACAAAGCCGACGGTGGGCCCGGATCGGGGAAACCGGCCGTTCACCGCCACGGGGTCGGCAAGCACGGCCGGCAGGACACCGACCACCGAGGGGTCCGCGGTGCCGGGCGCGGCGCGTGCGCGCACGACCGGTTCATCGCAGGACTGCGTCCAGAACCCCACCCGCACGGTTGCGGGCCGGGCGAGGACGCCCGGCCCGCAACCTCGGTGTGCCGCGAGGGATCAGCAGGAGACGCCTGAGCCCGTCGGCGCGCCGAGGATCTGCGTGAACGCCTCGTACCGGTTGACGCGGCTCTCCACCTGGCGCGGGTTCTTGCCGTCGCATTCCAGCGCGCCGTTGATCGAGCGGATCGACTGCCCGAAGCCGGCGCCGCTGATCATGGCGTCGTGCCCGGTGATCGGACCCGGCCCGTTCTGGGTGTTCCAGTACCACAGGGCGGTCATCATGGCGACGGCCGGATCGTTCTCCACCAGCCAGGGGTCGTTCAGCAGGTCGATGCCCAGGAAGTCGCCCACCCGCTTGTAGTTGTAGTTCCAGCTCAGCTGGATCGGGCCGCGCCCGTAGTACGCCGACTGGCCGGCCGGGCAGCCGTAGGGCTGGCCGGTGTCGCAGTAGTGCGGGTAGTTCGCCTCGTTGACCTCCTTGATGTAATACAGCCCCGCGGTCTCATGGCTGATGTTCGCGAGGAAGGCCGCGGCCTCCTGCTTGCGCATCGTGCTGTCACCGGTGTGCGCGAACGCCGGGAACGCCTTCATGGCATCCACCAGGCCCTGGTACGTGTAGGCGGGATTCCGGTTCGGGAACATCTGGTCGAACTGGGCCTCGCTCACCACGAAGCTGTTCGGGTACGGGTTGCCACCGGTTCCACAGGTATACGGCGACCAGTAGTACGTGCTCACCGTGGGGTCGTAACCGGGATTGTCGCGCTGGGCGACATAGATCCTGTCGTCGGTGTACCGGACGATGTCGTGCGCCTGGTAGTTGGCGCCCTTCGACCAGCTGGGCGCTATCGCGCATTCGTCCGCCGGGGTGGCGGCGGACGCCGTACTGGGCACGAGGGCCGCGGCGACCAGGGAGCCGGCTGCCATCAGACCGGCCAGCACTGCCTTCATACGAGCTCTGAGCACGTGGTTCCCTTTCGTACATCGCGCGCACGCCGATCAGACCCGGTGGGGGCCGGGTCGGCCGACAGGCGCCGTGGGGGACGATGTTGGCGCACACTGAATCGTTTCGCGTTCACCACGGTCAAGGCCCGCCCGGACATGTTTTGCAGGCTGCAACAACCTCCTGTTTCCATTGAGTTGACTGATCTTCAGCACTAGCTTCCGATCCGACGCCCGATCACCGGACCACCGGCGGTGGCGGTGGCGAGCTGGGCGATCCAGGTGCCGGTCCACGTGGGAAGTGGCCGGTCGCCACGCCGGGTTCGATGACGGCCGGCAGGGCGAGGCCGTAGCCGAACTGCCGGCCGGAGAAGTCTGGGTCCCGGTGACGACGGCCGAGGGCGGCGTGCACGACGCGCCCGGTGGCCTGGTGGACCGGGCGCGTCGTGCACGGGCGGCGGTGTCAGCGGCGCAGCGGGCCCTCGCAGGTGTAGTCGGCGGTGCCGGCCCCGCCGGAGGGCCAGACGTCGACCTTGCCGAACCAGCAGTTCATGTCGGCCATGTTGTTGGCGGCCGCACCGGCGCGGCCGAGGAGGAAGTGGTCGACGGTGGCGGCCATGTCCTTGCGGGTCTGGCCGGAGTCGGCGGAGTTGGTCAGGTTGGCCGTGATGCGGCCGGTGCAGGTGAAGCGCATCTTGTTGTCCCAGTCGCCGTTGTCCTTGCAGTCGGGTGTGTTCTGGGTGGCGGCGGCGAAGGCGTTGCGGATCTCGGAGGCCCAGGCGTAGTTCAGCGAACCGTTGGCCGTGTAGGTGGTGTCGGGGACGAACAGGTCGTCCGCGCGCGGGACCTCGGCGTCCAGGTAGGCGGTGTACTCGCGCTGGAGGGCCGTGTCCTTGCCGAGGCGGTCCCGCCAGGCGTCGTAGCCGGTGCGGTCGTCGGCGCGCAGCAGGCGGTACATCTCGGCGAGCTGGTCGGGGTGCTTCTCGCCGAGCAGGTTGAAGAAGGCGGCCGAGTAGGGGTAGGCGCGGAAGCCCAGTCCGTTCCAGGTCGCGTGGAGGATCTGGTCGACGCTCAGGCGCGGGGTGCCGGCCTGATCGTCCCAGCCGATCTGGCGCAGCATGTACTTGCGGGCCTTGACGCCGCCGTCGCGGGTGGCGCCGGCGAAGTACTCGGCGGTGCCCTCGTTCATGGCGAAGGTGGCGTCGCTGGGCCAGCGGGTGGTGTAGCCCTCCTCGGGGATCGCCCAGCGGGCGTTGAGGTAGTGGGTGTACTCGTGCCGGAACAGCTCCTCCAGGCTGAAGTACGACTCCTGGGTGGTGCGCTGGTAGGTGTAGAAGGTGGAGTTCTCCTCGATGAACATCCCGCCGTTCTGGACGTCGCCGATGCCGAACAGGACGTACTGCAGGGCCTGGTAGTTGGACTTGGTGTCGTACAGCTGGACGGTCAGGACGGGGTGGTTGTCACCGGCCAGGGGCTGGTCGGTGCCCAGGGTCCGGAAGAACTGGGCCTTGACCTGCTTGGTGGCGTAGTAGAGCTGGTCGGCGGTGGCCCTGTCGAGGGCGGTGCGCACGATCAGGGTGCCGTTGTCGTAGCTGTAGGTGTGGGGGAACACCAGGCGTTCCAGGTCGGTGCGGCAGACCGCGTACTGGCCGCACAGCCCGAGGTCGTTGACCGGGGCGATGAGGTTGGCCCACGGCCGGCTCATCCGGCCGAAGGTCGCCGCGGCGAGGTCCAGTTGGGCGCCGATGCGCTGCTTCAGCTCGGGCTTGAGGGCGTCGATCCGGGCGAAGCGCCCGTACTCCAGCATGGCGTCGGCGGCCGCCCACTCGCTGGCCGTGCCCTTGAGGTGGGTGTAGCCGGCGTAGGCGCGGAACGCCTCGCGGTAGTCGGTGTCGGCGGCGACGGCGGCACGGAAGAGGCCCTGCGGGTCCTCGCCGACGTTCTCGATGCCCTGGAAGTTGATCTGGAGGGCGCCCTGGACGGCCCAGTTCCAGCCCCGGTCGCCGGTCACGGGCGAGCCGGGCGCGAACGTCCTCATGACCTGCTTCACCAGCGGCAGACGGGCCAGGCGCAGTCCGGGGGCGCTGCCGGCCTGGAGCAGTTCGCCCATGGTGTCGCCGTTGGTGGTGGTGGGCTCGAACACCCGGGGGTTGGCCGTGTAGTCGCGGATCGCGCGGTCGAGGGCGGCGACGGTGGTGTCGTCGCCGAGGTCGATCTCGGTGTGGTTGAAGTCGAAGAAGACGGCGATGTGCAGGTAGTACCAGAGTTCCTGCTGGTTGAGGTTGTTCGCGCTGTCGAAGGACGGTGCGCGGGAGCTCACCTCGGCCGCGACGGCCCGCACGTGCTCGGGCGTCATCACCTTCGCGGTCCGCGGGTCCCAGTTGACCAGCAGGGGCCGCAGGCAGTCCTGGTAGGTGTGGCCGCGGTCGGTGAGGAAGCCGACGAGGGCCGCGGGGGTGAGCGAGGTGAACACCTCGGGGGTACAGGCGGCGCTCTTGGCGGAGGCGGCGGAGGTGGCGGCCGGGAGGGCGGGGTCGGCCGGGTCGCCGGACTGCAGGCCGGTGGTCGGCTGGCGCGTCGCCGTGCCCGGCCAGCCCTGCGGGCCGGTGGCGGCAGCGCCGCCCGGGGCACCCTGGTGGGCGAGGTGGTCGCCGGTCTGCGGCAGGACGGGGGCGGTGCGGGCCGCGGCCGAGGCGGCGGGCGCGGGCCCGGCGGACGCCTGAGCACTGTGCAGCAGCGGGACCGCGAGCGCGGCAACCAGCGCTGCCGAGAGCAAGGTGTTGCGCACGGTGGCTGATGAAGGCACCGAGATCTCCTCAAGGGGGGTGTGGGGGGGTGGTCTGGTGGTGCGTGTGCGGGCGCGTGCCGAGGGAGGAGAGAGAGGCGGCACGCGCCGGCGACACCGGCGCCGAGGCGTGGGGGAACTGGCGGCCGGGGCCGATGACCGCGCCGAGAGCCGACGCGGAGCCGTGGACCGTACGGGAACCGGGGGGGCGTCCTCGTACGGGAGTGGGGGTGCCCGCTGACGGGGCGTGGCGGCTGTTAGGGGGCGTAGCCCTCCATCCGGACGGACCTGCCCGGAAGCTGGATACGAGAAATCGACACGGTTCTCCTGAGGGGGGGCTGGAACCGGCGGCAGGAGGGGACCGTAGCCACCTGTGGGGAGACCCACCGATCTTGATGGGGAAACTTACATCGCAATGTGAAATTGCACTAGTCCTGTTCTTGGACCACCCGGGAGCCCGGGAGCCGGCGAACCGCCAGCCCTGCGGACGACCTGGGGCGCGGCCAGGCCCTGGATCGGCGAGCGCGATACTCAGGGCTCAACCTGTTCCGGAACGAATCAGTGAGTCACTCCAACCGCGCACCCACCGGAATTCGACCACGGCGGGATCCCCGCAGGGGGCGGGTGGGCGGCGGGCTGGTCCGCGCCCCGGGGGGTGAATGCCGGGGACGAAGGCGTGGGTCGCGCGGATGGCGGCTCCGGCTGTGGTGATGCCGTCGAGGGTGCAGCGCCACTCCTCGATATGACGCTCCCGACATGCGGCGGCCGATACCGATCCCCGATACTGACTGACACGGCCCGTGCCACCTCGGTGACGTAGAGTTCCGACGGGCTTCCGGTCGATCACCCTGGCGTCCGGCCGGGACACCGCACACCCGCACCGGTCCCGCCCATCGTCGCAGGAGGCCATCTTGCGGACCGCACGAACCTCACAGCAGATCACCCACGACGTGATCGCCTACCTCGAACCCGCGCTGCGGGAGGCGACGAGCAGGCTCAGCGAACCCGTTCTGCACATGACGGAGTACCACTTCGGCTGGGTCGACGCCGACGGACGACCGTCCACCCCGGTGGGGTTCCGTCGTCGTCCGGCACTGATGTCCCTGCTGTGTGCCGGCAGCACCGAGGAAGCGTGGGACGGCGTCCGCAATGCCGCCGTGGCGGGCACCCTGATGTCCGCGGCGGGCACCGTCCACGACGACATCATCGACCGCGAGCTGATCCGCAAGGGCCGAGCGACGCTGTGGAACGCATTCGGCGTCCCGGCCGCGATCCAGGTGGGCGTCGCCCTCCACTGCCTCGCCTTCGAGCTCCTGGCCGCCGAGGAGCCACGGGTCGCCGTCGAACTGAGCCGCCGCGCCGCCCTCGCCGTCCGGGAGTGCTGCTCGGGCCAGATCCGGGACCTGCAGTCCGAGGGCAGTTCGCGGATGAGCCTGCGGGACTCGCTCGACCTGCTGGAGCGCACCATCGCGCTGCCCACCGCCGGTGTCTGCCTGGTCGGCGCGGTGGTGCGCGGAGCCACCGACGCCGAGGTGGCGGCGGCCGAGCGGTTCGGCTACCACGCCGGGATGGCCATGGCGTTCTTCGACGACTGGGAAGGAGTCTGGAGCCGCTCGCGCGACTCTCTGGAGGACCCCCTCGCCGACCTGCGCCGGCGCAAGAGCCGGGCCTTCGTGGCCCGCGCACTCCGCTCCCGGGGCCCGGCCCGGGACCAACTGGCCGCCTTCTACGACGACTCCGGCGAGCCCCACCCCGATCAGCTCGTGCAGGTCGCCGCCCTGGTCGAAGCGTGCGGAGGCCGTACCTGGCTCGAAACGCGGATCAGGGAACACGTCCGCCTGGCGGGACGGGCGCTGCCCGATGCCGTCCGCGACCCGGCCGCCAGGGCCGAGCTCGCCGTCTTCCTCGACGCGATCACCGACGAACTGCCCTGACCGCCGCACCGTAGCCGGCCACCGGCACCGGCCGCCCTCGCCGCTCCGGCCCCGCAGGATCAGCCCGATCCACGAGGAGCACCCTCCTGCCCCCGACGAGCGGAGGACATCGTCCGGTCGCCGCGCACGGCAGCCGGCCGGACAGTCGGGGCAGGCACGGCGGGGCGCTGCGCGAGCGGGTCGGCACCCTCGCACGGCGGGGCGCTGTACGAGCGGGTCGGCACGCTCGCACGGCGCCACCGCAGTACCGCTCCCAACGTGCGCGCTACAGCAGGAAGGTGGAGCGCATCCACGCGTCGGACCCCATTTGTCCGCATGGTGGGACACGTTGGTGTCCGCAACGCGACTGTGATTCCCTGGGCCCATGATCATCCTCGTGACCCGGCGCCACGTGGACTACACGCGCGTCACGACCACGAGTTGTCCCGCCGCCCGCTGACGCGGCGCCTGGTGATCCTTCCGCAGCCGTAGCCGCGATCCGCGTACCCGCTCCGCCCGGAGCGCCCGTACGCCCCTTCCCCGCACCCGCGCCGCTCGCATCGGCGCCTGCCCGGTCTGCCGGGCTCCACACGTGTCCGAGGAGAAGTATGAGCCAGCCGACCGACGCCGTCACCGCCGACCGCACGCCTGACGGCGAGTCCGCCGGATCCACCGCCCCCGCCTGGTCCTTCGAGACCAAGCAACTGCACGCCGGTGCCGTGCCCGACCCCACCACCGGGGCCCGGGCGGTCCCGATCTACCAGACCAGCTCGTTCGTCTTCCGCGACACCCAGCACGCGGCCGACCTCTTCTCGCTCGCCGAGCCCGGGAACATCTACACCCGCATCCACAACCCCACCCAGGACGTCTTCGAGCAGCGGATCGCCGCCCTGGAAGGAGGGGTCGCCGCCGTGGCTGTCGCCTCCGGCCAGGCCGCCGAGACGCTCGCCATCCTCAACCTCGCGAGCGCAGGCGACCACATCGTCTCCAGCGCCTCCCTCTACGGCGGCACGTACAACCTCTTCCGGCACACCCTGCCCAAGTTCGGGATCGAGGTGACCTTCGTCGAGGACCCGGACGACTTCGACGCCTGGCGGGCCGCCATCCGGCCCGAGACGAAGGCCCTGTTCTCGGAGACCCTCGGCAACCCGCGTGGCAACGTCCTCGACATCCGCGCCGTCGCCGACGTCGCCCACGAGGCCGGGATCCCGCTGATCGTCGACAACACCATCCCCACCCCCTACCTGCTGCGCCCCATCGAGCACGGGGCCGACGTCGTCGTCCACTCGGCGACCAAGTTCCTCGGCGGCCACGGCACCACCCTCGGAGGTGTCGTCGTCGACGCCGGGACCTTCGAATTCGGTGCCCACGCCGAGCGCTTCCCCGACTTCAACGAGCCGGACCCCAGCTACCACGGCCTGCGTTACTGGCCCGCCCTCGGGCCCGGCGCGTACGCCGTGAAGCTGCGCGTCCAGCTGCTGCGCGACCTCGGGCCGGCCATCGCACCGCACTCCGCCTTCCTGCTGCTGCAGGGCGTGGAGACGCTGAGCCTGCGCATGGAGCGCCACTCGTCCAACGCCCAGGCGCTCGCCGAGTGGCTGGAGCAGCACGACGAGGTCGCCGCCGTCCACTACGCCGGGCTGCCCTCCAACCAGTGGTACGAGGCCGGGCGCCGCTACCTCCCGCGCGGTGCCGGGGCCGTGTTCTGCTTCGAGCTGCGCGGCGGCGCCGAGGCGGGCAAGCGGTTCGTGGACGCCGTCGAGCTCTTCAGCCACCTCGCCAACATCGGCGACGTGCGCAGCCTCATCATCCACCCGGCCTCCACCACGCACAGCCAGCTCGACGAGGAGCAGCTCGCCGCCACCGGCACCTCCCCGGGTCTGCTGCGGCTGTCGGTCGGCATCGAGAACCTGGAGGACCTCAAGGCGGACCTCGAAGCCGGCTTCCGCGCGGCGAAGGAGGCGTCCTGAACGCCGCTGACGGGACCACCCCGCAGGCGACGCCCCCTCCCGCCACCGGCGCGTGGCGGGAGGGGGACCCGCCCGGGCGCCGCCTCTGGTACGACAGCACGGCGCCCCTGCCGCTCGAGGCCGGCGGTCAACTCTCGGGCGTGCGGCTGGCGTACGAGACCTGGGGACGGCTCGCGGCCGACCGTTCCAACGCGGTCCTCGTCCTGCACGCGCTCACCGGCGACAGCCATGTCGCCGGGCCGGCCGGGCCCGGTCACCCGACCTCCGGCTGGTGGGACGCGCTGGTCGGGCCGGGCCGCGCCCTCGACACCGACCGCTGGTTCGTGGTGGCACCCAACGTCCTGGGCGGCTGCCAGGGCAGCACCGGCCCGGCCTCGCTCCGCCCCGACGGGCGGCACTGGGGCGGGTCCTTCCCGCGCCTGACCCCGCGCGACCAGGTGCTGGCCGAGGTCGGGCTCGCCGACGCGCTGGGCATCGAGCGCTGGGCACTCGTGGTCGGCGGCTCGATGGGCGGGATGCGCGCGCTGGAGTGGGCCGTCTCCCACCCGGAGCGTGTCGCCTCGCTGTTCGTGCTCGCCTCCACGGCGGTGGCGAGCGCGGACCAGATCGCCTGGACCACCGCCCAGCTCCACGCGATCCGCGCCGACCCGCACTGGAACGGCGGTGACTTTCACGACGCCGCTCCCGGACAGGGTCCGCATGCCGGTCTCGGCATCGCCCGGCGCATCGCCCACATCACCTACCGCGGTGCCGAGGAGCTCGACGTCCGCTTCGGCAACCGCGCCCAGGACGGTGAGGACCCCCGGGCCGGCGGCCGCTACCAGGTCGAGTCGTACCTGGACCACCACGCCGCCAAGCTGGTCCGGCGGTTCGACGCGGCCAGCTACGCGGTGCTGGCCGAGGCGATGAACGCCCACGACACGGGCCGGGGGCGCGGCGGCACGCGCGCCGCGCTGGCCCGGGTGACCGCCCGGACCCTCGTGGCGGGAGTCGACACCGACCGCCTCTACCCGCTCGCGCAGCAGGAGGAGATCGCCGCCTGCATCCCCTCCGCCGACCGGGCCCGGGTGATCTCCTCCCCCTACGGCCACGACGGGTTCCTCATCGAGGCGGCGCAGGTCGCGGCGCTGGTACGGGAGCTCGTGGACGACGTACGGGAACCGTCGGCCACCGTCCCCGCCGGGTGAGGACCCCGGCGCGGGCTCTCGGGGCGGCCCCGTCGTCCCCGGCGGGCCGGGCAGCAGCACGGTGAACACCGCGCCGCCGCAACCGAGGTGGTCCGTGCAGGGGTCACCGCGGGTCAGCGGCCCTCCGGCGGGGAGCGGCCGGGCAGATGCGTCCCGGCCGGGCGCCGCCGGGACGGTTTCAGCGCGGCGCACGAGCGTGGCGCGGCCGCCGGGACGGTTTCAGCGCGGCGCACGAGCGTGGCGCGGCCGCCGGACCCGGTCGGGCCGGACGACGGCGGCGGCGGCGGCCGAGTCAGCCGGTGCCTTCGACGATGCGGAAGTCCCGCTCGTAGCCGTCGGGGAGGGCCACCAGCGCCTTCTGGTACGCCTCGCTCTCGTAGGCCGCGACGGCTTGTTCAAAGCTGTCGAACTCGATCAGAACGACGCGTTGCGTGATTCCGGCTTCGTGGGCGACGACCCGACCGTCGAGGGTCAGGAGGCGCCCTCCCCCGGCGCGGACGGCCGGACCGGCGAGCGTGTTGTAGGCAGTCAGCCTCTCGAGGTCGGAAATGGCGGGGTAGACGCTGACCCAGTAGCCCTTGGGCATGGAACCTCCAGTGTTGGGATGAATGCATCCGGCGTAACGGGTTGGTCGTGGACGAGCGTCGGCGGGCTGCGTGCCGTCGCGATCAAGCTGCTTCCGGCCGTCAGGCCGTGGTGCGGCCGGGCAGCAGGCGGGCGCTCAGGAATGCGAGGACTTCGTCGCGGGCTTGCACGGTGGGGTGGCCTTCCTCGTCGACGAGGTGCGCGGTGAGCACGCTGTGGGGGGTCTGGACCACGTCTCGGAAGAACGGCGGTGGTTCGGGGTTCGCGCACTCGCCGGGGAGGACGCGGCCGTCGAAGCGGTCGCCGAGCAGTTGTGCGTAGGCGGCGAAGCGTCGGCCGGTACACCACTTGTCGGTGTCGAAGCGCAGGCCGAGTGCGGTGAGTCCGTCGCGCTCGAACCGCTCGCGGATGGCGGCCCCGTCCTCCGGCGACAGCTCCAGGGCGGCCGGGTCGTCCAGTGGCAACGAGGGCTGGCCGAGGACCGGGGCGATGACGGCCGGTTCCAGCGTCATGCTCAGCGCGAAGTTGCCGGTGAAGCACATCCCCACCGCGCCGACGCCCGGTCCGCCGCACTCGTCGTGCGCGGTCCTGGCCAGCGCGCGCAGCCACACCGCCACCGGACTCGTTCCACCGCCCGCGAACGCCCTGAACTCCTCGCTGACGCACGCCCGTCCGAGGATCGGCTCGGCGAGCTCGACGGTGGGATACGCCCCGTCGACGCCGAAGAGCGAGGGCACGTAGACGGTGAACCCCGCATCGCGCACCCACCCGGCGAAGCGCACCACGTCGGGGCTGATACCCGGCATCTCGGGCATCACGACCACCGCGGGCCCGCTCCCGGCCACATGGACGGTCTTCGCGCTCCCGGACAGCGAGAGCACGCGTTGCGCAAAGCCGTCCAGCCCGGCGCCGCCGTCGACACCCATGATCTGCGCCCCCAACTATGCGATCGACCGATCGCAATTATTGCGCCACACTACACGACCGATCAATCGCATACAATCGGCGCATGTCCCCGGACACCCCCGACTCCGCCGCGGAATCCCCCGCGCCGCGCGCCGACGGCCGCCGCGCCCGCGGCGACCGGACACGGCACGAAGTCGCCCTGCAGGCAGCCCTGTCCGCGACCGTGCACGGGCTGGACGCCATCACCGTCGGCACGCTCGCCGCCCGGACCGGGCACAGCAAGAGCGGCATCCTCACGGTGTTCGCCAACCGGGAAGCCATCCAGGTCGCCGCCGTCGCCGAGGCCCGCGCCCTGTACCTGCGGCACGTCGTCGAGCCGTCGTGGCCCGCCGCCCCGGGGCGGCCCCGGCTCTGCGCCCTGCTCGACAACTGGGTCGCCTACCTGCGCGACGGCGTCTTCCCCGGCGGGTGTTTCATCACCACGACCTCGGTCGAATACGGCCGCCGCAAAGGCCCCGTCGCCGACGCGGTCCGCGACCTCGTCCGCGAGTGGCTGCACCTGCTGGAGTCCGAACTGTCCGCCGCCGGCAGCCGCTTCCCGGCCGACGACGCCTTCCGCATCGACGCCTACCTGCGCGCTGCCAACACCCGCTACCAACTCTTCGGCGACGATACCGATTTGGACCGCGCCAGACGCCTGTCCCTGGACGTGATCAGCGCCTGACGGCGACGCTCGAAGCAGCCCGCAAACCACCGGCACCGAGACGGGGCCTGCGCCCCTCCCCTGGCCGGTGTCGGCCCGACGCACCGCAGCACGACGGGCGGACCGGCGGTCGGCTGGCCGGACGCCGCCGGTGCTGTGGCCCCGGCTGCCGTTCGGCTCCACGGTCGATCGCCCCCGGAAACGACCCACGGCGGCCACCGCACGTCCGGACCCGGCCAAGGCCTTGGTCTCGCTCCGCAGGACGAGCGCATCGGTGCGGCCCGGACGAGAGGCTCGGGGCCGAGCGCGAGGGACCACGCGGCGGACGCCCGCTGCCCGCCGCTGTCCGCCGCGTGCCCTGTCGTCGCTCCCTGAGCGGGCCGGTACCGGTGACGTCACGACGGGCTCCCGTGTCGGTGTCGGCGCGCCGGGGCGCCGGGGCGCCGGGGCGCCGCCGCGTCAGCTCGTGGCGGCCTGGAGGTCGACGATCTTCCGGTCGGCCGAGAGGCGGGTGATGGTGATGACCGGCCAGCCCGTCGATTCCCACAGTTCCAGTTCCGCTCCGGACTGGATCCTCTCGACGGTCACCAGGGGCACCCTTTCGGGCCTGTCGCGGTGCACCCACGCGTGTTCGACACCGTCGCAGACCGCCACCTCGGCCCGACCGGGACCCCACACCGAGCTGTGGAGACGGACCATGCGGGGACCGAAGGGAGAAGGGGCTGGGGCGGGCACCGGAACGGAGCAGCGGTGCGCGCACTCGCGCCCGGCCTGGCGGATCAGCGGGCGAAGCACCGGGCCCGCCGGCACGGCGTCGTGGTCGCGGGCACTCGACCCGGCGCACGAACCGACGGCCCCGACCGCCCGGGCCGGCCTGCCGCTGCTCCTCAGGCGCACCACGGCGGTCCTCCTGGTGGTCCTGCCCGGACTCCTGCTGGGCGGCCCGGTGTCGGCGCCCGACGCACACGCAGGGCCTTGTCGAGGGCGACAGGTCGGGGTGATGACCAGGTCGAGGGCGAGGTCCATGGTGTCGATGCCGAGGCCGGGGCGGCGCCGGCAGGGGCGCTCGAAGGTGATCTCGTCGGGACCGAGCATGGGTAGAGTGATCGGCCGAACCACCAGGAGGGGCGCCGATGCGGACACCGACACGGATACGGAGACGGACCGGAACATTGGGGGCCCGGGCGGGCACGGCGCTCGCGGCGCTCATCCTGCTCGGCAGCACCGGAACGGCCGCTGCGGCCGACCCGAGCGCCGCACCGGGCCCCACGGCAGCGTCCACGGCGAGCGCCGCCGCCGCGCCGACCGGTCAACTCACCGACGGGACGAGCCGGTCCGAGCGCCTGGCCGAGGAACTGCGCAAGAACCCGGTCTACGTCTCGGCCGCCCTGCCGCGCAGGCTGCCGCGCTCGCTCGCCCCGGAGATCGCCGCCGTCGCCGAGCGCACCGGCGTACCCACCTACGTGCTCGCGCTGCCGGACGGCGACGCCGCGCTGCTCGCCCTGGTGCACGACCGGCTCGGCGCGGACGGCCTCTACGTGCTGATCGCCGGCTACGGCCACATCACCGCGTCCGCGTTCGGCGTCGACGTACCGATCGACGACGCCCGCCGGATCTCCCTGTACGGCACCCCGTACGGCGCCGAGCCGCTCGCCGCGTTCAAGAACTTCGTCGACGCCGTCGCCTCCGGCAAGGACCTGGCCGCCGCCAAGGCCGAGGAACTGTACGACCGGTACCACGACAGCGACCGGCGTCGCCTGTACATCAGCTCCACCGACCGGCAGAACCAGAACCTGCTGCTCGGGCTGGCCGTGGTGGTGCTCCCCGGCCTGGTGCTGGCCCTCGGCCTGTACCTCTCCCGCCGCCGGACCCGCTCCTCCGGCCCCGGACCCGGCCCCGGCCCCGGCCCCGTCAGGACGACCGCCGTCAGCCTGACGAAGGAGCCGGCGGCGCCACGCGGTGCCCGAGGTCCGGGCGCCGTGCGGCGCCGCCGCGTCCTGCTGCCGGTGACCCTGCTGGCGACGGCCGCCACCGTGTTCGGCGTGGTGCACTTCGCGCCCACCGCCTTCCCCCAGGTCATCGACAGCCCCGACCTCAATGTCACCCAGGCCGATCTGGACGCCCGCGTCGACGAGATCGCCGCCGGGCTCACGGCCGGCCCGATCTACCAGGACCCGTCCGGTCCCGACGCGCTGAGCTCCGCCGACCTGCCCGCGATCCGGCAGCGGCTCGTCGAACTCGCCCCCAAGGGCCCGGTGCACATCGTGGTCACCCCCACCGACAGCGACGACGAGACCGGACACAACGCCGACCTGCTGCTCGCCCGGATCCACGAACGCACCGGCCGCAACGGCGTCTACCTCCTCGTCGACCCGCTGACCGGCGTGATCGACCTCGACAGCTACGGCACCGGCCTGGACACCCTGCGCCGGTTCGCACGCGTGCCGACCGAGGTCAGGTACGCGTACGGCGAAACCAACGGCCTGAACGTGGCGCCGCGGCTGGACCAGGTGCTGGACGCCGTCGCCGCCGCCGAGCCGAAGCCGGGCCACGATCCCGCGCAACGCCGCACCACGCTGCCCCCGCTGCACGACAACCGGCTGCCCGCCCTGTTCAGCAACGACTTCGGGGGCGGCATCTGGCTCGGCGTGATGCTGCTCGGCGTCCTGCTGTTGCTGTCCTGGGCGGCCCTCGCCACCGCCCGGGCCGTCAGCGGCTCCCGGCGCGCCCGCGCGGCCGGCTCCTCGCCGCAGCACGCCGAGCCCCGGCACACCACCCCGCGGCCGTCCCTGCGGCAACTCCGTACCTGGGCCGGCGAGGACGCCCGCGAACTCGCCGCGCAACTCGCCGCCGCCGACCAGCACGCACCCGGCCGCACCCGCGCCTGGGACTGCCTGGACGCCGCCGAACTCCTCGCCGACAGCAGCGGGCGGCGCCCCGACGAGTCGACCGAGGCGGGCGACCTGACCGCCGTCGTGGTGCTCGCCCAGGCCGGGCTCGCCGCTCTGCGCGGCCGGCTCCACCCCACCGTCTGCCGGCTCAACCCGCTGCACGGCGAGGCCACCGGCGGCCGGGTGCCGCCCTGGTTCGCCGAGCTCGGCCTCGGCCCCCGGTCCGCGCAGTTGTGCCCCACCTGCCGCGACGCCCTCCACGGCGGCGGCGCCGGCCCCTCGCCCGCCGACCGGGCCGCCCGTGCGGGCCGGGCCCGCGACCGGCTGCTGCACCTGCCCGGGGCGGACGACCGCACCCGGACCGCCTGGGACGAGGCCGGGCAGATCCTGCCGGCCGCCCGCGAAGGGCTCGAAGCACTCATCCTCAGGGCCAGGGAGTCCGCCAGTGTCCAGTGACCGCCCGACCGCCTGCCCGACCGTCCGCCCGACCGCCGGCCGGACCGCACACCGCCCGGCCGTCCGCCCCGCCCGCCGCCTGCTCGGAGGGCTGTTCACCGCGCTGCTGACGGCCTGCACGATGCTGCTCGGCACCGGTGCCACCGCCCACGCGGACGGCGCGGGCCCCGGACCGACCGCCACGACGATCGTCGAGGCCCTGGCCACCACCCCGGTCTACGTCGACCCGTCCTTCGCGGCTGCCGTCAACGCCTCACAACAGCGGGAACTCGCCGACCAGATCGCCGCGACCGGGCTGCCGATCAAGGTGGTGCTGGTGCCGCTGAAGAAGGGCGACGCGTTCGACGGCAGCGCCAAGTCCCTGGCCGCGGTGGTCCAGGAACGCCTCGGCCAGCCGCAGCTGATCCTGCTCACCAACGACGAGTACCTGAGCTGGCTCCAGGGCACCGAGTGGCCGAACGACACCCACCAGACCCGCGACGCGGCCATGGCCGTGGGCATGCTCAAGGAACTCAAGGACGCCGGACTGGCCGCCCGCGTCGGCCGGGCCGTCGAACTGATCCGGACCGGCCGGGGCACCGAGGTCTACAAGGCCGAGGCCGCACGGGCCGACCGCGAGTACTCGGCCCGCCCCAAGGTGAAGGAGAAGGCCGCCGACTCCTCCTCCGGGGGCTCGGGGACCCTGCTCGCGGTCGCCGCGGCGCTGGTCCTCGCCGTCGCCGGCGCCGCCTTCCTGGTGCTGCGCCGCCGCCGCTCGCCCCGGCACACCGCCTTCACCTTCCCCGACGCCGTCTTCGCCGCCGACCGGGCCGCCGACGAGGCCGGACTGCGCCGGCAGGCCGCCGCCGAGGTGCTCGCCCTCGGCGAGGCCGTGGACGGCGCCGACGGGGCCACCACGCCCGGCCTGGGCCGCGCCCTGGACGCCTACGACGCGGCCGGCCGGGTCCTGGACGCCGCCCGCGGCATCCCCGACCTGGCCGGCGTGCTCGCCCTGGCCGCCGAAGGACGCTCCGCGCTCGCAGCCGGACCGCGGCTCCCGCTGTGCTTCTTCGACCCCCGGCACGGCGCCGCCGTCGGCCGCACCACCTGGCGCCCGCTCGGCCGCCGGGAACGCGTCGACGTCGCCGTCTGCGAGGACTGCGCCCAGTCCCTGCGCGCCCGCCGCGCACCCCAGGTGCTCGCCGTCCGCGACCAGGGACGCACCGTCCCCTACTTCGAACTGCCCGCCGACCGCAGCCTCTGGGCCGCCACCGGCTACGGCTCGCTGCTCTCCGGCCCCGACGACACCCTCGCCGCCCGGGTCGGCACCGGCGAGTTCAGCCGCGCGCGGCGGCAGTCGGAGGACTGAGCCCGGAAAGTCCTCCGGCGGAGCGCCGGTTCCCGGCGGAACCGGCGCTCCGCCGTTCCGCGGTTCCTCTCCCCGGACCTCGGACCCGCCTTCCGCGGTCTCGGTGTCCGCCTCCGGCCCTTCGCCGACGGGTTCCGGGTCGACAGCGCCGTGGTGACGGAGGGCCGGCTTGGCTTCGTTGATCTCCAGGAACGGCGTTTGTCGACTGGTTCCAGTGGCATTTGATGATCAGTAGAGGCGCGGATGTCGATGCCACATGACGGCACCGCCGTGTCCCAAGACTCGGTGACGGCCGCTGGGGCCCCGGTGGCGTGAGCGATGCGACCTCGGCGAGAATGCCGAGATGGATCATCGTTTCGTCGGTATTCCGGAGCTGACTGACGTCCCGCGCGTTGCGGTTGTTGTCGACGTGATGCGGGCCTTCACCGTGGCTGCCTGGGCGTTCTCGCGTGGTGCCGAGAAGATCGTCCTGGCCTCGTCCGATGGTGAGGCACTGGCTCTGAAGGAGAGTAGTCCGGGTTGGCTGGCTCTGAAGGACGGTGCCCCGGCGGCAGGCTTCGACACGGTGAACTCACCCGGTTTGGTCAGGTCGCTTGATCTGGCCGGTCGAACGGTGGTGCAGAAGACGACGGCCGGAACCGTCGGCGCACTGGCCGTCGCGAGCGCGCCGCTGGTCTTGTGCGCGAGTTTCGTAGTGGCCGGCGCGACAGCACGGTTCCTGACGACTGATGGTTCCGGGCCGGTGACGTTCGTGGTCACCGGCGATGATGGCCAGGCCGCTGAGGACCTGGCCTGCGCTGAATACATCGGTCAGCATCTCGCCGGAGGCGATGCCGAGGTGGCCCCGTATCTTCACCGCGCGAGGACTTCTCGGGCAGCCGCTGACCTTGCCGAAGGCGTACAGCGCGGATATCAGGGTGTTCATCCCGACGATGTCGACCTGTGCCTGGAAGTGGACAGGTTCTCCTTCGCGATGGTCGCTCGCCAGGAAGATTCTCTGGCCGTGCTGCGTCCCGCTGCGGTGCCCGGCGAGTCAGTCGAGGCCCGCTGACCTGCTGCCGCTGTCGGGGTCATCCCGCTTGGCGGTTCCTCGGCTCGGGTCGGGTGCTGGCGAGGCGGTAGGAGTCGGTGCCGGTTTCGATGATGGTGCCGTTGAAGGTGAGCCGGTCGACGATGGCCGCGCAGAGGCGGGGATCGGTGAAGGTCTTGGTCCAGCCGCCGAACGACTCGTTGGAGGCGATCGCGACGCTGTTCTTCTCCCAGCTGGTGCTCGTCGTCGGCGCCTCGGTCACGTCGACCGCGGAACGGACCCTGCGCTGTTCGCTCCCGCTGGACGGGACGTCCGGGCATGGTCTTGTCGACCGCGATCGCGGTACCGCGCGCCCAAGCGGGCGACGTCCCCGGGCCGTTGCGCCCGTCCCCGAGCGAACCGTCCCGGGCGCCGCTGCGGCCGTGTCCGGCCCGGCCGCAGCCTCCGGCCGCCGGGTCTCAGGGGGCCGAACGGAGGTGCCCCGGTTGCCCTTGGCGGGGGTGGTCGCCCCGGCCTGGCGTGCGCGCCTCGGGGCGGTCACGGCGAGGGGGCGGTGGCGCGGGCGATTGCGGACGGTCGGGGGTGCGGTCGTCGAGGAGGGCTTGGCCGAGGGGGGTGAGGGTGTGGCGGACGCCGGGGCCGGTGCGTTCGGTGGTGAGCAGGCCGGCGGCGCGCAGGACGCCCGCGTGGTGGCTGGCGGTGGCGGCGGAGGTGCCGGTGCGGCGGGCGAGTTCGGCGGTGCCGGCCGGGTCGGCCGCCGCGTGCAGGGTGCGGGCGCGGGTGGTGCCGAGCAGGGCGACGAGCGCGCCGTCCGGCCCTTCCGCGGCGGCCGAGGACCAGATCGCGCGGTAGGTCGTGAGGTCCGGGGCGAGCGGGTAGTGCAGGACGAGGGGGTGGTCGAGGCCGCGGTTGTCGGTGAGGACCATCGGGTCGGGCCAGAAGAAGGTGGGGACGAGCATGACGCCGGCACCGCGCAGCCGCAGGTCGGCGTCGACGGGGCAGGGCAGCGTCAGCACCGGTGACTGCCACCGGAAGTCGGGGTGGAGGCTGTCGAGCAGTCCGTCCAGGCCGCGGTCGGCGGCGAGGGTGGCCCGCCGGGCGCGGTCGGTGTGCGCGGCGGCCAGGAGCTGCGACCAGTACGGGGCGACCGCGAAGGCGTGGTACTCGCGCAGCCGGCGGTCGACCAGTTCGCGCCACTCGCGTTCGCCCCGGTGCAGTTCGTAGACCCACCGGGGTGCTGGGGGGCGCGTCCTGCTGAGGGTGCGCAGGTCCGCGCTCCACCGTCGGCCGGGCAGTGACCACGTCTGCTCCAGGCTCTCCGGCAGGGTGTGGCTGCCGGCGTGCAGCAACGCTTCCGCGGCCTCCACCGTGCCGACCGGCGTAGCCAGGTCGAACAGCACCCGCTGTTCGGGGCGGATGCTTCTGCGGGTCCGACTGCGCCACCCCTCCAACGCCACGCCGCCTGCCTCGCGGGTCTGCACCAGCGACAGGCTCAGGAGCGACTCGGCGAGCGGGTCGGGTGCCCGCGCGATCCGGACCCTGGTCAGGTCGTCGTGGGTGAAGTGGATCCGCAGCAATTCCGCCCCTTCCACCGAACATCGGCAGGGGTGCCGCGGCGTCCCGGCCCCGTTTCCCCTCTGCGTCCCTACGACCACCGTAGGCGGGACGGCGTGGCAGGAGCGGGGCGTTGCCCGGCTCTGACCGGATCGTTCCGCGGCACGGACATTGCGTGTCCGAACCTGGAGACGGGGGGCCGCTGGGTAGCCGGAGAGCAGCCGGGCGGGCGGAGTGCGGCCAGGCGGGCGCGCGGCACCGCCGCCCGGGGCACCCGGGCGGCGGCGGGGGGCGGCGGGGGCGACCGTCGCCGCCCCGGGCCCGTCGCGGCCGACGGTGGTTCAGGGCGACAGCGTCCTGCTCGCCAGCACCCCGCCCTGCGCGTCGTACGCGGCGATCCGGATGCCCCCCAGCGGGTAGCCGCCCGGGCCGCTGGAGCCCTTGAGGGCGGGCCCCCAGAAGACCCCGCTCGCGAAACCCGGGTCGCCGGAGAGCGAGGCGACGGTGGCCCAGTGCGCCTGGCCGTCCAGCTCGATGGCCATCGCGGCCACCCGTCCGGGCCCCTGGTACACGAGGTTGTACAGGCCCTCCCGGTACTCCGGGGACGACCCGAGGTACTGCACGGTGATCTGGGTCCCGCCCGACGCCCAGGAGTACCCGCCGCACCCCTGACCGTCCTTGTACGCGACGGGATCGTGGATGCAGACCTCCTGGTCCCCCAACTGCATCCACCAGTCGTCACGGCCCATCGGCAGCCGCTGACCGACCTCCACGACCACGGGCTCCGGCGCCGGACCCACCGGCGCCGCCAGCGGCTGCGAGGCCGGCGCCACGCCACGCGTTCCGTCCCGCGCGGACAGCGCCGCTCCCGTGCCGGCGACCACCACGAGCGCAGCCGCCGCGGCCACCGCCCCCAGCGCCAGGCGCCGGCCGCGGCGCTGGCGTCGCACGTGGACCTGCACGCCGCCGCGGGGCCACTCCCCCACCGCGAGCCGGCCGGCCTCCTCCCGCAGCGCGCCGCGCACCGCGTCCTCGGTGTCCATCACCTGTCGTCTCCGTCCGTGCCCTCGATCGTCGAACCGGTCCCCACCGCGTACAGCGCCAGCGCCGGATGCCCGCGCAGCTTCGCCAGGCCCCGGCTGGCCTGGCTCTTCACGTTGCCGGCCGAGCAGCCGAGCACCTCGGCGACCTGGTGCTCGCTCATGTCCTCCCAGTAGCGCAGCACGACGACGGCACGCTGGCGCGGCGGCAGTTCCGCCAGCGCCTGGAGCAGCACCGAGCGCTCCTCGACGTCGCCGTGGCCGACGTCCTTGGTGTGCGCCCGCTCGGGGAGGACGGGCACGAGCAGCTGCCTGACCCGGCGGCGCCGGTGGCGGCTCAGGTTGTTGTTCACCAGGGCGCGGTGGACATAGGCGTCGGGCTCTTCCAGCCCACTGATCCGCGACCAGCTCCGGAACACCTTCGCCAGGGTCGCCTGCACCACGTCCTCGGCCTCGTGGTGGTCGCCCGTCAGCAGGTAGGCGGTGCGAACCAGCCGCCGCCACCGCGTGGCGGCGAACCCCTCGAAGCCGAGCTCCCGCACCCCCGGGCCGCCGCCGGCGGCCACCGGTTCGGCCCCTGGCCCCGGGTCCGAGTCCGCTTGGGCGGCCGGCCGGGACCGGCCGTCCACCGGTACGGGTATTGCACTCGTGGTCATCCCATTCCTCTCCGCGGTCCGCGCGAGGGCCCCACCGGGCCGTCGCTCCGCCCTACTCACCCCCGCGCCGCCGCAAAGGTTGCACGTCGACACCGAGTCACCGTGGCCGGGGTCGGCTGCGACCGGCTCGGTCTCCCGGGCCGGCCGAGCGCGTCACGGGGTTGTGCCGGTCAGCCGGTTCGACCGAGGCGGTGGAAGGTCCACGCACGCGAAGAGCGGCCCGGCCCCGCGGACGAGACCCCGGCGGCCACCACACCAGCATCGCCGGCCGGCGCGGAGCAGGGACAGCCACCCGGGAGGCCGGCGGGCAGAGCGAGTGGAGCGGGCCGTCACCGGCTTCCCGGTGACGGCCCGCAGGCAACAGCGGCTACTGCACGTCAGCGGGACAGAGGCCGAAGTCCCGGTACCCGTTCGGGGCGTTGTTCTCGGCGAACACGGTCACGACGCCGCGCTCGTCGTGCACGGGATCGACAACCAGCCGCCACCGGGTGGCGTTGGCCGGGTTGGTTCTGTACACCCACTGGCCGCCCTCGTTGGCGGGCCGGTAGTGTTCGGCGATCGCCCTGACACAGCGCGTGACCTGCCCGGCGTTGATGTCCGCGTTGGGGCCGGGGCCATGGCCCGCGTCGATGTGCCGCAGCCCGTATCCGGCGTTCGGGCCCGTGTGCACACCGCACCGCAGGTACACCCGGCGGGCGGCGCCGTCACCTGGGGGGAGGGCGTCGTAGATCGTCGAGACGATCCTCGCGGGGTCGTTGGCCGGGCAGGAGTTCGCCGGGACCCTTTCGGCGACCGCCTGGGCCGGTGATGTCTGCAGCACGAGCGCGCCGGCGACCAGCATCAGGGCGCCGCCGAGATTCCTGAGGGACATGCGCGTACCTCCTACCGGTACAGGGGAGTTGGCAGCCCGCGGCCATGTGGTCCGCGTGTCGTTCCGACCGCCACACGTCGAGTGTCCGCGCCCGCCCGTGGACCGCTCCTCCGGTGAGGCATTCGGGTGGTCCTGTCCGGCAGCCCTGCCAAGCCGCCGGCCGGGCTCGACATCGCCCGCTCGACTGGACACTTAGTCCAGATTAGACATACAGTCCAGCTCATGGGATCCGTCGATGAGGGCATGGATCCGCGACTGCGGACGTGAGCGCCGGTGCGGGCCGTCCTCCCGACTCGACGAGGCCGGCGTCGTCGCCGACCGGCAGGCCACGCCTGTCGTCACTGGCCCCCCGGGACCGGCGACACACCCGTCGGTCTCCTGCCCGAAGGGCCCGTCGATCGACCGGACGGGGCGATCACGGTCGCCGACCTCACGGGCGTCGGCGCCGTGGACGCGGCACTCGCCTCGGCCGTCCTGCGCGAGCCGGCCCCGCCGGCCCGGCGATCAGCATGTCCGCCGGCGCCGGCCACCACGGGCACGGGCAGCGGCCCGGCCGATGACGACCGAGTTGTTCGGAAGGAAACCGCAATGACGAGCCACGCCGCCGAGGCTTGGAACCGATCTGGTGGGAGTGGGCATGGAGTTTGAGCTGGTCGAGGTGTTCGGAACCGGGCCCCTGACCGGGGGGCCGCTCGGCGTGGTCATGCTTGACAGCACGTGTGACGAGGCGCTGATGCAGCGTCTGGCTGCCCGCCTGGCCATGCCGGAGACCGTCTTCCTGCGCAGCGGTGACGACGGGGAGGTGGATGTGCGGATCTTCACTCCCTATGTGGAGTTGGGCTTCGCGGGTCATCCGCTTGTGGGAGCGGCCGCCGTGGCGGTGCAACGGGGGCTGGCCACGGCTGGCTGGGTGGCCATGCGCACGCGCAGCGGGATCGTGCGCGCACGTGTGGGACCGGGAGCGGACAGCGCGGTCCTGGAGGAACGGTTCTGTCGGGTGGGTCCGCCCGTCGTGCCGGACCTCGTGTGCGACGCAGTGGGGCTTGCTTCGGATGCGGCCGCGGGGCCGGTGCGCCTGGCATCGGCCGGACTCGGGTTCGTCTGCCTCCCGGTGAGTGTCGCCGACCTTGAATCTGCCCAAGCCCTGCCGCTCGCGGTCGCGGCACTCGCCGAGCGAGTCCCTGGACTGGCCGGTGTTTTCGGGGTGGCAGTGTTCGTTCCGCACCTGCCTGAGGTTCGCTCTCGGGTCTTCGTTCCCGAGCCGGTGTGCGCGGAGGACCCGGCCACCGGCTCGGCCGCACTGGCAGTGGCGGGATGGCTTGCGCACCAGGGGCGGTCCGAGGAGTCCCTGGCGTTCGACATCGTCCAGGGCACGGCCGAACTCGGCTTTGCCAGAATGCAGGTGAACGTTCGCCGGCAAGCCGATCGAGGGCTGCTCGCAAGCGTAGGCGGAGGAGTGCGCACCTTGTTCCGGGGGCGGCTCATGCTGGACGAGACGACTGACCGGGCCTGAGGCCTGCCGCAGGAATCCGGAGCGCGGCGGGCGGACCGAACCGGCCGGCGGTCACATCACGGCCTCACTGCCCTCGGCCGGGGCGGCGGCTCCTGACCGGCGCGCTCGCAGCCCTCGCGGAAGGCGGCCAGTTCCTCGGCAGTCGGAGGATTCGCGCCCGGCCTGGTGCAGGTGATGGCGGACACCAGCGACGCCTCGTCCAGCAGTTCGCCGAGGACGCGGGTGTCGATGCCGCGCAGGCGGTCCGCGTTGTCCGGGCCGAGCAGCCCCCGGCGGTGCAGGGCGTCGAGCAGACCGGCCATGAAGGCGTCGCCCGCGCCCACGGTGTCCGCGACCTCGACGGGCACCGTGGGCCGGGTCACCCTCCCCTCCCGGCACAGACCCACCGAGCCGGTCCCACCCCGGGTGACCACGACCACGGCCGGACCCAGGGCCAGCCACTCGCGGGCCACGTCGACGACGTCCTGACCGGGGTGGAGCCAGGCGAGGTCCTCGTCACTGGCCTTGACCACGTCGGCCGACGCGACGAGCGACTCGATCCGGGCCCGTGCCTCGTCGGGGCGCCCCATGAGCGACGGGCGGCAGTTGGGATCGTACGAGACCGTGCAGCGGCCACGGGCGCGCTCCATGAGGCGACGGACCATGCCGGCACCCGGCTCCAGCGTCGCGGCGATCGAGCCGGTGTGCAGGCACGCGCTCCGGGCCAGCAGGCCGTCCGGCTCCGGGCCGTCGAGGTGCCACGTGATGGCGAACTCGTAGGTCGCGCCACCCGAGTCGTCCGTGCGGGCGATCGCGGTGCTGGTGGGGTGGTCGTCCATCACTCCCCCCACCAGGGCGACACCGCTGCCCGCGAGATGGGCGGCGAGCTGCGCGCCGTGGGGGTCCTGCCCGAGACGGGTGAGCAGCGCCACGGGGTGGCCCAGGCGGCCGAGGCCGACCGCAACGTTGGCCGGGCTGCCGCCCGGATGCGCGGTGGTGGCGCCCTGGACGGACCTCACCAGGTCCATGACGGCTTCGCCGACGACAGTGATCACGTTCGGTCCTCCGGGGGGTGGGGATTTCGGTCCGGCGAGGTGTCAGATCGGCTTCCGGCGCAGGGCCTCGGCCATCGAGGGTTCCACGGGGAGACGGGGGATCAGGGTGGCCTGCACGGCGTGGTAGACGTCCGGCTTGCCGGGCCAGACGGTCGCGGCGGGCGTGTTCCACGGGGTCAGCTCGTGGTGCCAGCTGCCGTGTGCGCGGTCGAGGAACGCCTCCTCGGCGTACCGCCACCACGTGCGGTACCAGTACTCGTACTCGGCCCTGCCGGTGACCCGGTGGAGGACGGCGGCGGCGGCGATCGCCTCGGCGGCGACCCAGTGCATGCGGACGCGCACGGCCGGCTCGCCCTTCCAGTCCACGGTATAGACGAACCCGGGCCGGCCGTCCACGTGCCAACCGTCGCGGACGCCGGCGGCGAACAGCGCTTCGGCGTCGTCGAGCAGCCAGGCGGGAGGGTTCGGCAGGCTCGCGTGCAGGGCTACCATCAACCGGGCCCATTCGAACCAGTGGCCGACGGTGCCCCCGTACGGGCGGAACGGGTCGTCGGGCCGGTCCTCGTTGTACTCGTACAGGGGGGTCCAGTCGGTGTCGAAGTGCTCGATCACGCGCCAGTCGGCGGCGCGGGCGTGCTCGTGGACGATGTGCCGGACGATCCGCAGGGCCCGCTCGTGCCAGATGCTCTCACCCGTGACGTCGCCGGCCGCGAGGAACGCCTCGACGGCGTGCATATTGCTGTTGGCGCCACGGTAGGACTCGCACGCGCGCCAGGGCAGGTCCCAGGACTCGACCAGGCGGCCCCGCTCCTCGTCCCAGAAACGGCGCTCGACGACGCCGAGTGCGTCCGTCAGCAGCTCCCGGCCTCCGGGGCGCCCGGCGGCGGTGGCGCCGGCGGCGGCCAGCACGACGAAGGCGTGGGCGTAGGCGGACTTGTCGGTGGTCAGCGGGCGGCCGTCGCGGTCCACACCCGTGTACCAGCCGCCGTGTTCGCGGTCGCGCAGGAGGGTCGTCAGGGAGGCGATGCCGTGGTCGACCAGTGCGGCCGCGTCCCGGTCGCCGAGCAGGTGGGCGAGGGCGAACACGTGGGTCATCCGGCAGGTGATCCACGTGTGGACGAGGCCGTCCTCCTGCGCCCTTCCCCGGTGGTCCAGCCAGCCGAAGCCCCCGTCGGGCAGCCGCGCACCGCGGGCGAACTCGAGCAGCCTCTCCTGTTCCGCGCGGAGCCAGGCGTCATCGCCCGGCCGGGGGGTGCTGGAGGTCTCGCTGGACATCGTTCTCCTCGATCGTGCTGGGTGCGAATAGACAACGTTGTCAGAGCGCGGTGGGTAGCATCACCCGCCTTCCCTCGGACTGTCAACAGCGGAAGGACGCCAGGCAGGCAGCACGCCGGGAGGTCAGCACACCGCGCGCGGCGGGGCGCTCAGCAGGGAAGTTCGCCCGATCCGCGCAGGACCAGCCGGGTGGGGATCTCCAGCCGCTGGGCCTGGGCCCGTTCGCCGCGCATGCGGCGGAAGAGGAGCTCCGCGGCCATCCGCCCCATCAGCATGGGGTCCTGGGCCACCACGGTGACCGGCACGGGGAGCATGTCGGCGAGCTCGAAGTCGTCGAAGCCGACGAGGGCGGTGCGTCCCGGGCAGGTGGCCAGGCTGCGGAGCACGGCGACCGTGGTCCGGTTGTTGCCGCACATGAGCGCGGTCACGGCATCGGGCCCGGACAGCATGCGGTCGAGGGCGAGGTGGATGCCCACAGGTTCCGGACGGCCCATCGCGAGCCACGCCTCGTCGACCCCGTGGCCGGCCTCCGCCATGGCCTGCCGGTAGCCGGCGAGGCGTTCGGCCGCAGTGAAGATTTCCGGGTCGTCGCCGAGGTAGCCGATCCGCCGGTGGCCCTGCCGGATCAGGTGTCCCACCGCTTCCGCCGCACCGCGGCGGTTGGCGGCCAGAACGGTGTCCACGGTCAGGCCGTTCATCGGCCGGTCGATGCTGACCACGGCCGTGCCCGCGGCCAGTTCGGGAGCGAGGAAGCCGTGGTCGGCCGCGGTCGGTACGACGATCAGGCCGTCCACCCGACGGGCGCAGAAGTCGAGGGTCAGCTCCCGTTCGCGGGCCGGGTCCTCGGCGGACGAGCCCGTGAACAGCAGGGACCCGTGGGAGCGCGCCACCTCCTCGACCGCCCTGCTGAGCTGCGCGTAGAAGGGGTCGGCGAGGTCTTCCAGGATCAGCCCCACGCAGCTGGTACGGCTGCCCTGGCGGAGGAGCCGGGCACCGTCGTTGCGGCGGAACCCCAACTCCCTGATCGCGGCGTGGACCCGGTCGGCGGTCTCCTCGCTGACGCCCGGCTCACCGTTGACGACGCGTGACACCGTCTTCAGTCCCACTCCCGCGGCAGCGGCCACGTCCTTCATGGTCGGCCGTGCGGGAATCTCGGAGCCCGGCCGCTCGGCCCTGTCCGGCATCACTCCAACCGCCCTTCCGGAGTCTCGTCCATCCTGTGATCCTACCGACAGCAGCAGCGTTTGGACAACGTTGTCACAACGGTCCGCGATAGCGGGCGGCCCAGTACAGCGCCCCGATCATCGGTGACGCCTGAGTAGAACGCGGCGGACCTCGGCCGCCTCCGTGACGAACTCCTCGCTCTGGTCGACCACCCACGCGCCGTCCTCCTCGACCAGGCGCAGCGCGCGGTGGTCGAAGTCCTCGGGCGTGCTGCGGGGGAAGGTGACGAACGCTCCGTAGCCGGCGGGGTGGGTGCCGGGGCCAGCGGGCACTCTGATGATGTCGTTGGCGCCGGCGGTGACGGGACCGGCCGGTGTCGAGCCGTCGGCGTAGGTGGGCGGCTTCACCGGGGTGGCGGTGGGCGGCGGGGTGGTGCGGGTGGTGACGCAGTCGGCGACGGTGCCGCCGCGCAGGAGGGCCGAGCTGAGAGTGCAGGCGGTCTGCCAGTCACCGTGGTTGGCCGCGTCCTGGTAGTTCTGGGCGACGGCGGCCAGCGCGGCCTGGGTGGCGGTGGGGATCGGGGCCGGCATGGGGATGGGCGCGAGGTTCTTCTCGGTGCCGGTCGAGGCGCAGCCGGCTGCGGCGAGCAAGGCGGCGGCGAGGGCGAGGGCCCGGGCGGTGTGTTTCGTCATCAGGTGGTCGCCTTATGCGTCTGGGCGCCGCCCTCGCCGGCGGCGCGCTGGTCTTCGCCGAACTCCTCCTCGGCGTCCGGCACGGTCTTGGGCAAAGTGTCGGGGTATTGCGGCAGTTCGAACGGTGGGACGTCGAACTACACGGTATCGCTGCCGAATTGGTGGTCGCGGCCGATCGACCGCCACCCTCCGGCGGTCGGCCTTCGCCCGATGAGCCGGCGCACCCCGTGGAGGCTCCGCACCGGACGGCCCCGATCACCTGACCGACAGCCCATGACGGTCGGCCGACCTGGCGCGTCGCGGGAGAACACCACCCGACCGGACTGTCGGTGGCACGGGCTACTGTCGCGGGACGAGGCACGACGACACGGGGGGCACACCGGTGGGAATCGACGGGAGCGGGGAACCCGGTGGCTCCTGGACGTGGCCGGCGGGGCTCACCGACGGGCCGAGCCGGACGTTACTCGCAGCCGGCGAGTTGTCGTGGTGCTACGCCTATTTGGACTTGCGAGCCACGTCGGCCGGGCCTCCGGAAGCGGCTGTCGGCCGGGGCTGGGCCGGGGCTGAGGGCGGCGAGGCGCTCTTCGTCCTGGGCGAAGCCCGGTACTCGGCGGCCGGCGAGGACATCGCCGTCCTGCTCGACGGTGCGAGCGGTGCGGTGTACCTGGCCTGCCCCGACGGGAGCGGTGCGCTCCGGCGGGACCTGCTGGCCAGCAGTCCGCGCGCCCTGATCGACCTGGCCATTGTGGTGGAGGCCGTCACGCTGGCCGCCACGGGCGCCTACGAACGGGACGAGGGCGAGAGTGTGGCGCCGTACGGGCCCGCGACCGTCGACACCGCCGTCCGGCTCGGGCTGCAGGAACTCGGCGAGGCCGACCCGGACCTCTGGCAGCGCACCGACGGGCGGCCCGCCCACTGGGAGACCGCCCTGCGGATCCGTGCGCTCGCGTGGGGCGCCGAGCCGCGGACAGCGGACGGGGCGCCGTACCTCGTCGGACCGGACCTGGTCGAGGACCTCGCGGAGCTCGCCGGCGCAGGCACCGTCCGCCGCTTCCTCCCCGGCGAACTTCCCGACCGGCTTGTCCACGCCCCGACCCGGCAGCTGCTCACCGAGGTCGGGCTGCCGGTCTGCGCCCGCGGAGCCCTGACGGTGGCCGCCGAAGGACCGCTGGTCACCATGGCGCAGTCCTTCCCCGACGTCTACGCGGACGACGGGGAGGAGTCGACCGCCCGCCCGTACCAGGGCGAGTACCTCGCGCTCGGCGGCTGGACGTACGACCTCGAAGCCGCCCTCGACGGCGCCACCGGGCGCATCGAGCTGCCGGACTGGCACGACGAGGACCAGCCCGCCCCCTACCTGCACCGGGACCTGGCCACGCTGCTCCACGTCCTGTGGACCTTCGAGCGGCTGCGCCTCGAACGCCGCCGCTCGACCGGCCTCGGGGCGTCGCCGTGGGCCGTCTTCCGGCCCCGTGACCTCGTCGACGGTGTCGCGCAGTCCGTCCTGCACGCCCTCGACCCTCAGGCATGGGCCACCGAGGACCAGTTCTGGCCGACGCGCGCGGACGACTGCCACATGGGAGAGCTGATCGAATAGCGGCCACGGCCGTCCGGCACGGAGCACGCTGGACGGCCCCACACCCTCGCGGCACGAGGCAGTACCCCGTGGATCAGACGGTCGCCGGGAGGGGCCGGAGAACGGGGAACCTGCGCGGCCGACGTCAGCCGACGGCTCTCACACCAGGGCTGACAGCAACAGCAAGGGCAACATCAATGGGCGTCTACGTGGCGGTCAGAGGGTGGCTGGAGTGCGATCCTCCATCTGCTTCCCCGTCAGGTCCCGGCGCAGCAGTGCCGCCTGGCGTCGGGCCACCGGGTGCCGCAGAAGGCGCCACACCGTGGAGGCGGGCAGACCGTCCTGGGCTGCCGGCGCGCCGAGTTCCAGGTCCAGGTCCATGGAGCACAGAGTAGACCGGTGATGGTCTGCACGTAGCCGGCCCGGCTGCCCGGGCAGAGTCCGGTGACCGGGCCGTGGTGGTGTACCCACGGGGGTGCGGGTCTGCCGGTGTGCTGCTGTGCCGGTTCGGCGCTCGGCCGGAGGCCGCGTCAGGCCATTCCGCTCCTCCTTCCTCCGGGGCCGACGGAATCGAGAGACTTGCGGAAGTCGAATCCAATCATTTCGTCCGGGCCGAAGACCCCCGCTAGCCTTTTTGCCATGTGCGCACCCTAATCATGCGCCCGGACTTCAGCTGTGCCCCCATCAAACGGGCGCCGCGGAAGTCGGGTTCAGCCGGCGACCATTCTCTGCCGAGCCCCGGTGCGTTCTCCAGCGCGACTGACATCTCCATGCCCAGGGGGGGAAAATGAAACACGTTCGAATACGCCACCGGATCAGCATCCCGGCATTCGCGGTCATGACCGTCGCGGGGTCCGCCGTACTGGTACCGCCGGGAGAGGCGGTGGCCGTGTCCGGGCCCACCGATCATGTCGTCTTCTGGAACAAGGTCCTGCTCGACGCGTACCGGCAGACTCGCAATACCGGTCCCGGGCCTCTGGCGCACGCGGGAGCCGTGATGCACACGGCGATCTGGGACGCGGTGGACTCCGTCACGCCCGCCGCCGATCGCCGGTTCCGTCCGTACCTGACCGTGGTGCCGGCTCCTGGTACCGCCTCGGTCGAGGCCGCGATCGACCAGGCCGCGCACGACACCCTGACCGGGCTCTTCCCCGGCTTCAACCCCGGCCACGACTTCGCCGCCGACTTCGACCAGGCCCTCGCCACGGCACGCGCCACCATCCCGGCCTCCGTCACCGTCACGGCCCGCAACCAGGGAGCCGCTGTCGGAAGCGAGGTGGCCCGGGTCGCGGTCGGGAACCGGCCCAGCACCACACCCGCCTGGGACCCGTCCTACACCCTGGACAACGTGCCCGGCGCCTGGCGGCCCACGGACTCGGGGCAGTCGGCCCCGGTCAACCCGAACTGGGGCCGGCTCGCCCCGTTCGCCATGGCCTCCGGCGCGCAGTTCCGTCCCCAGCCTCCCGCCCAGGCCACCTCCTACGCGGCGCTGCTGGCCGACCCCGCCTACGCCTCGCAGGTCAACGAGGTCAAGTCCCTGGGCTCGGCCACTTCCACCACCCGCACCGCCGATCAGACCCAACAGGCGTTCTTCTGGGCCAACGACGTCGACGGCACCTACAAGCCGCCCGGCCAGCTGTTCGACATCACCCAGACGGTCGCCCAGCAGAAGGGGCTGACCCAGACGGAGAACGCCAGGCTGTTCGCGCTGGTCGCGGTGGCGCTGGCCGACGCCTCGATCGTCGCCTGGGACGCCAAGTACGCGAGCAGCATCGACCTGTGGCGCCCACAGAGCGCGATCCGGCTCGCGGACCCCAGCACCAGCCCGGCCATCACCCCGGACCCGGCCTGGCAGCCCCTGTCCGTCAACCGGGCGGGCCAGCGCTTCAGCCCGCCCTTCCCCGCCTACATCTCCGGACACGCCACCTTCGGCGCGGCCTGGGCCGGGGTGATGCGCGGCATCTTCGGTGACCAAGTCACCTTCACCGCCACCACCGACGACCCTCAAGCGGTGGGGGCCACCCGCACCTTCACCACCTTCACCGCCGCAGCCCTGGAGGACGCCCTGAGCCGTATCTACCTCGGCGTGCACTACCGCTGGGACGCCGACGCCGGAGTGGCGGCGGGCAACTCCCTGGGCGCCTACGTCCGCGGCAACGTTCTCACCCCGGCACCCGCCTACGTTCCCGGCGCCGGATGGACCTTCGCGGGAATCGCCGACTACGACGGCGACGGATACGCCGACACCATCGCCCGGGACGACGCGAGCGGCAGCCTCTACCTCTTCCCCGGGGCCGGAGACGGATACAGCAGCCGGGCGCGCGTCGAGATCGGAACCGGCTGGAACAACGTCACGTTCGCCGGCGTCGCGGACTACACCGGCGACGGAAAGCCCGATGTCATCTCCCGCAACAACGGCAACGGCAACCTCTACGTCCACCCCGGGACCGGTGGGACGGGCCGCCTGGCCGCAGGCGTCGAGATCGGTTTCGGCTGGCAGGACTTCACGTTCGCGGGAGTCGCCGACTACACGGGTGATGGGAAGCCCGATGTCGTCACCCGCAACAACGGCAATGGCAACCTCTACGTCTACCCCGGAGCCGGCGGCACCGGCCAGGTCAACCCCGCCACACAAATCGGCGCCGGCTGGCAGGACTTCACCTTCGCCGGTGTCGCCGACTACACCGGCGACGGAAAACCCGATGTCGTCACCCGCAACAACGGCAACGGCAACCTCTACGTCTACCCCGGGACCGGCGGCACCGGCCAGGTCAACCCCGCCACACAAATCGGCGCCGGCTGGCAGGACTTCACCTTCGCCGGTGTCGCCGACTACACCGGCGACGGAAA
>NZ_JBEXJT010000028.1:0-47600 GCF_040609255.1 Kitasatospora sp. NPDC004723 | reverse complement strand
AAACCCGATGTCGTCACCCGCAACAACGGCAACGGCAACCTCTACGTCTACCCCGGAGCCGGCGGCACCGGCCAAGTCAACCCCGCCCGCGAAATAGGCAGCGGCTGGTGACCCACCGAGCCGGGCCGGTCCGGGCCGTCGGACGTCCCGGCAGCCCGCCCTGCTTCCCTGCAGGGCGGGCTGCCGGCCTCCGGGCGGTCAGACGAGGAGTTCGACGACCGCGAGATCGACGATGTCGACGGGAATCGTGATGTCGACGAAAGAGGCGTCGATCTCGACCTCGATGGCGTCGACGTCAAGCCCCGCGAAGGCCTCGGCCCGCACTCCGGGCCGCTGCACCCGCGGGTACTTCAGCTGGGGCGTGACGTACACGCGCCGTGCCAGCGACTCTGCGGAGAGCCGGGACGAGTCACCGTCCGGCTGCCCCAACTGCGCGCCTTGCCGAGCCGCCGCCGCGGTCAGCGCCAGTGTCGCCGCGCGGGCCTTGCGCGCCAGTACGGGCAGTCCCGCCGCCGCGATCGCACCCGGGTCGAGCTGTTCGTCCTTGGCCGGTTCACTCATGATCCACCTTCTGTCCCACCGCGCTGATCTTCAACGCTCCAGGTTCCGATGCCCGCCGCCACAAGCGGCCCAGGAACACCGGTCCCGGGCCTTCGCCGTCGGGCTGGTGTGTGAAGAACGTGATGCTGCCGGACCACAGGGGCTCGGGCTGCGTCCATCCCAGCACGCCGTCCGCGTACTGCGGGTCCGTGACCGGCTGACCGTCGCATTCGAGTTGCGGGCGGCCGCCGTCCGCGCCGATGCTCCCGAGCGTGAGGGCCGGTCCGGTCTGCCATCCCGCCGACGAGGCGATCCGGGTCTCATAGGTGCCCGCCCAGGCCTCTGCCGGATCCGCCGCGAACGGATCGGCGGCATCGGCCACGGTGTAGACGCCCACCTTCCCGTGCACGTTGTCACGGGCCGGGGCGTCGGAGGCCGCTCCGGTCCAGATGACGCCGTGACACTGCGGACCGGTGTACGAGTCCGGGCGCGGCTCTCCCCCGGCGGGGTTGACAGGTACCGAGAAGCGGAGCGATCCGGACGACGTGTTGTCGTCCCGTTCGTTCCAGGTGAGCACTCCCGCGTCGAAGCGTGCGCCGTTGAGCGCGGTACCGTCGAGGAGGACTCCGTCGGGCCCGACGAGCAGTTCGCGGGCAGGCCCGCCATCGACGAACAGGTGGTAGCCACCCGCCCAGACCGAGCCGTCGCTGCTGAGCTCGTTGAAGGCCTCCGCGATCGCCCCGGGAGCGGTGTCGTACCCGAGGCTCTGCAGCCCCTTCCTGACCTCGTCGAGCGCTTCGGAGTCGTTCCGGTCCGCTGCCGCGGACAGCATGCGCTGGTAGCGCACCGCGAGGCCCGGGTGAGTCAGGGCGTCCGTCACGAAGGTCCGGGCGACATCGTCCTCGGACCTCTGGAACTCGGTCCTGATCCAACCGTAGTTCCCGGTGACGACCGCTTCCTTGGTGCGCTCGGACATTCCGGAACCGCTTCCGAGGAACGCCTCGGGGTCATCCAGGTACCGCGCGAGCAGTGCCGGCTCCAGCGCCAGGTTCCTGATCATCTCGTAGAACTCGCGCGGCGGCCGGGACTGCCGGTAGTCGTCCGGTGTCCGATGCGAGTCCAGCTGCGCGATGTACTGCAGCTCGACGTCGGAGTACGGCACCCGGTACGGCGCGAACGGGCCGGTCGACGTCGCCCTGGGCACCTCCTGCGGCGGCTTGCGGTCGGGAAGGCGCAGTCCCAGCGAGGTCGCCATGTCGAGGTCGATGGCCCGTTCGACCTTCGGGGGGACGTAGAAGGTGGAGATGCCGGTCACCCAGGGGCGCGTGTCGGGGTCGAGGATCTTCGAGAGCGCGATCGGCTGGATCACCGGGTCCGCTATGGAGTACTGGGACGCGATGTAGTTGATGATCTCGTAGTCCTCGCCGTAAGCGGCCTGCAGGTAGCGGACGAGAACACCCAGGTGTGCGTTCGGGAATCCGGAGAACTTGAATCCCACGTCGCCGACGCTGCCCACCTGCAGGAGGATCACATGGCTGTCCACCAGAAGCGGTCGCCGACGTACCAGGAGATCGGTCGCCTCGACGATCTGGCAACCCGGCCGCGAGGGATCGATTCCCAGGTCCGCGAAGAGACAGTCGAGCGCGGACACGGCCGGCAACATGAACGCGGCGTGTCCCTCCTGTCGCGCGATGGCGATCGCCCGGTGGGAGGGATTGACGAAGACGCCCGGATGACCGTAGAAGACGCCCACCACGTTGAGCCCCTCACGGACCGACCTCAGCATCAGCTCGGCCATCTGGATGTAGGTGATCCGGCGGGGTTTGTCGTTGTCGTAGAGCGTGTACAGGTCGACGCTGTCCGGCTGTTGATCGAGGATCCACTGCTCCGTCGCAGGGTCCGACACACAGTAGTAGACCTTGTCCGCCCACTTCAGATACGCCTGCGCCTCCAGCGAGAACTGACCGATCGCACGTATTCCCGAACCCAGCATCACGAGAGTTCCCGGACGCCGGCCCGGTGCCGGTGCTGTGCGCGGGATCGTGGGGCTGGACTGGTGAGGCTGATCGTTTGATGTCACCGTTGCCTCCTTGCTCGGTGCTGCGAGCTTTGGCTGCCAGGTGTCTTCGACGTCCGCCCGAATCGGAGTTGTCGGATTGGTAGGAGCACCCCATCGGACCGGGGCCCACCTCAGGTGTCGGGGACCGGACTTCTGACGCGTGGTGTGACCACACGCGCTGTGCAGAGCGGTGCCGGCCGTGGTCTCGACGTCCATGGCAACCACGCTCAACCCTCGCGCAGAAACCCGTAGTCGGCAACATGGGGCGAGAACGGACACCGGCCGGGCCCGGGCATCGGCCGGGCGGATGCCGGGGGGACGCTGTTGCCATGATGGAACGGAAGACCTTCTCCGCACCAGGTCCGCTCTCCTCGAACTCCACTTCAGCAACGCCGTCGTCGGCCTCGCCCGCCACCTCCACACCAGCGGCACCATCACCAGGATCTTCGACCGCCCACTGCCCGTCGTCGTGTTCGACATGGACCGCCCCGGGTAGGAGGAGGAAACCACCGAAGCCGCCGATCCGGCCGAGCCGATCACGGACTACCTGATGTGAGCCGTGCTCGATCACCGCCGGGTCGTCAACCATAGGGTCACGGCCGCGGTGACGACGAGTCCGGCGTTCAGTGCGATCCGACGGTCCTCGCCCCGCAGGTGGACGGCGATCGCGCCGGTCTGCAGGAGTACGAAGCCGATCGCCGCGGCCGGCGCCAGCGAGGGAGCGACACCGGTCAGCGGCGGCAGGACCAGGCCGCTCGCGCCGAGTAGCTCGACCGCCCCGAGCGCCCTGAGAACCGGCAGGGGTGTGCGGTCGACCCAGGTCATCATCGGCCGGAGCTGGTCACGGCTGCGGATCGCCTTCAGCGTGCCCGCGTAGAGGTAGAAGAGTGCGAGCGGTGCCGCGACGATCCAGTAGGCGGTGTTCATCGGTCTTCCGTTCATGGGCCGCCGGTTCACGGGGGGGTCGGTCTCCGGCGGGCTCGGTTTCAGGCGGGGTCGGTTTCAGGCGGGGTCGGTGGCGGGCTCGGTCGCGTAGCGGCTCATCGTGTCGGCGTTGGTCCGCGGCGTCAGCGGCCGGCCGTCGGCGAGCGCCTCCTCGAGGTCGCGGAAGTACGGCACGTACAGGTCGGGGGTGAAGGTGCTGAGCATGACGGCGGGCTCGTCGGCCGGGTTGGCGAAGGTGTGCGGAGTGCCGGGCGGAACCATCACGAGCGTGCCCGCGGTGGCGTCGTGGTCCTCGTCCCCGACGGTGAACCGCACGGTGCCGGAGAGGACGTAGAAGCCCTCGTCGTGCCGGGCGTGACGGTGCTGCGGCGGCCCCTGGGTGTGCGGGGCGAGGACGGACTCGGCGATCGCGAGGCGGTGCCCGGTGTGGCTGCCGTCCTCCAGGACGCGCATGCGCGTGCTGCCCAGCACGATCTTCTCGCCCTCGCCGGGCCCCACCACCCATACGGCGGGGTCGGCCTGCGGCACGGTGGTCTTCGCTTGTTCGGTCATGCTCACCAGTGCACCGCCCGGGGCCTGCCGGCGTCCAAGACCCGTTCCGCTGCGCCGATACCCCGCGGGTATCGGCGCAGCGTGCGGCTACCGACCCGACCGGCTCAGCGACAAAAGGCCTCGTCCACCGCCGCCACCACGCGTTGCTTGAGGTCGGGCGAGGCCAGCACGGTCACCGCGATGCTCACGGCGCGCCCGTCCTCCGTGACCCCGCCCCGGGTGACGTACCCCGGGATACCCCCGCCGTGTCCCCAGGACACCCCGCCGCACGACAGCGGGCGGCTTGCCAGGCCGAGCCCGTACCGCGAACCCGGGACCGCGGGATCGGCCGGCACGGTCGTCCGCATCTGGGCGAGCTGCGCCGGTGGCATCAGCTCGCCGCCGATCAGCGCCGAGAAGAACCGGTTCAGATCCGTGTTCGTGGACACCATCGCTCCCGCTCCCCAGGCCCAGGACGGGTCCATCTCCGTGACGTCCAGCAGCGGATCACCGGGCTTGTCCGCGAAGTACCCGTGCGGGTGGCGCTCACGGATTCCGGTCTCCCCCTGGGCCGGGAAGTACGTGTGCCTGAGCCCGATCCGGTCGATGACACGCTTGGTGACCTCCTCCCCCAGCGGCCGTCCGGTGACCCTCTGGACGATCAACCCGGCCACCACGTAGCCCGTGTTGCTGTACTTCCACTGCGTTCCCGGGGCGAAGTCGGCCTTGTGCGCGAGCGCCGCGTCGAGCAGCTCACGCGGCTCGACGTACTGGGTGGCACTGGAGATCTCCACGAAGTCCGTGTAGTCCGGCAGCCCGCTGGTGTGCTGGAGGACCTGGCGCACGGTGATCCGCCGTCCGTCGATGTCCTGGCCCCGGACCAGACCGGGCAGGTAGGTGTCCAGGGAGGCGTCCAGGTCCACCCTGCCCTCCGCCACCAGCTGCAGGACGACGACCGCGACGAAGGTCTTGGTGTTGCTGCCGATCCGCACCTGGCCGTCGACGGGCACCTTGGCGCCGGTCCTCAGATCGGCCACCCCGGCGGTGTAGTTGAGGCTGCGGCCGTTCCGGTCGCGGACGGCCGCCAGGGCTCCCGGCGCGCCGCCACCGGCGACGAGCGTGTCGAGCCGCTGCTGGAAGGGGTCGGTCCTCGTGACGGCGGCCGGGGAGTCGCCCCCGGGCGCGGCGACGGCCGGCGGGGCGAGCAAGCCGAGGGCAAGCGCTCCGGCCGCCACCGCGACGGCGACGGCCGCCGCGCCATGGCACGGGGAGCGGAGACGGTACGGGGAAAGGGAGTTCACAAGGCGCCTCCTGAGGCTGGACGTACCCGACAGACCGGGATCCTGGCCCACTCAGGACATCACGCGATCGTCCCGGCCGCCGTCGCCACGAAGGACGAACACGACTCCCCCAACCTCGTCCTGATGGTGTATCGAACCCCCGAACACCCCCAGGGAACACCCCGATCGCGGCGCCCCGCGCCCGATCTGGCCTCACGGCATGGCGCAGGCTACGGGATCGGGCTGAGGCTGGAGTGCGGCCAAGGCTCCACGCCGCTCTGCTCACCGAGCTGAGCACCCCGAACCCGGCACAGATCCCCGTCCCTGTTCCGGCTGTGGAACACCTGTCAGAGCCGGTCGCATCGCTCGACCCGATGCCGGCACCCTCCTCGCACCGCCCTCCACGTCGGCGCCTGCCCAGTCCGTGGTCGTCACCGCTGAGCCTGAGCCTGCTCCCGTGCCCGCCGAGAAGACCGTATCCACCGCGCTCCCGGCCGTCCCTGAGGCCCTTGCTGATCGCAGCCCGGCGCATCGCCGAGACGCATCACGCCGCACAGGGCGAGCACATCACGCCCGGTCAGCTGGAGGCCCACCTGAGCGTCACGCTGCCGCCTGCCGCCGCCGCATACGCTCGGCTCGCCGTCTGAGCCCCGCCGGACCCTTCCCCACCTGACCGGCCCCGCCCGACTGGGCTCTGCTTCCCATGCCCCATGCAGCTCCAACACGTCCTCCTGACTGGCTGGTTACTACTCGGGGCCACCCGCTCACAATCGTCTCCGGACGATCCAGTTCTCCGCGACTACTGGAGTCCGCGCCGCAAGACGCGAACCGCACCTCCGATGGACAGGATCAGTTCTCCACCAAGTCCCACTGCTACTCCGTGCCCAGAACCCATCCCGGCTGCAGCCGCACCTCCGCGACAATCGGTTCGTGCGCCTGAACTTCGACGGGACCACCCCGATGTCTCGGATGCTGCTGCTCAGTGCACTCCTCCTTCACTCCGACTTCCACGTCGTGCTGGAGCGGCCCGTGTTCGTCGCGGCGGGCGACCTCGTCTCGTACCGGGACGACACCCTCGTGGTGACGGACCCGGTCGGCGAGCAACACAGGTGCCCGGCCCGGGACAGCTACTGGATCTGCCGATGACCGCCCGGCCGTGAAGACCGTTGAGGGCCGGATCGCCGCCCCCGGTCGTGCGGACTACGCCGCTAACCACCGAGCCCGAATTTTTAAAAGCCCGTCAAATATATTTTTATACCTTGCTACCGTGGCCCCACGCCACCCGAAAGGAAAGCAAGGAAATGTTCACCCTGGAAGAAATAGCAGAATCCCGCATCGTCTATCTGAGGCGCACCGGCGCCTACGGCGCGGCGAACAACAACCACATGGAGAAGCTCAAATCCTGGGCCGCCACGCACAAGCTCCTGCGACCCGACACCGCCGTTCTGGGCATCGCCCACGACGACCCTGCAACGACCCCGCCGCACGCCTGCCGCTACGACACCTGCCTCCTCGTCCCCGACGACACCGGCATCCAGGACCCCGAGATCCGGGAGACCCGCCTCACCGGCGGTCCCCACGCCGTCCTCACCGTCCCGCACACCGCCGAGGCCCTCCAGCAGGCCTGGAGCACCCTCTTCCACGACCTCACCGCCCACGGCCACGCCCTCGACACGACGCGCCCCGTCCTCGAGCGCTACCGCCCCGACCTCCTCGCCCAGCACCTCTGCGAGATCTGCGTCCCGGTCCACTGACACCACACCCGGCCGGGCTACGGGTGCGGCTGCGACGAACGTTCCGGCGTTCGTGGCCGGCGGCCGCTCCATTGAGGTGGTTTGCATGCGTATCCGTCTCCCGGCGGCAGCGCCACGGGAACGGAGACCTGCAGCTGGATCAGCATCACGTCCAGGTCCCGACCGGTCCCCAGGCCGGCCGCCCCGCTTCCCCACATCACTGAAGGTGTCATCCATGACCGAGCCGCAAGGCCCCACCATGGCCGGTGGGACCCAAGCCATCACCTCCCAGGGCTACTACGTCACGTTCTTCCCCGACGCCAACAACTTCGACCTGATCAAGGAGGGGAAGAGCCCGCACTACTACTACTTGCCGACGCAGCTGCGCATCGCCCGCCGGGACGGTGAGAAGGGCGACTTCAAGTTCAGCCTTCTGCGCTTCATCGGCGGCATCACGAATCCCGTGCGAGAAGGGTCCGGCAACGGCGGGGAGAGCGGGGCGGGGCCCAAGGCCACGGGCGAGACGGTCGGCGGCCTGCTCAGCCTCACCACCACCGGCACGATTCCGGCGGCGGCGATGCAGGAGGCTCAGCAGCAGATCGTCAAGAACAACGCCAACAGCTCCAACGGGCTGTGGAACCACAAGAACCTGAAGCCCGAGTTCTCCCCCGTGGTTCTGATGTCCAACAACACCACACTCTCCAACATCACGCTCACTCACGAAGGCTTCCGCTACTTCGTACAGGACAAGGACGGCGGGGTGCCGGAACTGGTCACCCAGGGTGATCTCGCCGACCAGGACGAGAAGCTGCTCCTGCACGGGTCCCCCGAGAAGGACGGGGACATCGGCAACTGGTACTGGGTGCTGCAGGGCACCGGCGAGGCGGGGATCGACCCGGAGGCCGAACACGCGTTCACCGCCCTGGTCGGCAACTACCCGTCGCAGATCCTCTACGCGGGCTTCCAGGGCACTACGACCAGCCCGGTCTTCGCGTCCTCCGTGATGCAGATGCAGATGTGGACGCCCAAGGTCGAACTGACGATCACCGGCGCCTGGGATTCGATCCGCAAGCACTTCTCCGCCCACGCGAACGCCCACGGCTGGTTCTTCAGCGCCGACGTCAAGGCGCGCTTCGACGAACTCCGCAAGAGCGGGGACATCAAGGTCGTCATCAAGGTGCCCGGCAACTTCCCGGGCGCCGACAAGGTCGCCCAGCAGCTGACCGAGCGGTCCGACCTGCTGGTCGACAAGTTTATGGAGCTCGCCAACCACGTCATCTTCGAGCCCGTGGCCCCGAAGGAAACGGCAGCGGAGGCGTCGTCCTCCAGCTCGGGGGCCAGTCCGTGGGGCTTCGCCGTCGCCCTCAAGGCGAGCTGGGACGAGACCCATCTGGACCTGAGCTACCACGAGGAGACCCAGTTCAGCCACCTGCAGACCCACGTGGTCTCCAGTTCACTGGACGGCATGCTCCAGGAGATGGCGGCCGGCGGGGCGGAGGCGGAGAAGAAGTACTTCCCGCTGATCTACCTGGACGACTACCCCCACAAGCTGGTCCGGAACTGTATCCCCATCGTCAAATGGCAGACCGGGATCTTCAACAGCCTCTCCGTCCAGCTCGGGTACCCCGAGAAGAACGGGCAGCTCCTCTGGGAGGGCCACGTCTTCACCCGGCCGGCCGCCGGGGACAAGCCGGAGGTCTACACGTACCGGCAGGCGCAGAAGCGGGAGACGGACGTCAACAACCCGCCGGTCGGCTGGCATCCCGACGTCACCTTCGTCAAGCGGACCGTGCACTTCGACGAGCCCGACCCGAACGACGACTACGTCGTCGCACACCTCGAAACCGGCCTGGGGACGCTGGACATCGACCCCGGGCCCAACGGCACCCCGGTCAACGACGAGCTGGTCGAGGTCCGGGCCGAGTCCGCCAGACTGGCCTCGACCGAGATCGCGTTCAAGACCACCAAGAAGCTGTTCAACGAGGACTGGTACCTCGAATTGGTGCTCGAACCGGTGGACGACAAGGGCAACCCGACCGGAGGACCGTCCGCGACCTTCATCGGCCAGCAGGCCGACATCAACCGCAAGCGCCACTGGATCGTCTACCCGGTCGCCCCCGGTGGGAAGTTCGGCTACCGCTACAAGGTCACGGTGACGGACCTGGCCGAGGACTCGGAATGGACGTCCCCCTACCTGGTCAGCAACACCGACAAGCTCAGCGTCAGAATCCCGCGGAAGAACGATCCCGGAGTCACCTTCCGGTTCAGGAACTCCCAGGCATAGCGGACTGTCACCGTGAATGGCCCGACCGAGATCGCCGGCGCCCGCACCCACGAGGCCGGCGCACACAGCTACGTCCTCTACCCTGACGCGCGGAATCCGGCTCGGGCGGCCGGCCAGGCATCCGTCTTCCACTGGATGCCCGGCCGGCTCCACCTCGGCCGCACCACCACCGGCTACGACTTCCGCTTCACCCGCTACCCCCGGCGCGACATGGACGACCAGGAGGTCTGCGGCATCCTGCGGTTCGTCCTGGCGCCCGACCTGTCGGCGGCCGACGTCGACGACGCGCTGCGGGCGTTCCTGCTCTCCTGCCCGAAGGACGACCCCTACTGGGGCTGGTCCTCCTACAGCCGCGACAACTTCGTCCCGCTGACCTTCCAGTACACCCACACCACGCTCTCCAACATCACGGCCCGCGCGGACCGGACCGCCCGCGGCCTCGCCGGGATCACCCCCTGGTACTGCGAGACCCAGGGAGCGACCAGCGGCCCGATGTCGTCGGGCGACGCACGGACCTACACCACGCTGATGGGACGCGTCCCCACCCAGTGGCTGGAGGAGGCGATCATCGACGGCACCGCGCCGCTGGCCGTCAACCGCACCCTCGGCATCGAGTTCACCGCCCCGGTGCGGCGCCTCACGGCGCAGGGCGACTGGCACACCATCCGCTCCGGTCTGCTGGCCGAGGCCGAGGCGAGCGGAACCGGCACGCACCTCACGCTCGACGCCCTCAGCCGCGCGGTCGGCCGGCTGCGCGCCGACGGCGAACTCACCATGGACTACGCGGTGGACTCCACCGTCCCCGTGAACAGCCGCTACGACGGCCGCGTGCTGGACCGCACCGGCTGCGCGGACGCGTACTTCCTGGAGCTCGCGCGGGCCGCCGTACTGGAAGGCCCCCGGGCGACGGGCACCGCGCTGGTCGGATCGGCGGACGGACCCCCGAACCCCTGGGGGCCGAGCTGGCAGGTCGCCGCCGACGGCCCGCCGGAGCCGACGCTGGCGCACACGAGCGAAGGCGGCTACCGCTACCTCCGGGGTCTCACCCTCGACACCCGCTTCACCACGGAGTTCGACGAGATCCGGCGCGAGCCGTCGAAGTACTTCTTCAACGTCTACCCGGACGACGAACGGCACGACCTGACCCGGGTGTTCCGCCCCGTCCACGCCCTCGACAACCCGGCCGTCAGGGGGGTCGCCCTGAGCTGCCGCTACCCCGACGAAACCGGCACGTTCGTCACGCACCCCTGGAGTTCGTTCCCTCCGGCCGCCTCGCTGCGGGAGGATCCGCCGCCGTGGTACTTCAGCACGCGGTGGGTGCCGTACGAGGACGTCAAAGAGATCCCGGAACAGATGAAGGACTGGACTCCCAACACGACCTACGTCCAGCGGAACGTCATTGTCCAGTATCCGTCGGACGTGAACACCGAGCTCTTCGTGCTGAGCCGGAGCGACAGCGCCTCCGTCCACATCGAGCCCCCCATTGTCGGACGACCGTTCGACGACATCGCCATCGACGTCTCCCCCGCCATGCTCAACCACCTGGACGTCCACCCGATCCGGCTGCTGCCCGGTCTGCGGGCCGGCGAGCGGGCCGAGGTGCGGTTCGAAACGGTCGAGGGGACGTACGCGGCGACCTTCGCGTGGCCGGACCGGGACGACGACCGGCCACGCCGGTGGATCGTGTTCCCGGGGAACGGGGAGTCGTTCTCCAGGAGGTTCCGCTACCGGACGACCGTCCACGAGCACGGCGGCGGCACGCGCACCGGCCCCTGGCTCGAACGCCGCGGCAGCGGGGCACTGCACGTGCGCGTCCCCTGGACCTAGGAACCGGGACCACTGGTGAGGACGGCGGAGAGTCAGTCGCGGCCGGCGCCCTGCTCGTAGAGCGCCACCAGCACGCCGTGCACCGGCTCGCCGTCCGGGGCCTCGACGGCCTCGTCCACCAGGGCCTGGAGGGTGGCGGCGAGGTGGGCGGCCTGGGCGGCGGTCAGCCGGAGGTGGCGCAGCGACAGCAGTGGCTCGCGCGGGGCCTTGGCGCACTCCTCGGCCACCGCGCCGAGCAGGGCGGTGGCCGGTCCGGCGTCCCGGCCGGCCACGGTGATGCGGCGGGCGGTGCGCCGGTAGAGGTGCTCGCTGCCGCCGCGCACCTTGCGGGTCTCCACGATGCGCACGACGCCGGCCTCCTGCAGCACCTTGAGGTGGTGCGCCACCGTGCTCTTGCGGCTGTCCAGCGCCGCCGCGAGCTCGGCGGCCGTGGCGGGCCGCCCGCCGAGGGCCAGCAGCAGCCGTTGGCGCAGCGGGTGGGCGAGCGCCTTGAACTGCCGCGGGCTCTCGATGGTGAGGTCCTGCTCCGGGGTCTGTTGCTCCATGCGTAAAGCGTCCAATTTTCTTGACGCTTTCGCAAGTCGCGTGCTCTACTCCCCAGACCCGATCGATCACCACCAGCAGGGGACGGCACATGGCACAGCTTCAGCGGCTTCAGTCGGCCGAGATCACCGAGATCGTCACCGAGGTCGGCCGGCTGACGACCGGGCTCTACGTCTTCCCCGAGGTCGCCGAACAGATCGCCGGTCGGCTCGGCGAGGCGCTGTCCCGGGGCCGCTACCGCGGGGCCGAGGACCCCGAGGCGCTCGGCCGGCTGGTCACCGAGGACCTCCAGTCGGTCAACGGCGACGGCCATCTGCGGCTGAAGTTCCACCCCCGGGCGATCCCGGCGGAGCAGGAGGACGGCGCCCTGCTCGCCGAGTTGACGCGGGCCGCCGACCTCTCGCTCGGCGGCGTCCCCCGGATCGAGCGCCTGGAGGGCGGTGTCGCCCTGCTGAAGCTCGCGCCGATCCTCTTCCCGCTCGACATGACGGGCGAGTCGCTGAACGCCGCGCTCAACCTGGTCGCGCCGGCCGAGGCCCTGATCCTGGACCTGCGCGAGTGCGTCGGCGGCCACCCGTACACGACCGCCCACATCTGCGGTCACTTCTTCGACGAGCCGACGCACCTCAGCACCCTCTACGACCGCGAGGAGGGCGCCGAGCAGCAGTTCTGGAGCCCGGCACTGGTGTCCGGCCCGCGCTTCGGCGGCAGCAAGCCGATCTACGTACTGATCAGCAAGGCCACCTTCTCGGGTGGCGAGGCGCTCGCGTACGACCTCCAGCAGCGCGGCCGGGCCGTGGTGATCGGCGAGGCGTCCGGCGGCGGCGCCAACCCGCGCCGGGGCTTCACCCTCCACCCCCACCTGGAGGCCACCATCCCGACCGCCCGCTCGATCAACCCGGTGTCGGGCGGCAACTGGGAGGGCACCGGGGTGCTGCCGGACACCGGGACGGACCCGGCGCTGGCCCACGAGGTGGCCCACCGCGCGGCGCTGGCCGAGGTCGTCCGGCGCGGCGGTGACAGCCCGTCGGCCGAGGAGGCCCGGCGGGTGCTGGGAGGCGGGGCGGAGGACGACTCCGCGGCGGCGGGCGCCCGGCTCTGACGTCGAGGCCCTGACGTCGAGGCCCTGACGTCCGGCGCCGAGGTTCGGATCCGTACGTGCGAGCGGGTCCCAACGCGACGTTCGGGCAGGGGCGTTGGATCACGGGACCGATGGCGGCACGGACGATCGGCCCCGGGTCGGCAGGACGCCGGTTCCGACCGTCCGGGGGTGGGCCGATGTCGGCGGCGGGCCGTAGATTGCGGCGCGACCGAGCAGCTGCCGAACGATTCCCGGACAGGACACCGAGCCCGATGAACTCCGCGAACCCGATCCCCCCGAGCGACGCGCGCGACGACGCACACGGCGTGGCGCTCACCGAGCGTGCCATCGCCGCCGTCGTCGCCGATCCGCACCGGCCGATCCTGGACTACGGCCCGTGGGCCGGCCCCTGGCTGACCGGTGAGCCGGAGCCGATGGCGCCGGGCCTGCTCGCCGCCGCGGTGTTCCCGAGCGGGCGGCCGCTGCCGCCGAGCCTGCGCCGGTGGCTGGCCTTCGACGCCGGTCTGCTGCGCCGGTTCGGCTGGCTCGACGGGGACGGCCGCTTCACGCCCCGGTCGTTGGGCGACCTGGCGCGCGCGGAGTTCGGGGACGGCTGGGGCTCCTGCTTCGACACCGTCTCGGACCGCTTCGACGAGTGCTTCCTGCTCCCCGGCGGCTCGGACTCGCGCCGGGTGCTGGCGACCGGGGTGGGCGACGAGCACGGCGAGTACCCGGTGTTCGCGCTGGACATCGACGACATCCCGTGCGTCGAGCTGATGTATCCGGGCCTGGACGTCTACCTGGCCGACACCTCCGGCGCCCTCACCGTCGAGCTCGACGGGTACTCCCGCCTGGCCGAGGACGGTGTGTACGCCCGGCGGATGCTCACGCATGCGCACCACGTGTTCCGCGGCGAGTTCGCCGAGCAGTGCCTGCCGGAGTTCTGACCCGGGCGGGGTGGCCGGGAACTGTGCTCCGGCTCACCCGGCCCCCGCGTATACGCCACCGAATATGACCTCTAGTCTGCTCATATACGCTGGCGTACAGACGGGGCCCGCAGGTCGGCGCCCCGCGTTGGAAAGGCGGTACCGGCCATGCGACTTCCCCTCACAGCCCACACCCGTCGGCCGTGGCGCATCCACGAGTTCGCGCCCGACTTCCGGACCGAGGACGTCTGGGCCTTCCGCACCCCCGGGGCCGGACCGGGCGAGCTGGCCGTGATGCTCGCCGCCATGCGGGCGGGCGGCGGCTTCGCCCGGCAGTCCCCGGCCAACCGCTTCCTGTTCGCGGTGCGCTGGAAGCTCGGCGCCCTGCTCGGCTGGGACCGGCCCGAGGCGGGACTCGGCAACCGGGTCCGCTCGCTGCGCGAACGGCTGCCGCGCGAGCTGTCGGAGACCGTCGACCCCACCGCGCCGAGCCGGCTGCCGTTCACCCCGGTCTACCAGCTCCAGGACGAGTACGTGGCCGAGCTGGCGAACGGGACCGTCCACACCCTGATGCACCTCGGCTGGGTGCCGACCGGCAACGGCGAGCACCAGCTGCGGATGACTGTCCTGGTCAAGCCCAACGGCCTGCTCGGGCGGTGCTATCTGATGCTCATCGCACCGTTCCGCTATCTCATCGTCTACCCGGCGCTGACCCGACAGTGGGAGCAGGCCTGGCGGGACCACCGGACGGCGGTGCAGCGGGACGGCCGGGCAGCAGGGGGTGCGTGACAGACTTGCCCGCCATGGGCGAGAGCGATGCCGCACCGGGTGTGCCGCTGCTGGTGGTGGACGGGGCCAATGTCGTGGGCTCGGTCCCGGACGGCTGGTGGCGCGACCGGCGGGGCGCGGCGCAGCGGCTGCGCGACGCGCTCGCGCCGGTCGCCGGCCGCGGACTGGGCGCGGCGGCGGGCGACGACGGCCGACCGGACCTCCGCGATCGGCCCGACCGACCCGACCTTCCGCCGTGGGCGCGGACCGGGCCGCTGGAGGTGGTCCTGGTCGTCGAGGGCGCTGCCCGGGGCATCACGGCGACACCGGAGGTCCGGGTGGAGAGCGCGAGCGGCAGTGGCGACGATCTGATCGTCGACCTGGTCGCGACCGCGCTGGCCACCGCCCCCGGGCGGGCGTGCCTGGTCGTCACGGCCGACCGCGGGCTGCGCGCCCGGGTCACCGCCCTCGGCGCCGCGGTGGTGGGACCCCGCGCCGTCCGCCGTGGCTGAGCGCCGCCCCCGCGCGGGTCAGCAGCCCGGCGGCAGCCGGCCGTAGAGCTCGGCCACCGCGCCCGCCAGGGACGGCCCGCCGGGGTCCGCCGCCCGCCGCCCGGCCACCGAGGTGGGCAGCATCACCACCGCGACGATCAGCGCCGCGACGGCGAAGGCACCGAACCCGGCGATGCTCAACGGCAGTTGCATCCAGGTGCTGAGCCAGGTCACCAGCCACAGCTTCAGCAGGTTGCCCGCCGTGGCGACCGTCAGACCCGCCGCCGACCGCAGCCGCACACCGCGCCCCGGCAGCGACAGCCGGCTGAACTTGGGGCCGAGCAGGGCCCCCAGCGCGACCAGGGTGAGCAGTTGCCGCCAGCCGGGGCCGTTCGCCAGCGCGGCGCCGTCGAGCGCGGCGACCACCAGGCCGAGGCCGACGACGGCGAGCAGGTGCCGCGCGACGCCCCGCAGCGCCGCCCCGTCCCCGTCACGATCGGCCAGGACGGACCAGAGGTGGCGCACCGTGACGCCCACCAGCATGACCACCACGGCGGCGACCAGCGTCCCGCCCGGACCGGTCAGCCCGGCGGGCAGGCCGATGCCGTCGGCCAGCCGCACCGCCAGCCAGAGCGCCGCCGGCTCCGCCGCCAGCAGCATCGGGACCAGCAGCAGCGCCCCGAGGCAGGACGCGCACGAGCGGCCCGCCGGCAGGCGGCGCACCAGCGCGCCCCCGGCGGCGTGCACGGCCACCAGGAGCACCGCGGCGCCGAGCACGGCGGCGCACCGGTCGGCGGGCGGGCCGCCCAGGGCGAAGCCCGCCACCACCGCGGCGGCCACGGCAAGGCCCACGGCGGTGGCCACCAGGTCGAGCAGCAGGGCGGCCGGACCGGCCGCCGGCCGGGATCCGTTCGGCATCCGTCCCCCCGGACTCGGGCGTGTACGACGACGGTTCCCCGCCCACTCGTCCGCGACCCGTCCGACCGACCGTCGACTCCGGCGGACGGAAGCTCCGGTGGACCGCCGAACGCCCCGAGCGCCGGGGCGCACCACGACGCCTCTCAGCGCGCGTCCGACCATTCCCGCCGGGCGCGCGACGCCAGGGCGCACGCCCCCAGAACAAGGAACCGTCCTCGAACTCCCGTCAGCCGCCCGGAGGGCGGGCCGGGCGGCTCCCCCGGCCTTCGGCGACCGACGACAACGCGGTGTGGGGGTACCTCCCGGCCGCCGGGCTGGGGGCGGGTCGCCCGGCAGGCGGGAGGTCGGGGACAGCCCGTAGCACGAAAGGTCGCGTGCCGGCGGCAAGTTCACCGGGAGTCCGCTCGCATTGGCGAACTGGGCGTGGGCGCCCGTGCGTGGCGGGCGGCGCACGGTAAACCTGAGGCCGACACCGGCCCGGTCGCGGGCCCGGGAGTCCGGCCGGACCGCTCCCGCCGGCGCGCGCAGCGCACGGCCACGGCGGTTCCGGCGCCACCCGCCCCCGCCCGGACCGCACAGGCCTCCCGGGCCGACCGACCGTCCCCTCCCCCGTCCCCTCCCCGCCCGTCGACCTTCGACCTTCGACCGTTTTGAGGATGCTGAATGCTAGGTGCTGGTTCGTCACCCGGACGCCGGCGCTCCGCCCCCGTGCTCGTCTGGCTCCTGCCCACCCTCGCGACGGCCGCCGTCGCCTCCGTCACGGTGGCCGCGGCCTCGCCCGACGCCCGTACCGGGGTGGCCCTGTGCGCGGTGGTGGGCACCCTGGCGGTGGTCCTGGTCGCCGCCGAGGCCGCCCGCCGGGGCCGGGCGGCGGAGGAACTGCGTGCCCGGGCGAGCCGGCGCGAGGGCGAGTTGATCCGCCGGCTGGCCCGGCAGGAGACCGAGTACCTCCGGATGGCCAAGTCCGTCCTGCCGGCCGCGATGACCAGGTTCTCGGCGGGCGAGGGCCTGGACAGGGTCGTCAACGCGTACGCGCTGAAGGACGTCACGGTCACCGCCGAGTTCCGGGCGGCGCAGACGACCCTGCTGCGCTCCGTGCTGCAGACGGTCGAGAACGAGGAGGCGATGCGCGAGGCCGCCCAGCAGGCCTTCGTCAACATCGCCCGCCGCGTGCAGGCGATCGTCCACCGACAGGCCGCCGAGCTGCGCAGCATGGAGTACGCGCACGGCAACACCCCCGCCGTCTTCGACGACCTGCTGCTGCTCGACCACGGCAACGCCCTCATCGGCCGCCTCGCCGACAGCATCGCGGTGCTCGGCGGCGCCCGGCCGGGCCGTCAGTGGAACAAGCCGGTGCCGCTGTACAGCGTGCTGCGCGGCGGCATGTCCCGCATCCTCGACTTCGAGCGGATCGAGCTGCACCCGGTCTCGGACGTCGCCGTGGTCGGCCCGGCCGTCGAACCGCTCATCCACGCGGTGGCCGAACTCCTGGACAACGCCACCCGCTACTCCCCGCCGCACACCCTGGTGCACCTGACCGCGGTCGAGGTGCAGAGCGGCATCGCGATCGAGATCGAGGACGGTGGCCTCAGCCTCAGCGAGGAGGGCCGGGCCCGGGCCGAGCGGATGCTCGCGGAGGCGCAGGCCGGCATGGACCTCAACGACCTCGGCGAGACACCGCGGCTCGGCCTCGCGGTCGTCGGCCGGCTCTGCCGGGCGTACGGCTTCCAGGTCTCGCTGCGGCCGTCGGCCTACGGCGGGGTGCGGGCGGTGCTGGTCTTCCCGCAGCGCCTGCTCACCAGCGCTCACGCGACCGGGCGGGCGCACGGCATCGGCGTCACCGGGTCGTCCGGGCCGGAGCCGGTGGACGACCGCCGGCCGCACACCTCGCCGCCGCCGCGTCGCCCGCTCACCGGCCCGCCGCCCGGGCCGCTCGGCGGCGTGCGCATCGGCTCACCGGCCGGGTCGCTGAACCGGCCCCGCAACGGGTCGCCGAACGCGTCGCGGACCGGCTCGTCCTCGGGTGCGGACGACGTCCCGGTGGTGACCGAGTGGACCGCCACCGGTCTGCCCCGGCGCCGTCGGCACACCGGGCCGCCCGTCAGGTTCCGGTCCCCGGCCGGGAGCACTCCCGCCGGCGGCACCCCGACCGGCGGCACCCCGACCGGCGGCGCCCCCACCGGCGGCAGGCCGGCCGGCGGCAACGGTGCCGGCGCGCCGCCCGGGGAGCCGGCGGAGCCGGTGCAGCCCGGCCTCTGGCTGACCGCCTTCACCGAGGGCATCAACGGCACCGGGCCGAGCGACCACGGCAACGACCACACCAACGGCAGCGGCAACGGCAACGACGACTCGACCGGAACACGGAGGGACGAGCGGTGACTCGGCCACGGACCAACCTGGACTGGCTCCTCAAGCAGCTGGCGGACGAGGTCCCGCTCGTCCGCAACGTCATCGTGCTCTCCGCCGACGGCCTGCGGATCGCCCAGCACGGCACCGCGCCCGACGCCGCCGACCGGCTCGCCGCCGCCTGCGCCGGGCTGCAGAGCCTCGCCGCCGCCGTGGGCCACGAGTTCCCGTACGGGGACGGCCGGATGCGGCTGGTGGTGATCGAGCTGGGCGGCGGGTTCTTCTACCTGATGGCGGCCGGGGCCCGCGCCTACCTCGCGGTGCTCGCCGACGAGGGCGTGGACGCCGGGCTGATGGGCCAGCGGATGCGCGACCTGGTCGCCCGGATCGGCGAGCACCTCAGTACGCCTCCGCGAAGGGGCGAGCCCGTCGTATGAGCACCACCGGCCGGGACTGGGGCGAGGAGGCCCCGGAACGCTTCTACGTGGTCACGCGCGGGCACACCCAGCCGTCCGGACGGGCCGCGCTGGACCTGGTCACGCTGATCGTCTCCCGTGCGGAGCCCGCCCCCTCGATGCCGCCGGAGCACGCGGCGATCGTGCGCCTGTGCGGATCGCCGCTCTCCGTGGCGGAGGTCTCCGCCTACCTGCGGCTTCCCGTCAGCGCGGTCACCCTGCTGCTGGCGGACCTCGTGGCCGAGGAACGGGTCGAGGCGCGCGCCCCGGTCCCGGCCGCGCTACTCCCCGACCGTGCCCTGTTGGAGGCGGTGATGCATGGACTTCAGCGGCTCTGACACGGTGCTCGGGCCGGCGGACGAGGATCTGCTGCCGGACTCGGCCGCCACGGCCGTCAAGGTGGTGATCGTCGGCGGCTTCGGCGTCGGCAAGACGACCCTGGTCGGCTCGGTGAGCGAGATCCGCCCGCTGACCACCGAGGAGACGATGACCCAGGCCGGGGCGGAGGTCGACGACCTGGCCGGGATCGAACGGAAGTCCGAGACGACCGTCGCGATGGACTTCGGCCGGATCAGCATCACCGACGAGCTGGTGCTCTACCTGTTCGGCACCCCGGGCCAGGAGCGGTTCTGGTTCCTCTGGAACGGGCTCTTCGAGGGGGCGCTGGGCGCGGTCGTGCTGGTCGACACCCGCCGGCTGGAGATCAGCTTCGACGTCATCGGACGGCTGGAGGACCGCGGCGTGCCGTTCGTCGTCGCCGCCAACGCCTTCCCCGACGCCCCCGACTGCCCGGACGAGGAGCTGCGGCTCGCGCTCGACCTGCCGGCGGAGGTCCCGATCGTGGCGTGCGACGCCCGGGTCCGCGAGTCCGGACGGGACGTGCTGCTCGCGCTCATGCACTACCTCTACGACCTCGCGGAGCCACCGCCGGCGCAGTGAGCGCGCCCCCGTCCCTCCCCGTCCCTCCCCCGTCGACCACCTCCGGAGACACCGTGACCTCACCGTTCCGCGACGACGCCGCCCTCGCCCCGCCGGCCGGCTGCCCCGCCCACCGGGCCGGCGACCCCGGCGCCCGGGACCGGGCCCGCCTCGATACACCCGGCTCGCTCGGCTCGCTCGACGACCTCGGCCCCGACGAGCCCGGCCTCGACGAACTGCCCGTCGCGGGGCTCCGCCGGCTCTACGGGCCCGCGGCCGAGGCGGACCCGGCGGGCCTGTACGAGCAGCTGCGCGCCGAGTACGGCGAGGTGGCTCCGGTCCTGCTGCACGGCGACCTCCCGGCCTGGCTGGTCCTCGGCCACTCCGCGAACCTCACGGCGATGCGCACGCCCTCGCGCTTCTCCCGGGACTCGCGCCGCTGGTCGGCGTTCGAGGAGGGCCGGGTCCCGACGAACTCGCCGCTGATGCCCGTCATCGCCTGGCAGCCGCTCTGCGTCTTCGCCGACGGCGCGGAGCACCGCCGGCTGCGCGGAGCCGTCACCGACGGTCTGAACGGCACCGACCGGCGCGGGGTCCGCCGCTTCGTCACCCGCTACACCGCCGAGCTGGTCGACGGGTTCGGCGCGCGCGGCCGGGCCGATCTGGTGAGCCGGTTCGCCGAGCACCTGCCGATGCTGGTGATGACCCAGCTGGTCGGCATGCCCGAGGAGTACGGGCCGCGGCTGGTCGAGGCGGCCCGCGACCTCATGAAGGGCACCGAGACGGCGATCGCCAGCAACGACCACGTGGTCGCCGCGCTGCGCCGCACCGTCGAGCGCAAGCGCAACGACCCCGGGCCCGACCTGTGCACCCGGCTGATGCAGCACCCGGCCGGACTCACCGACGAGGAGGTGCTGGAGCACCTGCGGGTCGTCCTGCTGGCGGCGAACGAGACCACCGTCAACCTGATCGCGGACACCCTGAAGATGATCCTCACCGACGAGCGGTTCCGCGAGCACCTGTCGGGCGGTCACATGACCGTGCCGGACGCACTGGACCAGGTGCTGTGGGACGCCCCGCCGATGTCGCTGGTGGCCGGGCGGTGGGCGACCGGGGACACCGTGCTCGGCGGCCGGCGGATCAGGTCCGGCGACATGCTGCTGCTCGGTCTCGCCGCCGGGAACGTCGACCCGGTGGTGCGGCCCGACGTGGCGAAGCCGCTGCACGGCAACCGCTCCCACCTGTCCTTCGGCAGCGGCCCGCACGAGTGCCCCGGCCAGGACATCGGCCGGGCCATCGCGGAGTCCGGGATCGACTGCCTGCTCACCCTGCTGCCGGACCTGCGCCTCGCCGTCCCCGAGTCGGAGCTGGCCTGGACCTCGGCCTGGCTGTCGCGCCACCTGGTCGAGCTGCCGGTGGAGTTCACGCCGCCCGACCAGCAGCCGGGTGCGGCGGCGTACGCCAGGGAGGCAGCCGCGCCGGTGCCCGCCACCCCGCCCGCCGAGCCGCGTCCGGTGGACCCGGTCGAGGTGGTGGGGGCCGACGACGGGGACGAGGCGGGAGGGACGGGCGAGACAGGCGAGGTGCCGCCCGTTCCCCGGTCGCAGCGCGGGTGGTGGGACTCCCTCACCGGGTGGCTGCGGCGCTGACCGCCGTACCGGGGACGCCCCCGGTGGGCGCGCCCCCGGTGCGGGGACGGCGGGCGCGGCTAAAGTCGGCCCGGCCCCGCCGACCACCGCGCGGCGCCGACCGTCGAAGGGTGTCCCCGTGTCCCTGGTTCGCGTCCACAACCTCTCCCTCTCGCTCGACGGCTACGGCACGGGCGAGGGCCAGAGCCTGGAAGCCCCGTTCGGCCACGCGGGCGACCGGCTGCACCGCTGGTTCTTCCCCACCCGGACCTTCCACACCATTCTCGGCAAGGAGGGCGGCGACACCGGCGTCGAGGACGCCGTCGCGCACACCTGGAACGACGGCATCGGCGCGGAGATCATGGGCCGCAACAAGTTCGGCCCGCAGCGCGGCCCCTGGCAGGAGTACGAGTGGAAGGGCTGGTGGGGCCCCAATCCCCCGTTCCACACCCCGGTGTTCATCATGACCCACCACCCCAGGCCCAGTGTGGAGATGGCGGGCGGCACCACCTTCCACTTCGTCGACGGCTCCCCGCACGAGGTGCTGGCCCAGGCCCGGGAGGCCGCCGCGGGCCTGGACGTCCGCATCGGCGGCGGCCCGACCACCGTCCGCGCCTTCCTCGCCGCCGACCTGGTCGACCACCTGCACATCGCCGTGGTCCCGATCCTGCTCGGCCGCGGCGAGCGCCTCTGGGACGGCCTCGAAGGCCTGGAGCAGCGCTTCCACGTCGAGTCCTTCACCGCCCCGAGCGGCGTCACCCATCTGACCTTCACCCGCCACCCGGCCTGAGCCGTCCGGCGACCGCGAGCTGCGGCAGCCACCTCAGCGGTCTCGGCCCGCCCATCGGTGGCATGGGCTGCGGGGCCGGCGTGACCATGGGCGCTTGTCCTGCCCGTCCTACTCGGCGAGGTGGGGCTCCAGGACGGCGAGCAACTCGGTGGGGGCGTCGACCGGGACGAGGTGGCCGGCGGTGGGGAACTCGACCAGGGTGGCGCCGGGGATCGCGGCGGCGTAGCGGCGGGCGATGTCGCGGAAGTCGGGGACGTCGAGGGCGCCGGCGCCGACCAGGGCGGGGACGGTGATGGTGGCGAGGTCGCCGGTGGCCACGCCCTGGGAGTGCTCGCCGACGGCGGCCTGGTTGGCCAGGGCCGTCCGCAGCGGGTCGCGCAGGCGGTCGGCCGTGCCGGGCGCCACCTCGTCCCAGGAGCGGGCCGGGCCGCGCACCCACATGTCCAGGTTGACGCGGACCGCGGCGTCGAGGTCGCCCGCGGCCAGGGCCGCCGTCTCGGCCTCGTCGTAGGCGATCATCCCGGCCGACCAGGGGTAGCGCGGCCACGGTGCGGCGAGCACGGCCAGCGAGTGGACCCGTTCGGGGTGGGTGAGGGTGAAGTCCACGGCCACCCGGCCGCCCCAGGAGGAGCCGACCAGGCGGACGCGCTCGTGGCCGAGGTGGTCCAGGAGGCGGCGCAGGTCGTCGCTCTCGCGGAACGGTCCGGCCGGGGGCGCGGACTCGCCGAAGCCGCGCAGGTCGTACCGGATGACGGTGTGCCGCCGCGCGAGCGCGGGGGCGACCGCGTCCCACATGCGGTGGTCGGCGATGCCGGCGTGCACGAGCACCACGGGCGGACCGTCGCCGGCGACGACGTAGGAGAGGTGGCCGAGGTCGTCGGCGAGTGTGATCATCCGCAGATCGTCGCAGCGGACGGGCGCACGCGCCACCCGTTGACGATCGTCACGGTGCCGTCCGGTGCGCCCCCGGCCGCCCGGGTGCGCCCCGGACGGGACCCGGATGGGACCGCCCGGTGAGGTTTACCGTTCCCTCGGGGGTGCCATATCCGAGGCTGCGAGCCCGATCCGGCGGTCGGCCGGGCCGGGCCGACCGAGGGAGGGGACACCCGTATGACAGACACCCACCGGTCCGCGCTGCGGTACACCGCCGACATCACCGCGGAGGACATCGACGGCCTGGCCGGTTTCATCGGCCGGCGGATCGTGCTGCCGCGCGCGGCGGCCGGCGCGCCGGGGAGCGAGGAGGAGCGGATCGGCGACGCGCTGTCCCGGACGGTGGCGGCCCTGACCCGCAGCGCGCGGGAGGTGCTCCGCACGCTCACCGCCCTGGCCGCGGCCACCGCGGCGGCGGCCGGGGCGGCGGAGGAGGCCGCACCGGAGCCGGGCGGCCGGGCCCGGTCCGGCGACGACGCGGTGGAGGAGCTGATGGTCCGGCTCAGCACGCTGTGGCGCTACCTGCTGACGGCCGCCGAGGCGTGGAGCCACCTGCCGGACTACGACGTGGCGCGCTGGCGGCTCGACAACCACCTGGACGCCGAGCACGAGGCCCGAGCCCGCTGGCTGGCGGCCGGCGAGGCCTGGTAGCGGCGCAGGACCGGCCCCGGCCCGGGTGGGCGGGGCCGGCCACGGGAGTGGTGGGGCGGCGGCGGTCAGTCCCAGGGGTTGGCGGCCTGGTCGTTGATGTTCACCCAGAAGCGGACGTTCTTGGGCAGGTTGCCGTTGGCCCAGAACGTCCAGCCGCCGTTCTGCGAGTAGTTGGGGCCGTAGTGCCCGTCGTGGAACTCGGCCTGCCGCCAGTTGCGGCCGAACTGCTGGCGGCAGATGGTGTTGGCCGCCTCCGGGCTGGTCAGCTCCGTTCCCTTCACCGGGCGGCTGATCTCCACCTCGCCCAGGGCCCAGCCGTTGTAGAAGCCGATGACGATCCCGGGCGGGGCCGGGCGCCGGTCCTGGTTGAGGCAGAGCACCGGCAGCGAGTTCCAGGCCGGGGTGTCACCGTTGTACGGGTCACTGGCGGTACCGCCGGGGCCGCCGACCTGGACGGCGTAGCCCGCACCGTAGTTGAGGAGCTCCCAGGTCAAGCCGGGGTGGTTGGCCGTGGTGGTGGCCTGCGCGGCCGGAGCGGCGGTCAGCGGGGCCAGGGCGGCCACGGCGGTCGCGGCCGCGACGGCGGCGAAGCGCTTGATGCGGTTCATCGGTCTGTTCCTCCAGGGAACTCCGGGGCGGGGTGATCACGGTGCCGTTCCCCTGCGGGGCCGGCACACACCGACCCTCTCAACCGCTCGCACGATTCTGGCATGATCTAGTCATCAGATCGTCACCAAACGCGACGGTCCGACAGCGGTGTGCAGGACCCTGGGGAGGGGAAGCGCATGGAGTTCGCGATTCTGGGACCGCTGGAAGTCCGGACCGGCGGGGGCGAGCGGGTCCGGCTGGGGGGCGTACGGCAGGAGCGGCTGCTCGCCGCCCTGCTGCTCAACGCGGGCGGCGCCGTACCGGTGGCCCGGCTGGTGGACGCGGTCTGGGACGAGCGCCCGCCCGCCACCGCCGACCGCCAGGTGCGCAACCTGGCCGGGCTGCTGCGCCGCGGCTTCCGGCAGGCCGACCCGGCCGGGCCGCCCGCGCTGCTCACCGACGGACGCGGCTACCGCATCCGGCTCGACGGACACCGGCTGGACGCCCGGACCTTCGCCGACGCGGTCGCCCGCTCCCGCCGGACGGCCGCCGCCGGACAGCCCGCCGCGGCGGTGGAGGAACTGCGCGAGGCCCTGGCACTGTGGCGCGGGCCCGTGCTCGACGGACTGGCGGGGCAGTCGATCGCCGCGGGCGCCGTACCGCTGGACGAACTGCGGCTCACCGCCTGGGAGGAGTGCCTCGACCTGGAGGCCGGGCTCGGCCGGCACCGGGCGAGCGTCCCCGAACTCACCGCACTGGTCACCGACCATCCGCTGCGGGAGCGGTTCGTCGGGCAGCTGATGCGGGCGCTGCACGCCTGCGGGCGCACCGCCGACGCGCTGACCGCGCACCGGCGCTTCACCACCCGGCTGGCGGAGGAGCTGGGGCTCGACCCGAGCCCGGAACTGCGGCGGCTGCACCTGGAGTTGCTCAGCACCGAGGCGGTCCGCGAGGACGGGCCGGGCCCGCACCGGGGGGACGGGTCGCGCCGCGCACCGGCCCGGGACGTCCCTCCCCCGGTGCCCCGGGCGGCGCCGCCCCGGCCCGCCCAACTGCCGCCCCCGCTCGCCACCTTCACCGGACGCGACAGCGAACTCGCCGGCCTCGACGCCTTCGCCGACGCCGCCGCGCCGTCGGCCGCCCCGTCCGGCGCCGCCCGCGTGGCCCCCGCCGCGCCCGCCGGGCGAATCTGCGCCGTCTCCGGCAGCGCCGGGATCGGCAAGAGCACGCTGGTCGTCCAGTGGGCGCACCGGCGGCGCGAGCACTTCCCCGGCGGCCAGCTCTACGCCGACCTGCACGGCTTCTCCGCCGAACCGCCGCTGCCGCCGCACGCCGTGCTGGCCCGCTTCCTGCGCGCCCTCGGGGTGCCCGGCGAGCAGGTGCCGAGCGTCCCCGAGGAGGCCGCCGCCCTCTACCGCTCGCTGCTGGCCGGCCAGCGGGTCCTGGTCGTCCTGGACAACGCGCGCAGCGCGGAACAGGTCCGCCCGCTGCTCCCGGGCGCGCCGGAGTGCCTGACCGTGGTCACCAGCCGCTCCGGGCTGGCCGGGCTGACCGCCCGGGACGGCGCCCGTCCGCTGGCCCTGGACCTGATGCCGGCGCGCGACGCCGTCGCCCTGCTGGACCGCGTCATCGGTGGCCGGCGGGCCCGGTCCGAGCCGGCCGCCGTCGCCGAACTGGCCACCGTCTGCGGCCGGTTGCCGCTCGCCCTGGCCATCGCGGCCAGCCGGCTCGCCGAACGCCCCGGGCGGACCGTCGCCGACCACGTCGCCGAACTGCGCGACACCGGCGACCGGCTCACCGCGCTGGCGATCGACGGCGACGCCACCTCGGCCGTCCGCGCCGCACTCGACCTCTCCTACCGCGCCCTGCCCGCCACCGCCCGCACCCTGTTCCGGCTGCTGTCGCTCGCCCCCGGCCCCGGCCTGTCCACGGCCGCCGCCGCCGCGCTCTGCGGCGAACGCGCCGCCGTCGTGCGCCCCGTCCTGGAACAGCTGACCACCGCCCACCTGCTCACCCACGAGGGCGGGGACCGCTACCGGCTGCACGACCTGCTGCGCCTGTACGCCGCCGAGCGCGCCGAGGCCGAGACCGGCCCGGCGGTGCGCACCGCCGCCCGCGAACGGCTCGGCACCTGGTACCTGCACCACGCCGACGCCGCCGCCCGGCTGCTCACCCCGCGCCGCCGGCGGATCCCGCTCGCCCCGCCCGGGCCGTGGTACGAACCGCCCGCGTTCGGCACCGCCGCCGAGGCCCAGCGGTGGTGCGAGAGCGAGCACACCCACGTCCTGGCCGTGGTGCGCGCCGCCGCCGGGCACGGCCCCGACGACCTGGCCTGGCGGCTGCCGGTGGTCCTGTGGAGCTACTACTTCACCAGCCCGCACCTGGACGACCGGGAGGAGGCGGCCCGCCTCGCGGTGGCGGCGGCCGAGCGGTCCGGCGACCGCTACGGCGAGGGCCACGCCCGCAACGACCTCGCCACGGCGCTCGGCGCGCTCGGCCGGCACGACGAGACGCTGGCCGAACTCCGGCTCTCCCGCGCCCTGTTCGCCTCGATCGGGGACCGCGACGGCGAGGCCGATGTGATCGGCCACCTGGGCGACCACTGTCTCAGCACCGGCGCCTACGGTCAGGCGCGGCTGTACTACCAGGGGGCACTGGCGTTGCTCCGGGCGCAGCCGGAGGACCGGCGGGACGACTGGGCGATCCGGGTGTGCGAGACCAACATCGGGGTCACCGCGATGCTGACGGGCCGGGGCCGGGAGGCGGGCGAGTACCTGCACCGGGCACTGGACCGCCACCGCTCCACCGGGGACCCGGTGCTGGAGGGCATCACGCTCTACCACCTGGGGGACCACCACCGTCGGCTGGACCATCCCGAGCAGGCGGCGGAGCGGCTGCGGCAGGCCCTCGCGGTGATCGACGGGACGACCGGCAATCCTCGGCTGCGGGCCGACGTTCTGGCCGCGCTGGCCGCGCTGGGCGAGCCGGCCGACCCTGCGGAGCCGCCCGGGGCGGCGGGCCGGGAACCGTGCTGACGGGACGGGGGCGGTCTTGACGAAACGGTCCACGAAAAGGTGTTCTGTACCACGGAGCCGGCCCGTCGGCGTGCGCGCGGTCCCGGTGGGGGTATAGCCCGGGGCCGTACCCCCGGGTGACATCTCCCCCGTCGGCGGACGAGGCTCCTACGGTTTCCCGCAACCCCACACCCCGAACGCGGGAGACCCCCATGCTCCGACGACCCGCCAGGGCCGCGTGCGCCGTCCTGGCCACCACCGCCCTCGCGCTGACGGCACTTCAGGGCACCGCCGGTGCCGCCGCCGCGGACCCCGCCTCCGGCCCGGCCGTCCGGGCCGCCGCCGCGGCCGTGGCGGCCGCACCGGAAACCCTCGGCGTGGCCGCCGCCACGCCCGAGGTGCTCGACGCGTTGCAGCGCGACCTCGGACTGACGGCCGGCCAGGCGCGCTCCCGGCTGGCCAACGAGGCCCGGGCCGGAGCCAGGGCCGGGGCGCTCGCCCAGGGCCTGGGCGGCAGCTGGGCCGGCTCCTGGGTGGAGGGCGCCGACGCGGCCACGCTGGCCGTCGCCACCACCCGGGCCGCCGACGCCGCGACGATCCGCGCCGCCGGCGCCCGGCCGGTGCTCGTCGCCCACCCGCTGGCCGCGCTGGAGGGCGCGCTGGCCGCGCTCGACCGGGCCGCCGAGCACGGCGCCGCGGGCCGGACCGACGCGCTCGCCGCCGCGGTGCGCTACGTCGACGTGCGCAGCAACACCGTGGTGGTGCGGGCCACCGACCCGGCCGCGGCCGAGCGGCTGGTCTCCGCCGCCGGGGTGGAACGGGCGGCCGTCCGGGTGGAGGCGGTGGCCGAGGCCCCGCGCCCGCTCTACGACCTGCGCGGCGGCGACGCCTACTACATCGACAACAGCAGCCGCTGCTCGATCGGCTTCCCGATCACCCGGGGAAGCACCCAGGGCTTCGTCAGCGCGGGCCACTGCGGCCGCGCGGGCTCCAGCACGACCGGGTCCAACCAGGTCTCCCAGGGCACCTTCCAGGCCTCGGTCTTCCCGGGCAACGACATGTCCTGGGTCGCCACCAACAGCAACTGGACGGCGACCCCGTACGTGAACAGCGCGTCCGGCGCCGTGAGCGGATCGGTGCTCCAGCAGGTCGGCGCCTCGGTCTGCCGCTCCGGCTCCACCACCGGCTGGCACTGCGGGACCATCCAGCAGCACGGCACCAGCGTCACCTACCAGGAGGGCACCGTCTCCGGCGTGACCCGCACCACTGTGTGCGCCGAGCCCGGTGACTCGGGCGGCTCGTTCATCTCCGGCACGCAGGCGCAGGGCGTGACCTCGGGCGGCACCGGCAACTGCTCGCAGGGCGGTACCACGTACTTCCAGCCGGTCAACCCGATCCTGCAGGGCTACGGCCTGACGCTGAAGACGGACTCCCAGGGCCCCGGCCCCGGCGGCCCGGGCAACCCCGGCGGCACCTGGGCGGCCGGCACCGTCTACCAGGCCGGTGACACGGTGACCTACGGCGGCACCGCCTACCGCTGCCTCCAAGGCCACCAGGCGCAGGTCGGCTGGGAGCCGCCGAACGCGCCGGCGCTCTGGCAAGCCGCCTGACCTCCGGCGGAGGGCGGGGTGGCCGTACGGCCGCCCCGGCCGCAGGAGCACGGCGCGACGGCGGGCCGCAGCTGTGAGACCTTGGACGGGGGCGAACCACCAAGGAGGCCCGATGTCCTCGAAGCGTCGCCGCAAGAAGAGGGCCCGCCGCAAAGGCGCCAACCACGGCAAGCGGCCGCAGTGCTGAACCGGCGCCGAGCCGTTTGCTGCCGCCCTTGCCGTCGCCCGTGACGCCGCGCCGGTCCGGACCTCCGTCCGGACCGGCGCGGCGGCGTTCACGCCTCGGGCGCGTAGGAGAGGCTCGCCATGGGAGCGCGCACGCTCCAGCCGAGCGCCGTGTACAGCGCCCGCCCCTCGGGGGTGCCGACCAGGATGCCGGTGACGGCCCCGCCCCGGTGCCCGGCGTCCTGGAGGGCCCGCATCACCAGCGAGCCGAGCCCCCGGCGGCGATGCCCGGGGTCGGTCTCGATCTGGTCGGCGACGGCGGTCGCCCCGGTGACGGCGAGCCGGCCGCGGGCCGCGAACCGGCCGTCCCCGGTGCGGACCAGCACCTGGACCACGCCGCCGCGCCACCAGTTGGTGAGGGTGTATCCGGCCGGCACCGCCGGGCTCCCGGCGGCGAGCGGTACGGTCATCAGGTAGCCGGGCACGTCGTGGTGCCAGCCGGGGCCGAGCCAGGGGCGGACGGTGTCGTCATCGGCGAAGAGCTTCAGCCAGGTGCCCGGCGCGGTGGTGGCCGCGACCAGCTTCCGGACGTCGGCCTCGGTGGGTTCCGGCAGGACGTGCCGGGCCACCTGTCCGGGCTGCCCGACGTCGATGCTCCAGCCCCAGGGCTCGTCCACCGGATCGGCCGCGCCCCGCGAAACGATCCAGCCCTCGACCCATGCCCGCACCAGCTCGTTGACGGTGGGCTCGTCCACCTGCCACCCCCTGTAATAGCCACGCATCGAGTTCATATCTTACGCACCGCCGGTGGCACCGGAAGCGGAGCGGCGGTCCGCCCGGCCCCCGCCCGCCCCGTGCGCCGAGGAGTACGACATCGCCGCCAACAGCTGCGGGGCAACCTGCCGCAGGCCTTCGTACACGCGATGATGCTGGAGTGCGCGGCCGGACCGGCCGCGCCGCCGTCCTGACGGATCCACACCAGCACGGAGGCACACCATGACCGTCCCGCTTCCCGACCTCACCGGCGACTACGTGCTCGACCCCGCCCACACCCGGATCGGCTTCGTCGCCCGCCACGCCATGGTGACCAAGGTCCGGGGCTCGTTCACGGCCTTCGAGGGCACCGCCCACCTGGACGGCGGTGACCCGGCCCGCTCGGCCGGCCAGGTGACCATCAAGTCCGAGAGCATCGAGACCGGCGTCGCACAGCGCGACCAGCACCTGCGCACCAACGACTTCCTCGACGCCCCCACCTACCCCGAGATCACCTTCCGCAGCACCTCGGTCGAACCGCGCTCCGACAGTGACTTCCGGGTGACCGGCGACCTCACCATCAAGGAGACCACCCGCCCGGTCACCATCGACTTCGAGTACACCGGCAACGCCGTCGACCCGTACGGCAACCTGCGCGTGGGGCTGGAGGGTTCGGTGACGATCAGCCGCAAGGAGTTCGGCATCACCTGGAACGCGGCGCTGGAGGGCGGCGGCGTCCTGGTCGGCGACAAGGTCGTCCTGGAGTTCGACATCTCCGCGATCAAGCAGGTATAGGGCCTCCGGCACGCCGGACGGGGTGCCCCCGGGGCTGCCCGGGTGGGCCCCGTCCGCCCGCAGGTGCCGCTCCCGCGCGCCGACGCCGGAAGCGGCCGGGCTCAGGACGCGGCCACGCGCGCCGCCTCCAACTCGGCCACCAGCCGCTTGACCCGCCGGTTGGTCCCGCCCGAGCTGTGCCCCGACAGCATGTGCAGTTCGTCCGACCCGCCGGAGGCCAGCACCAGCTCCGGGACGTCGGACGAGTAGACGTTGCCCGACAGGACGGCCACCCGCACCTCCCGGATCTCCGACCACGCGTAGGAGCGCGCCCCGAGCAGTCCGGAGTACTTCAGCCCGGCCGGCCCGTAGGAAACGCCGAACGCCGGCGCGCGGAACGTCAGCACCACGCCCGGCACGCCCAGGACCAGGACCGGGATCAGGTGCTGCACCTTGTGCACGCCCATCGTCAGCACCACGGCGACCAGCAGGCACGCACTGCCCATCAGGAAGTAGACGAGGGCCGTGAGAGAGCGCCTCTTCCGCATGTCCGTCCCCTTTCCGGGGGCCCGCGCCGCCGTCCGGGATCCGGACGTGCCGCCACCGCCCGTGGACAAGCATACGAACGGTGCCGCGCGGCACCGCCGTCGCGGCGCCGCGCGGGACCGGTTCCCGGAGCGCGGAGGGGCCGGCGCCCCGGGGCCGCGACTCCCCGGGGTGCCGGCCCTCCGGGGCCGTGGGCGGGTCAGCGTGCCTGCGGCCGCTCGGCCGGGGCGTTCCAGTCCGGCAGCTGCGCGCCGGGCAGCGTGAAGGTGGCGAAGTCGGTGGTGCGGTTGAACGCCTCCAGCCGGTAGAGGTCGCGCGCGTACGCCCACAGGTGCGGGTACTCGGCCAGACCCGGGTTGATCGAGCGGTCGTGGTTGGACCTGGCGTCGTAGCGCACCAGCGTCACCCAGAGCCGCACGTCCGCCTCGGTGAGCCGCTCGCCCAGCAGGTAGCGGTGCTCGGCCAGCCGGGCGTCCAGCTTCGCGAAGGCGTCCAGCAGCACGGCGCGGGCCGCGAGCCCGGCCTCGTCGGTGCCCGCCGCCGCGCCGACCCCGTGGTTGACCGCCAGGTGCAGCTCGGCATCGAGCGCGTCGATCTCCGCGCGCAGGTCCTCCGGGTAGGTGTCGGCCCCGTTGCCCCACTCGCCGAACTGGGTGGCCAGGTCGATGCCGATGCGGGTGAAGTCGTTGCTGACCACCCGGCCGGTGTGCCGGTCCCAGAGCGTCGGCACCGAGACGTGCCCGTCGAAGCCGGGCTCGGTCCGGTCGTAGGCCTCGCGCAGCAGGGTGAAGCCGTTGACCGGGTCCGGGCCGTGGGTCTCGCGGAACGCCCAGCCCCGGCCGTCGCGCTCGCCGTCCACGTACGAGACCGAGACGACGTCCTCCAGCCCGTTCAGCGCGAGCTGGATGGTGACGCGCTGCGCCCAGGGGCAGAACCAGCCCGCGTAGACGTGGTACCGGCCGGGCTCGGCCTTGAAGCCGCTGCTGCCGTCGGCGGTGATCCGTCCGGTGAAGCGGTAGAGCGGGCGCTCGTCGCCCGGGGCCCTGGTGATCCGGTACTCGCCGTGGACGGCGGGGTCGGCGGGGTCGGCGTACACCGCCTTCGCGGCGTCGCTCCCGGTCCCGGGATCGGTGTGCTGGAGGGCCTCGCTCATGGCTGGCTCCTTGGAGGTGAAGGCATGGTGATGCGGCGGGAGCACGCGCGCCGGGGACCGTGTTCGTCCACCCCCCTGGGCGGACGCGGTGAGGGCAGGCCTGGCGGACAGCCGTCGCGGGGCGGGCGCGAGTGCGCGTGGAGGCAGGGGCGTTACGGGCGACAGAGGCCGGTCGGCGAGCCGACGCCGTCGATCCAGCGCCGCGCCACGAGACGGGCGCCGCGGCCGACGCCGAGAGCCCGCGGGGCCGACGGGCGGAACGCGGCCGCGCGCGATCGCGACGGGCGCCCGGAGGCCACCCGCCCGTCCCGCGGTCGGCGTGCGTGCATCGCCCGTCCGTTCGTTCGTTCGTCCGTCGAGGATCCGGCAGCTGTGGAGGTCCACCTTAGCGCTCGATCGGCTCCGCGCAGGGGCAGTTGCCCGTCCCGGTGCGAAGACGGCACGTCGCCCTCCATGGCCGGCCGCCGGTGCCGATCCTCCCTGCTCCGTGGCTGTCCCGCCCGCCTGCCGCGACAATCACCCGGTGAACGAAGCCCCCGCCTCGCCGACGCGCGTCATCCTCGGCATAGACGACCTCCGCCCCCTGCCCAGGGCCACACGGATCGCCCGCACCAGCCATGAAGGCATCCGGCTTCTGGAAGAGCACCGCAACTGCGTCATCGACGAGCTGTGGCTCGACCACGATCTCGGCGGCGACGACACGATCATGCCGGTGGTGACCCTCCTGGAAGAGGCCGCCTTCAACGGACAGCCCTTCCGGATCGGAGCCGTCCTCGTGCACAGCGCCAATCCCATCGGTGCCGAAACCGTCGTCAGGTCGCTCACCCGCTGGAACTACCGTGTCCGGCGGGCCATGGCCCCGTACTCCGGCGATGGATCGTGATCTTGAAGGCGGAGTTGTCCGGCCGCATCGGCGGCTCGGTGAGGATCCGTCCGGCAGGCCGGGATTCCGGATCGGGCCACGCGCCGGGCGCCGGCGCCCCGCGGGGATCCGGCGCCCGGGGTCGGCGTCAGTAGATGAGGATGTCCCAGTGGCTGCCCTCGTTGCAGTACAGGTTGCCCGACGCGGCCTGCCACTGCGGGTAGCCGTCGCTGCGGTTGCCGATGTAGGTGAAGCTGTTCTGGATGTAGCCGTCGATGCAGGAGTTGCGGGAGATGTCGACCTTGTAGCCGTTGTAGTGGCTGTAGGTGCCGGAGGCGTGGCCGACCTCGGTCCCGCCCGTGATGTTGATGGCACAGCCGCTGGCCTGCTTGAGGGTGATGACGGCGCTCACCGTGCCCGAGTTGATCTGGTCGAACGAGGTGCAGGTGGAGTTGGACCTGGTGGTGCAGCCCCCGCTGGAGCTCCAGGTGATGCCGGCGCTGCTGAACTGGCCGGCGGCCGTCGACTGCGACAGCTTGGTACCGCTGGCGCCGGCCGTGGGCGCCGCGACGGCGAGGCCGGCCACGGCCAGGGCGACGACGGTGGCTGCGGTGCGTGGCTTCATCTGCATCTCCCGGTGAGAACGGTGTTCCTCCGACTCGACCCCCGCCTCCCCCGCCACGCCTCGGCGGGACCGGAGGGCAGGAAGTCCGGCGCCGGGCCTGCGGAACCGGCCCGGACGACAGGGTCGTACGCAGTGCTGTGACGCGGCAGTGCTCCGGCGCGAGGGCCGACCGATCGATCCGGCACCAGGATGACCCACCATCGTCTATGCGGGTAGACCCCGGACTGTGAATTTCGCGTGACGGGGAGCGACCGTCGACGCGTCGAAACGCCCCACGAGGTGTGCGCGTCCTACGTGCAGGGCGTGGCACTGATCCTCGTCAGCGATGCGGAGGCGGAGCGGCAGTCGAGGACGGCCGCGGAGCACGGGGCGAAAACCCCGGACGACGCGCCGAGCCCGCTGTACGAACCCGGGGCCTGTCCCCGGCCGGCCCGCGCCATGCGTGCGGGCGCCGACCCCTGGGACCTCGACGCCCTGTTCGCCTCAGGACTCACCGGTGTCCTGGACGGCATCGCGGCCGATCTCGCGCGGCGGAACATCGACGTCTGAGCGCCCGGTGCGGCGGACGGCTCGGGTGCGGGCCCTGCGGGACCTGGCCATCAGCCACAGGCCGAGGCAGAACAGCAGCGCGAGCGCCAGTCCGGCGAGGAAGACGGCCAGGCTGTTGAGCGTCACCAGGTCGATGCCGAGGATGGTCACCTGGTACTCCGGCCCACCGGACAGGTTGTCGGCGATCAGCAGGCCGGTGAAGGCGCCGGTCACGGCGACCAGGAGGAGTCCGAACAGCAGCATGGCGGTGTCCCTTCGGTCCGGTCCCCCCTCGGGGTCAGGCCCCCTCCGCTGCGTGGTGCCTACCCGGGCGGGCCGGGCCGTTCGACACGGACGGCGACCAGGCAGGTGTCGTCGTCGGTGTCGGCCGGGCTCAGTTCCAGCAGCAGGTCCAGATAGCGCTCCAGGTCGGGGCCGGGGCGCCCGGCCGCCCGGATCAGGTGGTCGACGGACTCCTCGACCGGGCGGTCCCGGCGTTCGACCAGGCCGTCGGTGTAGAGCAGCAGGACGTCCCCCGGGTCCAGCCGGGCCGTGTACTCCTCGTACTCGGCGTCCGCCAGGGCGCCGAGCAGCACGCCGTGCGGCAGGGGCAGCACCTCCGCGCCGTCCGGGCGCAGCCTGATCGGCGGGAGGTGGCCGGCCCGGGCCCAGTGCAGCGTGCCGTCGTCGGGGCCGAGCAGCACGCACACGGCGGTGGCGGTCACCTGGCCCGGCTCGCGCATGGCCACGGTGTTGGCCCACTCCAGCAGCCGGGCCGGGCCCGCACCGGTGACGGCCAGTCCGCGCAGCGCGTGCCGGAGCGCGACCATGCCGGTGGCCGCGCCGACCCCGTGGCCGGCGACGTCCCCGACGGCGAGCAGCACCTGTCGGTCCGGCAGCACCAGCACGTCGTACCAGTCGCCGCCGACCCGCTCGCGCTTGGCCGCGGGCCGGTAGCGGACGGCGGCGCGCAGGCCGGTGGCGCCGAGCGGGGGCGGGTCGGCGGGCAGGATCGCCTGCTGGAGCCGCAGCGCCAGCTGTTCGCGCTCGGCCGACTCCTGCTCGCTGTCGGCCAGCCGCTCCCGGGTGGCGCCGAGCGCGACCTCCGTCCAGTGCTGCGCCGACACGTCGTGGTAGGCCCCGCGTACGGCGCTCAGCGCGCCGTCGGCGTCCAGGACAGGTTCGGCCACCACCCGGGTGTAGCGCTGCGTGCCGTCCGGGCGGATCAGCCGGAAGACCGCGGAGGCGGTGCGCCGGCGGTGCTGGACGGTGTCCAGCAGGCGTCGGACGGCGGGCTCGTCGTCCGAGTGGACGTGGCCGGCGAGGCGCGCCAGCGGGACGGCCGGTGCGTCGGGCGGCAGGCCGAACAGTTCGGACAGGCCCGTGTTCCAGAGGATCCGGCCGGTTCCGGGCTGTTCCTCGAACCCGGCCACCCGGGCGAGGCGCTGGGCCTGGCGCAGCAGTGCGCTCTGGTCGGACTCGCCGCCGGACGGGTCGGCGTCGCGCTGCCAGGTGAGCAGGAGCCGTCCGTCGAGCGGGGCCACGGCGATCCGCAGAGTGGTGGGCTGCTCGATGCCGCCGCCCTGGAAGACCAGGTGCAGGCGCTCGTCGGTGCCGGGCTCGCCGGTTTCGTGGGCCCGCAGCAGCGGTGCCAGCAAGCCGGTGGCGCAGGCCAGCGGGTAGGTCTCCAGCAGGGAGGTGCCGTCCAGGCCGCTGCGCGGGCGGCCGAGCGGGTCCCGGAACGCCGGGTTGGTGCGCAGGACGGTGAAGTCGACGGCCCGTCCGTCGCGCAGGACGGGGGCGAGCAGCAGGGCCGGGGTGAGCAGGCTGTCGAGGAGGTCGGCCTGCCGGTCCGGCGGGACGGCGGGTTCGGGGTCGCCGAGGACGGTGGCGCAGAGATCGGCGAGGGACCGGAGCTGGCGGCGCTGCGGGGTGCCGAGGGCGGGGCCGGGGACGGGTGCGGGCCAGAGCACTTCGAGCGCGCCGCGGCGGCGGCCGTGGTCGATCAGCGGGAGGACGGCCCGGGGCGTGTCGGGGCCGCCGACGCGGGGGCCGGGCGGTGACGGGTCGTCGGGCCAGTGCTCGTCGCCGGTGGCGAGCGCCTGCTGGGCGGGGGTCGGGACGCCGGGCGGCACCCGGCTCCAGGCCTCGGCCTCCCCGGCGGGCAGCCCGGCCTGGGCGGCGAGCGCGAGGGCGCCGGCGGGCAGCCGCTGCCAGACCAGGACGGCGTGGGCGCCGAGCGGCGCGGCGCCCTGCCGCAGCACGGCCTCGACGGCGCCGGCCAGGTCGGGCACGGCGGCGAGGGCCCGGACGGGGGCCGACGGCCCGGTCGACGTGCGCGGCGACGATCCGGTCGGCTTCGACGGCTCGGACGGTCGGGGCGCTTCGGACGGCTTCGACGGCTCGGACGGTCGGGGCGCTTCGGACGGCTTCGACGGCTCGGACGGTCGGGGCGCTTCGGATGGCTTCGACGGCTCGGGCGGCTCGGGCGGTTCGACACCCTCGGGCAGCAGGGCCGCGCTCGGCCGGCCCTGCTCGGCCGAGCGGCCGACGACGTCGGCGGCCAGGGTGACGACCGGCACCCCGGCCTCGCCGGCGAGCCGGGCCAGTCGGGCGGCGGCCTCGGCGGGCGGTACCGTCAGCCGCTCGGCGAGCATCCCGGTGGCGAGGTCGACGAGCGCGCGGGTGCCCTCCTCGGCGCGCATCCGATCGGCGGCCTGCTGGAGCCGCCGGACGGCGCCCGCGAGCTGCCGCGCGACGGCGTCCCCGGTCTCCCCGGAGCCGGGGACGCCGGAGCCGCCGGGGTCGCGCGGGGTGTCGCCGGACGGATCGGCGGTCATGACGCGCCCAGCCAGTGCCGCATCCGCTGCAGCAGCAGGGTGGTGTCCACGGGCTTGGTGACGTGGTCGTCGGCACCGGCCGCGAGGCTCTTCGCCCGGTCGCCCGCCATGGCCTTGGCGGTGACGGTGACCACCGGCAGGCGGGCGAAGCGCTCGTCGGCCCGGATGGCGGCGATGGTGGCGTAGCCGTCGAGGCCGGGCATCATCACGTCCATCAGCACCAGGTCGGTCTCGTCGTGGCGGCGCAGCAGGTCGAGGCCGGCGCGGCCGTCGGCGGCGTGCAGGACGGTCAGGCCGTGCTGTTCGAGGGCGGCGGCGAGGGCGAAGACGTTGCGGATGTCGTCGTCGACGATCAGCACGGTGCGCCCGGCGAGCGGTTCGTCGGCGGGGTCGCCGGCCCCGGTCGGCTCGGTGGCGACGGCGTGACGGCCGCCGAGCAGGGTGATCAGGCGTTCGCGCAGTCCGTCGAGCCCGGAGAAGAGTTCGAGGCGGTCGACGGCGGTTCCGGCGCGCGCGGCGGGGCCGCCGTCGCCCTGGTAGCCGAGGACGGGCGTGTTCTCCGGGAGGGCGGTGAGCAGCACGGGGGCGAGGTCGGCGGAGTGGGCGAGGTCGACGACGGCGCACCGGTAGGGGCCGTCGGCGATGGCGGCGCGCAGTGCGGGTTCGTCGCCGGCGCAACGCAGTCCCGCCGGCGGGTCGTCCCCGTGGGCCTCGGCTGCGGTGCGGGCGAGGAGGGTGAGCAGGCCCGGCGGGTCGGCCTCGGCGACCAGGACGCGGGCCCCGGCGGCGGGGGCGGCGGCGGGCCGGTCGCGGCGGGCGAGCGGGAGGTAGAGGCTGAAGCGGCTGCCCCGCCCGGTGGTCGAGCGGACGGTGATGGTGCCGCCGAGCAGGCGGGCGAGTTCGCGGCTGATGGACAGGCCGAGTCCGGTGCCGCCGTAGCGGCGGCCGGTGGTGCCGTCGGCCTGCTGGAAGGCGCCGAAGATGCTGTCGAGGTGGGCGGGGTCGATGCCGATGCCGGTGTCGTCGACGTGGAAGGCCACCGCGGCCCCGGTCCGGCCGAGTTCGGCGGGCAGGGCGGCGGCGTCGACGTGTTCGATGCGCAGGTCGACCCGGCCGCTGTCGGTGAACTTGATGGCGTTGGACAGCAGGTTGCGCAGGACCTGGCGCAGCCGGGCCTGGTCGGTGACGAGTTCGGACGGGACGGTGTCCGCGACGGTGATCCGGAAGGCGAGGTCCTTCTGGTCGGCGAGTGGTTTGAAGGCGGACTCGACGTAGGCCAGCAGGTCCTGGACGGCGAAGGGTTCGGGGGTGATCTCCATCTTCCCCGCCTCGACCTTGGAGAGGTCCAGGATGTCGTTGATGAGCTGGAGCAGGTCGGAGCCGGCCGAGTGGATGACGCCGGCGTACTCGACCTGTTTGGGCGTGAGGTTGCCGGCCGCGTTGCGGGCGAGCAGTTGGGCGAGGATCAGCAGGCTGTTGAGCGGGGTGCGCAGTTCGTGGCTCATGTTGGCCAGGAACTCCGACTTGTACATCGAGGTGAGGCTCAACTGGCGGGCGCGTTCCTCCAGTTCCTGCCGGGCCTGTTCGATCTCCAGGTTCTTGGCCTCGATGTCGCGGTTGCGGTCGGCGAGTTGTCCGGCCTTCTCGGCGAGTTCGGCGTTGGAGCGCCGCAGTTCCTCCTGGCCGTCCTGCATCTCCTCGGAGCGGGCCTGCAGTTCGGCGGTCAGGCGCTGGGACTCGCCGAGCAGTTCGTCGGTGCGGGCGTTGGCGAGCAGGGTGCCGACGTTGACGCCGCAGGCCTCCGCGAACTGCTCCAGGAAGTCGCGGTGGACGGCGCTGAACGGGTGGACCGAGGCGAACTCCATGACGCCGAGCAGCCATTCCTCCAGGGCGATCGGCAGGATCACCACCGAGCGGGCGTGGGTGGCGCCGGCGCCGGAGGCGATGGTGGCGTAGTCGGGCGGCAGGCGGTCCAGGGTGACGGTGCGCCGGGTGCGGGCGGCCTGGCCGATCAGCGACTCGCCGAGCCGTACCCGTTCGGGGGCGGTGGCCTGCTCGGCCGGTCGGCCGTAGGCGCTGATCCGGGTCAGCGCGGTGGAGTCGCCGTCCTCCTCGGCGAGGTAGAAGGCGCCGTACTGGGCGCCGACCAGCGGGGTCAGTTCGTCGGTGATCAGCTCGGCGACGGCGCGGATGTCGCGTTTGCCCTGCATGGCGGCGGTGAAGCGGGCGAGGTTGGTCTTCAGCCAGTCCTGTTCCTGGTTGGCGCGGGTGGTCTCGCGCAGGGACTCCACCATGAAGTTGACGTTGTCCTTGAGGTCGGCGACCTCGCCGGAGGCGTCCACGGTGATCGAGCGGGTGAGGTCGCCCTCGGCGACGGCACTGGTGACCTCGGCGATGGCGCGGACCTGCCGGGTGAGGTTGCCGGCGAGTTCGTTGACGGTCTCGGTGAGCCGTTTCCAGGTGCCGGACACGCCCTCGACCTCCGCCTGCCCGCCGAGCCGGCCCTCGGTGCCGACCTCCCGGGCCACCCGGGTGACCTCGTCGGCGAACGAGCCGAGCTGGTCGACCATGGTGTTGACGGTGGTCTTGAGTTCCAGGATCTCGCCGCGCGCGTCCACGTCGATCTTGCGGGTGAGGTCGCCCCCGGCGACCGCCGTGGTCACCTGGGCGATGTTGCGCACCTGGCTGGTGAGGTTGTGCGCCATGAAGTTGACGTTGTCGGTGAGGTCCTTCCACGTCCCGGCGACGTTGGGCACCCGGGCCTGGCCGCCGAGGGTGCCCTCGGTGCCGACCTCGCGGGCGACCCGGGTCACCTCGTCGGCGAACACCGAGAGGGTGTCCACCATGGTGTTGATCGCCCCGGCGAGCGCCGCCATCTCGCCCTTGGCCTCCACGGTGATCTTCCGGGAGAGGTCGCCCCGGGCGACGGCGTTGGCCACCTCGGACATCGAGCGGACCTGGCCGGTGAGGTTGGAGGCCATCACGTTGACCTTGTCGGTGAGGCCTTTCCAGGTGCCGGAGACGCCGCGGACGGTGGCCTGGCCGCCGAGGTTGCCCTCGGTGCCGACCTCGCGGGCGACCCGGGTCACCTCGTCGGCGAAGGCCGAGAGCTGGTCGACCATCGTGTTGATGGTCTCCTTGAGCAGCAGGATCTCGCCGCGCGCGTCGACCCGGATCTTCTGGGTGAGGTCGCCCTCGGCGACCGCCGTGGTGACCTCGGCGATGGCGCGGACCTGGGCGGTGAGGTTGTCCGCCATCACGTTGACCGACTCGGTGAGGTCCCTCCAGGTGCCGGAGACGTCGCGGACGTCGGCCTGGCCGCCGAGCCGGCCCTCGCTGCCGACCTCGCGGGCGACCCGGGTCACCTCGTCGGCGAACGCCGAGAGCTGGCCGACCATCGTGTTGACGGTGTTCTTGAGCTCCAGCAGCTCGCCGCGCGCGTCGACCTCGATCTTCTGAGTGAGGTCGCCGCGGGCGACCGCCGTGGTCACCTGGGCGATGTTGCGCAGCTGGCGGGTGAGGTCGCCGGCCATCGCGTTGACGGCGTCGGTGAGGTCCAGCCACGTCCCGGCCGCGCCGGGGACGTGGGCCTGGCCGCCGAGCCGGCCCTCGGAGCCGACCTCCCGGGCCACCCGGGTCACCTCGGAGGTCACCCGGGCGAGCTGTTCCACCATGCCGTTGAACACGGCGGCGATCTCGCCCGGCACGCCCGGCAGGTCGGGCCCGAGCCGGGTGCGGAAGTCGCCGTCGCGGACCGCCGTCAGCCCGGCGAGCAGTTGCCGCAGGACCTGGTCGGGCCGGTCCGCGCGGCCCGCGCCGGCCGCCGGCCTGCCGCCCGGCACCTGGTGCTCGTCCATCCGTCCACCGTCCGGATCGACCGCACGGCCGGATCGCCGACGGAGCGGCACCGACCGCGGGGAGCGGCGGCGCCGCCCCGCCTCCCACTGTGCCACCGTCCCGCGGCGGGGACACGTGGGGCGGACTGTCCGGTGCCGGTTTGCCCCGGGCTCCGCGGGTAGACGCGGGCGGCAGGAACGGGGGAAGCGGAGAGGAGCACGGCCATGCCCCGAGGATCGAGCCCCAAGCGGGAGCGCCAGTACGAGCACATCAAGGACAGTGCGCTGGATCGCGGCGAGAGCGAGAAGCGGGCCGAGGAGATCGCCGCCCGGACGGTCAACAAGGAACGCGCCCGGCACGGCGAGTCGAGGACGGCGAGCCGCAGTTCCACCCACGACATGTCCTCCGGCCGGCGCGGCGGGCAGCGCTCGCACCGGGGCGCCGGCGGGCCCACCTACGACCAGCTGTACAACGAGGCCAGGCAGCGCGGCATCAAGGGACGCTCGAAGATGAACAAGCACGAGCTGTCCCACGCGCTCGGACGGTGAGGGCCGTACCGATGAGGACCGTGAGGTGTGACATGACCCTTCCGACCGTTCCGCCGCCCGGAAATCCGGACACCGAGCCGTTCCCGCACCCGCATCCGCACCCGAATCCCGCGCCGGGGCCCGAGCCCGATCCGGCGCCGCCCCCGGTGCCGCCGTTCCCGCCGCCGGACCCCGACCCGGGCCCGCCGACCGCGCCGCGGCCGGCCGGCTGAACCCGCGTCCGAACGGCCGACCGATGCCCGGAGCTCACCGGCCCCGGGCATCGGCCGGCCGACAGTGGTCCAGCGGTGACGACACCTCCAGCCAGACCGACTTGCCCGCGCCCTCGGGCCGCGAGCCCCAGGCGCGGGCGAGTCGGTCGACCACGCGCAGCCCGTGCCCGCCCGGCTGTCCCGGGCCGGCGGGCGGGCGCAGCCGCGGCGGTACCGGGCTGGCGTCGCTGACCTCGACCCGCAGCCGGACGGTGTCCCAGTGCAGCCGCAGTTCGCGGGGGCCGCCGGGCGCGTGCAGGCAGGCGTTGGTGACGAGTTCGGAGACCATCAGCAGCACGTCCTCGAAGACGGCCAGCTGCTCGTCGTCGGGCCAGTGCTCGCCGTCGACCGCCAGCCAGTGCCAGTCGAGCAGCGCCTGGCGGCTGAAGTCCCGTGAGCGTTGCACCGCGCCGTCGGTGCCGCCCAGCGGCAGCCGTCGGGTGTCGTCCGTGCCGGGCGCCGCGGTGGGCTCGGGGCTGGTGGTCACGGCTCTCACGTCCCCGCCGGACCGGTTGGACCGGCCGGCCCGCCGCCGGCCCGCAGCGCGAGGGCGACGCCGGGGTGGACCCGCAGCACGGTGTCCGGCCCCTCCCCCGTGGCGCCGGGTCCCCGGGTCGTCTCGTCCACGGCCCGCGTCTGCCCTGCTACGGCCCGGCTACACGCGCGGCGTGCCCGGGCGGAGGATGATCCGGAAGGGGGCACGGAACGCGCGGGAGGGGCGCGGCGGACGGGACGGAGAGGGGCCGGATGGCGGCGGGAGCGACCGGGCCGGACGACACCGGCCCGCACCGGAGCGGGCGGCAGGAGACGCCGGAGGAGCGCGCGGACCGCCGCTGGACCGATCTGCTCCAGGAGGTGCGGGTCGCGCAGACCGGCTCCCAGGTCCTGTTCGGCTTCCTGCTGAGCGTCGTCTTCATGCCGCGCTTCGCCCAATTGGACCAGTTCGACCGGAATCTCTACGTCGCCACCGTGGTCCTGGGCGCGCTCGCCACCGGTTCGCTCACCGCGCCCGCCGCCTACCACCGCCTCCTGTCCGGGCGCCGGCTGAAGCCGCAGCTGGTCGACGCCGCCGCGCGGCTGGTCGGGGTCGGACTGGTGCTGCTGGCGCTCACCATCGGCTCGGCGCTGCTCCTGCTGCTGCGGGAGGCGGTCGGCGGCGCCGCGGCCGGCTGGATCACGGGCGCGGTGATGGCCTACTTCGCGGTCTGCTGGCTGCTCCTGCCGATGCTCCACCTGCGCCACCGGGACGGCCGGGACAAGCGCCCGCCGACGGGCTGAGCGGCCGGGGCACGGTGACACCCGCGCCCGCGGGTTTCACTGCCGCGCCTTCGGCAAGACGCCCAGCATGACAACCCGCAGCGATCTGTCGTCACGCACCGCAGTCGTCACCGTCGCCGTCGCCGGGGCCGGAGCGGATGGCGTACCGGTGGACGGCGCCGCCCCCGAGGCCTGCGAGGGCGTCGCAGCCCGTGCCGAAGAGGGGTTCGGCCCGGTTCACGGACGGCTTGACGGCGCCTTCGCGGGGGTCGTCACGCCGTTCGCGGACGCCACCGCCGCCGAGTTTCGCCGGGTCGCGGAGCTCACCTACCTTGGGTGTGTGAACGGCACCCGAGCCGCGCTGCACCGGATGCTGCCCCGTGACCGGGGCACTGTCGTCCAGGTGGGCCCGGCCATCGCGCACCGGAGGATCCCACCGGCGCGGCCGGCGGACGGGCCACCGTCCGCCGAGGACCGCGTCCGGCCGAGGCCGTGGAGACCGGCCGACGGCGGGCGCGGCCCGCGCCCGTGGGCCGCGCGGCACCTCGGCCACCACGACCCGCTCGCGCCCGCCCGCGGGGCGCCGGGGCGCCGGCCGTGACCGCGCACCCGACCCCCCGGAGGGTGCCGACCGTCGGCGTGGAGGAGGAGTTCCTGCTGGTCGACCGCCGCACCCGGCTACCGCTCGCCCGTGGGCCCCAGGTGCTCGCGGCGGCGGCCGCGGTGCTGGACGACCAGGTGCAGCCGGAGATCTTCCAGGTGCAGGTGGAGACCTCCTCCCGCCCCGCCCTGCGGCTCAAGGAGCTGGCCGACGACCTCGCCCGGCTGCGCGCCGTCCTGGTGGCGGCAGCCGCCGACGCGGACTGCCTGCTGGTCGCCGGCGGGACGCCGGTGCTGGTCGGGCCGGGGCCGGCGTTGCTCACCGACAACCCGCGCTACCGCTCGATGGCACGCCGCTACCCGGCGGCGACCGACGGCTACCGCGGGGCGCTGTGCGGCTGCCACATCCACCTGGGCACGCTCGAACGCGCCCTGGCGCTGGCCCTCGGGAACCGGCTGCGGCCCTGGCTGCCGGTGCTGCAGGCGCTCGCGGTCAACTCGCCGTTCGACGGGGGCCGGGACAGCGGGTTCGCCAGCTGGCGGGACGTGCGCTGGTCGCGCTGGCCCACCGTGGGTGCGGCGCCGCTGGTGGACGAGCGGGGCTACGAGCGGCGCGCGGACGCCCTGGTCGCGCGCGGGACACTGCTCGACCGTCGGATGATCTACTGGTACACCCGGCCGTCCGAGCACCTGCCGACGCTGGAGGTGCGGGTCGCCGACGCGAACGCCGACCTGGGGACGGTGGTGCTGCTGGCCGGGCTGCTGCGCGGTCTGGGCGCCGTCCTGCTCGACGAGGCCCGGGCCGGACTGCCCCCGCCCGCCGTGCCGCACGGCCGGCTGGCCGCCGCCCACCGCAGGGCCGCGCAGACCGGCCCGGTCGGTGAGGGCATCGATCCGTTCACCGGGTGGCCGGTGGCCATGCCGGCCCTGGTGGACCGGCTGCTGGAGCGGGCCGCGCCGGGGCTGTCCGCCGCCGGCGACCTGGCCGCCGTCGAGGCCGGGCTGGACCGGCTGCGCCGGCTGGGCAGCGGCGCCGACCGCCAGCGCCGGTCCCTGCGGCTGCGCGGGCGCCCGCAGGCGGTGGTCGACGACCTGGCCCGGCTGACCGCCTCCGCCCACCCGTCCGGCTGACGCCCGGGGCGGGCGCCCCGGGCGAGGGACCTCAGATGCCGCTCGGGCGGCAGAACTCCGCCCGGAGCAGATCGGTGAAGACGCCGATCGGGTCGTCCCAGCCGCCGTCGGTCCAGTCGCCGTTGGTATTGACGGCGACCAGCCGTCCGCCGTCGCGGGCCCCGTACGCGTAGGACCACGATCCGAACAGCGCTCCGCCCATGCCCCAGACCGTCTCCCCGCAGGGCAGTGCCACCGAGGACACGCCGAGGCCGTAGGCGGCGCCGGGGATCCAGTCGCGGGTGGGCACGGTGGTCAGCATCTCGCGCAGCCGGTCGGGTGGCAGAAGCCGTCCGCCCAGCAGGGCGCCGAGGAAGCGGTTGAGGTCCCCGGCGGTGGAGACCATGCCGCCGGCCGCCCAGAAGACGGAGGGGTCGAGCTCGGTGGCGTCGTGGACCGGGGCGCCGGGGTCGGTCAGGAACAGCTTGGTGTAGTGCCGGGAGTGCGGCCCGCGGATCGTCGGGTCGTCGCCCTGCGGCAGGTAGGTGCCGGTCAGGCCGAGCGGGCGCGCGATCCGCTCGTCGATCTCCTCGGCGAGTCCGCGGCCGGTGACCCGTTCGACGATCATGCCGGCGAGCACGTAGTTGGTGTTGGAGTACGCCCACCCCGAGCCCGGTGCGAAGACGGGCGGACGGGCCATCGCGGTCCGCACCAGTGACCGCGGGGAGTGGGTGGGGTGGCGGTTCAGCTCTTCCCGGTCGTCGGTGTAGTTGAAGATCCCGCTGGTGTGGTTGAGCAGCATCCTGATGCTCACCGCGGAACCGTCGTGCCCGTGGCCGTCGACCACCCCGGGGAGCCACCGCTGCACCGGGTCGTCCAGGCGCAGCCGACCCTCGGCGGCCAGCCGCAGCACCACCGTCGCCACGAACGTCTTGCTGATGCTGCCCACACGGAACCGGTCCTGCGCCGAGCGGCGGCGACCCGTCCCGGTGTCGGCCGCTCCGGCCGCGGCGAACCACGACCGGTCGCCGTCGCGGACCTCGGCGAGGATGCCCGGCAGACCGCCCTCCGTCACGGCCCGGTCGAGGAGGCGCCGGGCGGCCTCGTGGCGCTCGGCGCCCGAGGCCGGCGCGGACACCGCGCTCACCGCTCCCCGCCTTCGAGCGCCCGCCCGGCGCGCTGCGCCAGTTCGGCCCGGTCCACGCCGGCCAGGGCGAGCGTGCGCGGCACGGTGCCGATGCGGGCCTCCAGGATCCCGAGCAGCAGGTGCGCCGACCGCAGGTCCTTCTTGCGGGCGGTGGTGAAGCTCCGCTCCAGCGCCAGCTTGGCGGACGCGCCCAGTGCGGGGTCCTGGATGGCGGGGCTCGCGGCCGGGAGGTCGCGCGCGGCCGGAGCCACGCCGACCAGGCTCAGGCTGTGCTCGAACTCCCGGTCCAGCGCCGTGCGGACGGCGCCACGGTCGAGCCCGGCCGAGGCCAGCAGCCGCTGCGCGGTGGAGCCCTGATCGGCCGCCAGCGACAGCAGGAGGTGCTGGGCGTCCACCGTCGACGACCCGTCCGCGCGGGCCTCGTCCGTCGCCCGCAGGATGACGGCGTGCAGGTACTTGTCGAACGCGCTCAATCCGCGCGCCTCCTCAGTTCGACCCCGGCGGCGATGAGCCGCTTGGCGTGCTTCTTGTGGACGGCCTGGCGGGTGACCCCGAGCGCCTCGGACACCTGCGGCCAGCTCCAGCCCGCCCGCATCGCCTGCTCGACGGCGGCGTTCTCCAGTTGATCGGCGAGACGCCGCAGCGCCACGACGGCCGCCAGGCTGTCGGCGGGCTCCGGAGGAAGGGTGTTCTCTGCGGCGGGCATATAGGCAACTCTAGTTGACTAACAGGGATAGTCAACCGGAGTTGCCCAAGTGGACGAGGACGCGGCGCCGACCGTCGCCCGTCGTCAGCCGTCAGCCGTCAGCCGTTCGCGCCGGGGTCGCCGCCGCCCCCGTAACGGGCGCGCCACTCGCGGGCGCGGGCGTTGTGCCAGTCCACCCCGCGCTGCGCCTGCTGCTCGGAGAGGCCGCTGAGCTCGGCGACCACGCCGAGCGGCACCGGCTCCTCGCACCTGGCCAGGGCTCGGCAGACCTTGGCCGCCCACTGCTCCTCCGGGACGAACGGGCGGTTGCGGTAGACCGCGATCAGCGCGGCGAGGTGTTCGGCCGAGCAGGCGGTGACGAGCCGCCGGCCGTCGAGTCCGGGCTCCGAGACGTGGACGGCGGAGGAGTCGGGAACGAGCGCTCCGAGCAGTTCCTCGCGCGGGACGACCTGGCCGCAGTGGTCGCACAGGTCGTACCCGGCCGCGTCGTCCGCGCCGGGTCCGCCGCCCACCGGGGGTTCGTAGTGGTCCACGACCGGCGCCTACCCGGGCGGCGGCGGGGCAACCGTCCCGGCCCCGGCTACCGGCCAGGGCCGCCGGCCCGGGCGGGGGTCTGAGCGGATCGGGCGGGTCGACCGCCGGAGAACCGTCCCAGTGGGTGCCACCCGGTGGCCGACCGGCGCCGCCCGGGATTGCATGGGAAGCCCGATCCCCTGCTCCGGGAGGCAGTCGTGTACGAGATGTGGGCCGAGTCCGATCCGGCGGTGGAACCGTCGGGCCTGGTGTGGCACGTGGTGTCGAAGGACGACGCGTCGACGGCGCTCTGCGGGCAGCTGCTGGAGCTGTCCCGCCGCGTGGTCCCGAACGGTCTGGACGCGCCCGCCGGGCTGCCGGACCGCTACTGCGATCCGTGCCTGGTCACGGTGCGCGAGACCATGGCGGCCTCCGTCCGCTGACGGTGCGGTGGGGGCGTGGGCCGCCCCGGGGCCCCCCCCCCCCCCCAGCGCCCGCGCGCGCCGGGGCGCCGCCCGCGAGAGGA
>NZ_JBEXJT010000027.1:0-109534 GCF_040609255.1 Kitasatospora sp. NPDC004723 | reverse complement strand
GTTTGTGGGGGTTTTCTTTGTCGGGGGGGGGGTGGTTTCGCGGGGGGTGCGCGGCGCCCCCCGGGGGGGGGGGGGGCCCACGGCGCGGGGACACGCCCTACAGCGCGTCGTGGAAGGTCCGGCCGATGACGTCGAGCTGCTGCTCGCGGGTGAGCCGGACGAAGTTGACCGCGTAGCCGCTGACCCGGATGGTCAGCTGCGGGTACTTCTCCGGGTGCGCCATGGCGTCCAGCAGGGTGTCCCGGTTCAGGACGTTGACGTTCATGTGGAAGCCGCCGACCGCGGTGTAGCCGTCCAGCACGCCGACCAGGTTGTCGATCCGCTCCTCGGCCGTGCGGCCGAGCCCGTTCGGGGCGACGGTGTGGGTCAGCGAGATGCCGTCCTCGGCGTCCGCGTACGGGAGCTTGGCGACCGACAGGGCGCTGGCGACGTAGCCGTGGCGGTCGCGGCCGTTCATCGGGTTGGCGCCGGGGGAGAACGGCTCGCCGGCCCGGCGGCCGTCCGGGGTGTTGCCGGTCTTCCTGCCGTACACCACGTTCGAGGTGATGGTGAGCACGGACTGGGTGTGCTCGGCGCCCCGGTAGGTGGGGTGCTTGCGCACCTTGCGCATGAACTCCTCGACCAGGTGCACCGCGATCGAGTCCGCGCGGTCGTCGTTGTTGCCGTACGCCGGGTACTCGCCCTCGATCCGGTAGTCGGTGACCAGCCCGGTCGCGTCGCGCACCGGGGTGACCTTCGCGTACCTGATCGCGGACAGCGAGTCCGCCGCGACCGCGAGGCCGGCGATGCCGCAGGCCATGGTGCGTCGCACGTCCCGGTCGTGCAGCGCCATCTCCAGGCGCTCGTAGGCGTACTTGTCGTGCATGTAGTGGATGACGTTGAGCGCGTGGACGTACGTCCCGGCCAGCCACTCCATCTGCTCGTCGAAGCGCGCCAGCACCTCGTCGTAGTCGAGCACCTCCGAGGTGATCGCGCCGGTGTCGGGGCCGATCTGCTCGCCCGACTTCTCGTCCCGGCCGCCGTTGATCGCGTAGAGCAGCGTCTTGGCGAGGTTGACCCGGGCGCCGAAGAACTGCATCTGCTTGCCGACCGCCATCGCGGAGACGCAGCAGGCGATGGCGGTGTCGTCCCCGAAGCGCGGGCGCATCAGCTCGTCCGACTCGTACTGCACCGAGGAGGTGTCGATCGATACCCGGGCGCAGAACTCCTTGAAGCCGCAGGGCAGTTGTGGCGACCAGAAGACGGTCAGGTTCGGCTCGGGCGCCGGGCCGAGGTTGTACAGCGTCTGCAGGTAGCGGAAGGACGTCCGGGTGACCAGCGTGCGGCCGTCCTCGCCCATGCCGCCGATCGACTCGGTGACCCAGGTCGGGTCGCCGGAGAACAGTTCGTCGTACTCGGGGGTGCGCAGGAAGCGGACGATCCGCAGCTTGATGACGAAGTCGTCGATCAGCTCCTGCGCCGCCTCCTCGGTCAGCAGCCCGGCGCCGAGGTCGCGCTGCAGGTAGACGTCCAGGAAGGTGGAGGTGCGGCCGAGCGACATCGCCGCGCCGTTCTGCTCCTTCACCGCCGCCAGGTAGGCGAAGTACAGCCACTGCACCGCCTCCCGGGCAGTGGCGGCCGGGCCGGAGATGTCGTACCCGTAGGCCGAGGCCATCTCCTTGAGCTCGTGCAGCGCCCTGATCTGCTCGGCGAGTTCCTCGCGTCCGCGGATCACCTCCTCCACCCGCGCCGGGTCGGTGGGCGCGGCGTCCAGCTCGGCCTTCTCGGCGAGCTTCGCGGCGACCAGCCGGTCCACGCCGTAGAGCGCGACCCGGCGGTAGTCGCCGATGATCCGGCCGCGGCCGTAGGCGTCGGGCAGACCGGTGACGACGCCGGCCTTGCGGGCGGCCCGGATCTGCGGGGTGTAGGCGTCGAACACCCCGGCGTTGTGGGTCTTGCGGTACTCGGTGAAGACCTTCTCCAGCCCGGGGTCGACCGGGTAGCCGTAGGTCTTCAGCGCGCCCGCGACCATCCGCCAGCCGCCGTAGGGCATGATCGCGCGCTTGAGCGGGGCGTCGGTCTGCAGGCCGACGATCAGCTCGCGGTCCCGGTCGATCCAGCCGGGCCGGTGCGCGGTGATGGTGGAGGGGATGTCGTACGCGACGTCGTACACGCCCTTGGCGCGCTCCTCGGGGAAGCGCTCGGTGATCCGCCCCCAGACCGCCAGGGTCCGCTCGGTGGGGCCGGCCAGGAAGGCGGCGTCGCCCTCGTACGGGGTGTAGTTGCGCTGGACGAAGTCGCGCACGTCGACGCGGTCCTGCCAGGGGCCGTCCGCGAAGCCGTCCCAGGCTCCGGCCGGGGCGGGGACGGTCCGCGGCTGCGACTGGGTCCGGGTCTGGGTCTGCTGCGAGGTGGTCATCTCGGGGTGTCCCTTCTCAGGCTCTCGGCTGTCCGGCACTCGGTCTTCAGGCCCGGTCGCCGTAGTAGGCCTGGCGCATCATCCGCTGCAGGTCGGCGAGCAGCGGCATCCGGGGGTTGGCGGGGGCGCACTGGTCCTCGTACGCGTTCATCGCCTGCTGCGGCAGGGCCGCCAGGAAGGCCTCCTCGTCGACGCCCGCGTCCTTGAAGCAGCGCGGGATGCCGACCCGGTCGCGCAGCTCCTCCACCGCCGCCGCCAGCGACTCGACGCCCTGCTCCGGGGTCGCGGCCGGCAGGCCCAGCATCCGGGCGATGTCCTGGTAGCGCTCCGGGGCCTGGTAGCTCTGGTACTTGGGCCAGCCGGTCACCTTCGCCGGGGCCGAGCCGTTCCAGCGGATCACGTGCGGCAGCAGCAGCGCGTTGGTCCGCCCGTGGGCGACGTGGAAGGTGGCGCCCAGGGTGTGCGCCATGGCGTGCACGGCGCCCAGGAAGGCCGAGCCGAAGGCCATGCCGGCGATCGTCCCGGCGTTGTGCATCCGCTCCCGGGCCCGCGGGTCGTCCGCGCCGGCGGTGACCGCCCGCTCCAGGTTCTCGAAGATCAGCCGCACGCCCTGCAGGGCCAGGCCGTCGGTGAAGTCGTTGGCGTAGACCGAGACATAGGTCTCGATGCAGTGGGTGAGGGCGTCGAAGCCGGTGTCGGCGGTGACGTCGGCCGGCAGCCGGGTGGTGAGCGCCGGGTCGACGATCGCCACGGTCGGGGTCAGCGCGTAGTCGGCGAGCGGGTACTTCTGGCCGGTGGCGGTGTCGGTGATCACCGCGAACGGGGTGACCTCGCTGCCGGTGCCCGAGGTGGTCGGGATGCACACCAGCTTGGCCTTCTCGCCCAGGTCGGGGAAGGTGAAGGCGCGCTTGCGGATGTCGAAGAACTTCTCCTTGAGGTCCGCGAACTCCACCTCCGGGTGCTCGTACATCAGCCACATCACCTTGGCCGCGTCCATCGGCGAGCCGCCGCCGAGCGCGATGACGGTGTCCGGCTCGAACTCCCGCATCAGCTCCGCGCCGCGGCGCACCGTGTCGATGCTCGGGTTGGGTTCGACGTAGTCGACGACCCGGACCTCGACCGGCTCCCGGCGCCGGTCCAGCACGGCCCGGATCCGCTCCAGGTGGCCGATCGCCACCATGGTGTGGTCGGTGACCACCACGATCCGGCGCGCGTTCGGCATGCTCGCCAGGTACTTGACGGAGTTGCGCTCGAAGAAGATCTTCGGCGGGACCTTGAACCACTGCATGTTGGTGTTCCGCCGCCCGATCCGCTTGATGTTCACCAGGTTCAGGGCCGAGACGTTGCCCGCCACCGAGTTGTGCCCGTAGCTGCCGCAGCCCAGCGTCAGCGAGGGCGTGAACGCGTTGTAGACGTCGCCGATGCCGCCCTGCGAACTGGGCGCGTTCCAGATGATCCGGCAGGCCTTGACCGCGTGCCCGAACTCCTCGGTGAACGCCGCGTCCTCGGTGTGCACCGCGGCCGAGTGCCCGAGCCCGTCGAACTCCACCATGGCGGCGGCCAGTTCGACCCCCTCCCGGCGGGAGGCGGCGGTCAGCACGGCGAGCACCGGGCAGAGCTTCTCCCGGGTCAGCGGCTCGTCCGGGCCGACCCGCTCGCAGTCGGCCAGGATCACCGAGGTGTCGGCCGGCACCTCGAAGCCGGCCGCCGTCGCGATCTCGGCGGCGGTGCGGCCCACCACCTCGGCGTTCAGCTTGGCGCCCGCGCAGGACACCCCGTCACCGACGCCGAACAGGTACCGCTCCAGCAGCGCCTTCTCCTCGGCGCTCGCGTGGTGCGCCTTCAGCTTGCGGAACTCCGCCAGCGCGGCGTCGCGGATCTCCGCGTCCAGGATCACCGCCTGCTCGGAGGCGCAGATCATGCCGTTGTCGAAGGTCTTCGACAGCACGATGTCGTTCACCGCCCGCCGCAGGTCCGCGCTGCGCTCGACGTACGCCGGCACGTTGCCCGCGCCCACGCCCAGCGCGGGCTTGCCGCAGCTGTACGCGGCCCGCACCATGCCGTTGCCGCCGGTGGCGAGGATCGTCGCGACCCCCGGGTGGCGCATCAGCGCGTCGGTCGCCGCCATCGACGGCTCCTCGATCCACTGCACGCAGTGCGCCGGCGCCCCGGCCGCGACCGCCGCGTCGCGGACGATCCGGGCCGCCTCGGCGGAGCAGCGCTGCGCCGCCGGGTGGAAGGAGAAGACGATCGGGTTGCGGGTCTTCAGCGCGAGCAGCGCCTTGAAGATCGTGGTGGAGGTGGGGTTGGTGACCGGGGTGATGCCCGCGACCACGCCGACCGGTTCGGCGATCTCCACGATGCCGTCGATCTCGTCCCGGCGCACCACCCCGACGGTCTTGGTGCGGGCCATCACATGGGTGACGTTCTCGCAGGCGAAGACGTTCTTGACGGCCTTGTCCTCGAACAGGCCCCGGCCGGTCTCCTCCACCGCCAGGGCGGCGAGTCCGGTGTGCCGGGCCAGGGCGGCCAGCGAGGCCTTCTTGACGATGTGGTCGATCTGCTCCTGGGTGAAGGAGGCGTACTCCTCGAGGGCGGAAAGGGCGGCGGCGACCAGCCCGTCGACGCTGACGGGTGGGGCGGGGAGCTCGCTCGTGGGCGACGGCTTCACGTCGTGCTTCGGGCGGGTCGACATGCTGGACTGCCTTTCAGGTCATCGTCCGACATCGGCGCCGTGGGCGCCTTCGATTCCAGGTTCCCTGCGCGGGGTCCGGCGGACATCCGCCCAACGGGACCCCGTTCGGGGTCCGAAGGTCCCTGCGATGGCGGGTGGTTGGTCCCGCCGGGACAGCGGGACTCAGTCGTGCGGGACCACCGCGACCGGGGCGTGCGCGTGGTGCAGCACCGACTGGGCGACCGGACCGAGGTGAGGGCCGGTCAGCGGGTGCTTGGCCGTCCGCCGGCCGAGCACCACCAGGGAGGCGCCGCGGGAGGCCTCCACCAGCGCCCGGCCCGCGCTCCAGGGGCACACCTCGGCCGCCGTCCGGACCTGCGGGTACTTCTCGCGCCGGACGGCCAGCGCGTCCTCCAGCCGCAGCTGCTCGGCGGCGGCCATCGCCTCCCGGATCTCCGCCTGCTCGACCGGGGCCCGGGTCGTGTAGGTGTCGTGGGAGGTGGTCCGGCTCTCCACCGCCCGCAGGCCGACACCGTGGTCGGCGGCGTACCGGAAGGCGAACTCCAGGACGGCGTCGGCCGGCCGGTCGCTCTCCACGCCCACCACGACGTCCCCGGCCGCGTCGCCGTCCAGCCCGTCGTGCCCGTCCGCCTCGCTGCGGACCAGGACGACCGGGCACAGGGAGCGGCCGGCCGTCCGCAGCCCGACCGAGCCGATCAGCAGCCCGGTGAAGCCGCCGAGGCCGCGCGACCCCAGCACCAGCAGTTCGGCCCGCCCGCTCGCGGCGGCGAGGGTGAACGCCGGATGCCCGGGCTGCACCTCGCAGGTGACGTCCAGTTCGGGCAGCTCGGCGGCGACCCTGTCGCAGATGTCGGCCACCCGCCCGGGCAGCGCGGCCCCGCCGCCCAGGTCGCGTTCCAGGGCGTCGGCCTCGGTCCCCGCCACGTGGATCATCCGCAGCGGGAGCCCGAGCCGGCCGGCCTCCCGGGCGGCCCACCCGGCCGCGGCCGCGCTCGGCGCCGAACCGTCGATGCCCACCGTCACGTTGTGCGTCATGTCCGCGACCTCCCCGGTCCTCGGCGGTCCGCGCCACCGGTGTGCGCGGCCCCGTCCGGCCACCAGCGTCCCGCCCGCCGGGTGCCCGGCCCCAGGGCCCGAGCAGCCCCATCCGGCCGCCGAAGGTCCCGGGGCGGGTGCGCCCTTCGGGCCGTCCCACCCGTGGTCACGGGGGCGGGCGACCGACCCGCACGGGCCACCCGGGACCCTCGGGCTGTCCGCACCGGGACCGGTGGCGGCCACGAGGGGGTCCTCCGGCCCTGCCTCCCCGGCGCCCGCCCCCGGAGGATCGGTTCCGTGAACACGGCGACACGGTCGGTGTGTTCACGTCCCGGCTCCTTCAGGAAAGGACGTTCCGATGACCCAGCTCCAGAGCCCGCCCGCCGTCGAGATCACCGTGGCCACCCGTGGCGCCGTCTCGCTGGCCGCGCCCGACTACGCCCGGGCGAAGGTCGAGGCCGTGCTCCGCCGGATCCACGAGCCGGTCCTCGCGGTACGGGTGAAGCTGATCCAGGAGCCGCACCACTCGGTGGTCCGTCCGTCCGTCGCCCAGGCCGTCGTGGACCTGAACGGCCGGCCGGTCCGGGCCCAGGTCGCGGCCGCCACCATGCAGGAGGCCGTCGACCGGCTCCAGGACCGCCTGGGCACCAAGCTCGCCAAGGTGCGCCAGCGCCACCACACCGGCGCCTGGGTCGGCCGCGGCGGCGAGGAGCACAGCCCGCAGCACGTCGAACGGGCGGCCGAGGACCGGCGGATCGTCCGGCACAAGACCTACGGCCTGGCCCGGCAGAGCGCCTGGGCCGCCGTGCTCGACCTGGAGGCGATGGACTACGCCTTCCACCTGTTCACCGACGCCGGGAGCGGCGCCGACAGCGTGGTCTACCGCGACGCCCGCACCGGCACCCACCGGCTCGCCTCGGCCGGCGCGACCGCCGAGCCCGTCCCCGGACTGACGGTCAGCCCGGCCGCCGTACCGGAGCTGACGGCGGACGGGGCGGTGGAGCGGCTCGACCTGTCCGGCCTGCCGTTCGTCTTCTTCACCGACACGGCGACCGGGCGCGGGAACGTCCTCTACCACCGCTACGACGGCCACTACGGGCTGATCACCCCCGTCCGCGACTGAGCGGCCCCCGTCCCGCATCCGACGGCCCGGTCCCACGGACGCGTGGTACCGGGCCGCGGGCGCGTTGTGGGGCGGGTCGGGCCATAGCCGTTGCTTATGGCTCCCTTGGCCATGATCCTCTACCGCGCTCCGCGGCGGGCGGCCTACGGTGGGGGCTGCCCGGCGGCGACCCCGCCCACGCCGGGCGGCAGCCCCACCGTCGCACCCGAAGGCAGAACCACCCCGTGACCAGCACCGGCCCGGCCGCCCCCACCGGCATACCCACCCGCTCCGAGGCGCAGCGCCGCGTCCTCACCGTCCTGGTCACCAGCCAGATCCTCAGCGGCGCCGGCCTGGCCGCCGGCATCACCGTCGGCGCCCTGCTCGCCCAGGACATGCTCGGCTCCACCGACCTCGCCGGGCTGCCCAGCGCGCTGTTCACCGCCGGATCGGCCCTCGCCGCGGTCGCGGTCGGCCGCGTCTCCCAGGCCAGGGGCCGCCGCCCGGGCCTGGCCGCGGGCTACCTGACCGGCGCCGTCGGCAGCGCCGGTGTCATCGCCGCCGCCGCGCTCGACAGCCCCGTCCTGCTGTTCATCGCCCTGTTCGTCTACGGCGCCGGCACGGCCACCAACCTCCAGGCCCGCTACGCGGGCGCCGACCTGGCCGCGCCCGCCCACCGCGCCCGCGCCGTCTCCACCGTCCTGGTCGCCACCACGCTCGGCGGCGTCGTCGGCCCCAACCTCGCCGCCCCCACCGGAACCCTCGCCGGCCACCTCGGCCTCCCCGCCCTCGCCGGACCGTTCCTCCTCGCCGGCGCCGCCTACGCCCTGGCGGCCCTCGTCCTCGCCGGCTGGCTGCGCCCCGACCCGCTGCTGCTCGCCCGTGCGCTGCAGCGCGAGGAGCGCGCGCAAGCATCCGGGGTGGTCGCCGCTTCCGGGCCGGAGCAGGTGCGCCGTCCGGTGCTGCTGCTGGGCGCGCTGACGATGATCCTCACCCAGCTCGTCATGGTCGCGATCATGACGATGACGCCCGTCCACATGCACGACCACGGCCACGGGACCGGCGCCTCCGGCCTCGTCATCGCCGTCCACGTCGGCTCCATGTACCTGCCCTCCCCGCTGACCGGCCGGCTGGTCGACCGGCACGGCCCGACCGCCGTCGCCGCCGCCTCCGGCCTCACCCTGCTCACCGCCGGCCTCTTCGCCGCCGCGGCCCCCGCCGACTCCGTCGGCCTGCTGGCCCTCGCGCTCGCCCTGCTCGGCCTCGGCTGGAACCTCGGCCTGGTCTCCGGGACCGCGATGATCACCGACGCCGCACCGCTGGCCACCCGCGCCAGGACCCAGGGCACGGTGGACGTCGCCATCGCCGTCGCGGGCGCGACCGGCGGCCTGGCCTCCGGCCTCGTGGTCTCCACCGGCGGCTACGCCGTCCTCTCCCTGGCCGGCGGCCTGCTCGCGCTCGCCGTCCTCCCCGCCATCGCCGCCACCGCGAAGAGCAGGTGAGCCCAAGGGCCGTCGTCGAGGCTGTCGCAGGCCCGTGACAGAGTGACGCCATGCTGCCTCCTGCCGGGGCCGTCGACGCGGTGGTGTCGGCGCCCGATTCCTTCGACGTCCCCGTCTTCGTGCGCCGCAGTGCGCCGTTGGAGCCGGTCAAGCGCCCGAAGCCCGTCGTCGTGGCGCAGGTGAAGGAGCCGTGGCCGTCGCCGGGAGCCGTGCCGCCGGACGGCGCCTACCTGGTGACCACGACCTGGCGGGACCTGCTGGACGCGGCGACCACCGTCGGCCGGGACATCGCGCCGTGGCTGGTGGCGGTGCCCCGCCTGGCGCGCCGGGAGATCATGGCGCGGCGCCACCCGCTGGGGGCCTATCTGGCCCGGCAGAAGACGACGTCTCCGGCGCCCGGCGGCGCCGGTACGGAGATCGTGCCCAGCGTGGTCTACACGCACGGCACCGAGGGCTCCATGCGGTCGGCCTTCGGGTACCACGTGGGCATGACGATGGCGGAGTGGGCCTGCCGGAGCCTGATGGGCCTCGGCCCCACGACGCACGCGGAGAGCGCCGCCCCGCCCGGGGCCGCGCCGCAGTGGAGGACCACCAGGAGCCTGCCCGACCTGTTCGGCACGCACCCGTCGTCCGCGGAGCTGTGGCTGGTCGAGGCGAAGGGCGGCAGGTGGCTCCCCGACCGGAGCCGGCGGAAGGGCGCCCGCCAGCTGGACGTCGGCGCCCTGATGACGGCGCCCCACCGGAAGGTCCTCTGCGGCACCAGCCTGGAGAAGCGCCTCTTCATGATGATCGACGTCGAGGACGAGCCGTCCGTCCCTGACGGCCCGCCCACCGGTGGTGCGGCGGCGGACCTCGACGAGGACCTGGTGCAGGACGACGACGAGGCGCTCCTCGGCCTCGCCCAGGCGAGGATGCTGACCTACCTCGCCCTGGTGTCGATACCCCGGGACGGTCTGCGGGCGGTGGCGGTCGGCAGCCCGCAGCCCGGCCCCGCGCGTCGGCGGAGCGGACTGGTCACGCTGCTGGAGGGCGACGAGGGGACGGCGGCCCTGCGTCGGGAGCTGGGCGGCGGTGCCACGGTGGACGCGATCGGGCGGCGCCAGGGGGTGGACATGCTGGTGGGGCGGCTGCCCGGCACCGATCTGATGCTCGGCATGTCCCGCCGCCTCTTCGGGGCCTGCCGGGAGCTCGCCTGGGAGGACCGGCGGCTGGCCTCCGCCGTCGACGACGTACTGCCGACCGTTCGGCAGGCGGCCGGGTGGGGCACGGAGGCGCAGAGCGAGCGCCGGACCCGCGAACGGGCGGAGGCCCTCCAGGAGGGCCGGGACCGGGAGGGGGGAATCCGTCGCGGCGCGGTCCGCCGCGGGTTCTCCCGGGGCCGCGCGGAGTCCTGGGCGCAGCTCGCGGACGTGTCCCCCCGGGTGGTGGTGCCCGCGGCGGAGGGATTCCTGGAGGCGGCGACGCGCGACACCTATCTCGCCGTGGAGGAGCACGCGCTCGATCTGGACCTGGGCTGACGGCGCCTCGGCCGTCCCGGGCAATTTCGGTCGGGTCCTGCGGCCGGTCGCGCGCGGGCGGGCCGGGGATGTGGCAGGCAGGAGGGCGGCGGCCCCACCCCCGCGCTCGTCGCGGGGGCGGAGCGGCCGGCCGCTTCCCGAGCGACCTCCTGCGACCGAACGGAGCCCTGCCATGCGCCGACGCCGTGGCGTCCTGCTGACCGCCGCCCTCCTGGCCCAGCTCGCCGCCGGGCCGTCCCACGCGGTGAGCTCCGTGCCCGGCGTGGGGGAGCCGGACGAGCAGTGCGGGGTGGTGCGCAGCGGCGACACCCCGCTCGGGGGAGCCGAGGTGACGCTCTACCGGGCGGGGGAGGGGGAAGGTGCCGCGCCGACGGTACTGGCCCGGGCCCGGAGCGGGGAGGACGGGCGGTTCGACCTCGACTACCGCCGCCCGGACGACCCGCGCGCCGTGCTCTACGTGCTCGCCGACCTGCCGCGCGCCCGGGAGCGGGGCGCGGACCACGGGCAGGACGGCCCGGTGGTGCTCGCCGCCGCGCTGAGCGGCGCCGAGGCCCCGCCCGAACTCGTCGTCAACGAGCGCACCACCGTCGCCGTCGCCTACGCGCTGGCCCGCTTCACCGGCCCGGCCGGCATCGCCGGCACCGAGCCCGGGCTGGGGAACGCGGCCGGCGTCGCGCACAACCTGGCCGACACCGGGACCGGCGGGATCGCGGCGACGCTCGCCGACCCGCCCAACGGCGACCGGACCTCCACCCTGGCCGCGTTCAACACCCTCGCCAACCTGCTCGCCGCCTGCGTCACCGGCGGCGCCTGCGACCAGCTGTTCGACCTGGCCCGCCGCCCCGGCCGGGAACGGCCCCGCGACACCCTGCGGGCCGCCGTGGACATCGCCCACGACCCCGGCCACAACGCCGCCGCCCTCTACGACCTGGCCGCCACCACCCCGAGCTACCTCCCCGCGCTGTCCGCCGCCCCGGCGGCCTGGACCGTGGCGCTGCGCTACGCGGGCAACGGCCGGGAACTCGACGGCCCCGGCAACCTCGCCTTCGACCGGGAGGGCAACGCCTGGGTCAGCAACAACTACCGCTACGGCGCCGACCCCGCCGTCCCGGTCTGCGGCGGCCGCACGGTGCTCAAGTTCACCCCCACCGGCCGGGACGCACCCGGTGCGCCCTTCCACGGCGGCGGCCTCTACGGCGCCGGCTTCGGCATCACCGTCGACGCCCGGGGCAGCGCCTGGGTCGGCAACTTCGGCTTCCAGGGATCGGGCTGCCCGATCGATCCGGCCCCGCTGGAGCGCAGCGTCTCCCGGTTCGCCCCGGACGGCACCCCGCTGTCGCCGCCCGACGGCTGGCGGCGGGGCGGCATCGTCCAGCCCCAGGGCATGGCCGCCGACTGGGCCGGCACCGTCTGGGTCGCCAACTGCGGCGGCGACAGCGTGACCAGGATCCCGGACGGCGACGCCACGCGCGCCGAGGAGGTTCCCACCCCCGGGCTGCACAAGCCCTTCGGCGCCGCCACCGACCCCGCCGGACGGCTCTGGGTCACCGGCAACGGCAGCGACAGCGTCCAGGTGCTGGCCCCCGACGGCGCCCTGGAGCTGACCGTCACCGGCGGCGGTCTGCGCCGTCCGCTCGCCGTGGCCACCGACAGCCGGGGCAACGCCTGGGTCAGCAACAGCGGCATCCTGCCGGTCCCGTGCGGGGGCAGCACGGCGGACGAGCTGGCCGCCGCCGTGGGCGGCGACAGCGGCCCGCGCCTGGGTGCCTCGGTCACCCTGATCGGGGCCGACGGCACCCCGGCCCCGGAGCCCTTCAGCAACGGCGGGCTGTTCCTGCCGTGGGGCGTCGCCGTCGACGGGGAGGACACGGTCTGGGTGGCGAACTTCGGCGGCCACCGGGTCGCCCGGCTGTGCGGCACCGACCTCACCGCCTGCCCGCCCGGCTTCCGCACCGGCCAGCCGATCTCCCCGCCCGACACGGGCTACCCGAGCGACGGGCTGGAGCGGAACACCGGCCTGCAGATCGATCCCTCGGGCAACGTCTGGCTGGCCAACAACTGGCGCACCGTCCCCGTGCAGAGCAACCCCGGCGGCCATGAGCTCGTCGTCCTGGTGGGGGCCGCCGCCCCCGTCCCGGCCCCGAGGCTCGGCGGGCCCGGACGGTCGTGACCGGACGACCGTGACCGGGTGGGCACCGGTGGGGTGCCGGTCGGTGCCGGTCGGTGCCGGGGCAGGGCCGAACGGCCCACGCCCCGCGCCGTCCGGGCCCGGGCCGGGGATCCTGCCAGGGGGGAGTGCCGGACGGGAGAGCGGAACGAGGAGACCGTGAGCCGAGGAGCCGACCTGTGAACCGCACCCCCGACCTCGAAGCCGTCCGGCGGGCCGACCCCACCGACGTGGCCCGCCGGATCGTCGAGCGCCGCGACGAGCTGTGCATCGACGACCTGACCCTGGCCCACCAGGCGGCGATGTCGCCCGCCTACCTCCGGTACCTGCTGGCGGCGGGCCCGGCCTTCGACCCGGCCGGGTTCGTCCGGATCGCGGCCGCGCTCAGGATGACCTGGGCGGAGCTGCTGGAGGGCCGGTCGGACGCTCCGCCGGGGCAGTCGCAGCCGGTACCGGGGACGCCGCGGCCGCTGCTGCTGCACCTCTCCGAGCCGGAGTGCTGGTTCCTGGTGGGCACCCACGGGGTCGGCCGGGTGGGCCTTCCCGGCTCCCCGGCGCCGACCGTCTACCCGGTGAACTACGCCGTCGACGGCCGGACGATCGTCTACCACACCACGCCGCACGGTTCCGCGGCGGCGGAGGACGGTTCGCCGCTCTCCTTCCAGGTCGACCACATCGACGACCGGCTGAGCGAGGGCTGGAGCGTGCTGATGCTCGGGTCGGCGCACCACGTCGACGACCCCGAGGAGGAGCAGCGGCTGTCCCGGCTGCCCGGCGCGACGCCCTGGGCGGGCGGCGACCGCCCGCTCTGGGTGCGGATCACCCCGGACGAGGTGACCGGCCGCCGCCTCGGCGCCGGCTGACGCCCGACGCCCGACGCCCGAGCCCTCGTGCCGTCGGGAGCACCCGCTGAAGTGGTTCACCCCGGCGCGCTCCGCGACCATGGAAGGGCGGGGTTGCTTCGGCGTGCCGGCGCGGCCCACCCGCCCCGCTGCCCCGGGCGGCGTCGCCGTGTCCGCCGGACCGAGAAGGGAAGGGAGCGAACCGCCATGACCACCACCGTCTCCGCCTACGCCGCGCCCGCCGCCAAGGCCCCACTGGGGCCCGCGACCGTCGAACGCCGCGACGTGCGCGAGTTCGACGTGCGGATCGCCATCACGTTCGTCGGCATCTGCCACTCCGACGTCCACCAGGCGCGCGAGGGCTGGGGCACGGCGCTGTTCCCGATGGTCCCCGGTCACGAGATCACCGGCATCGTCACCGAGACCGGCCCCGGCGTGACGGCCTACCGCCCCGGGGACCGGGTGGGCGTCGGCTGCATGGTCGAAAGCTGCCGGGTCTGCGAGAACTGCCGGGCCGGCCTGGAGCAGTACTGCGCCGAGGGCCCCGTCTGGACGTACAACGCCGTCGGCCGGGACGGGCAGCGCACCTACGGCGGCTATGCGCAGGAGATCGTCGTCGACGAGCACTTCGTCGTGCGCATCCCGGACGCCCTGCCGCTGGAGACGGCCGCGCCGCTGCTGTGCGCGGGCATCACCACCTACTCGCCGCTGCGGCACTGGAACGCCGGGCCGGGCCGGAGGGTCGCCGTTGTCGGCCTCGGCGGGCTCGGCCACGTGGCGGTGCGGATCGGGCACGCGCTCGGCGCCGAGGTCACCGTGCTGTCCCGGTCCCTGCGCAAGAAGGACGACGGCCTGCGGCTCGGCGCCGTCGACTACCGCGCCACCGCGGACCCGGCGACCTTCGAGGAGCTCGCGGGCCGCTTCGACCTCGTCCTGAACACCGTCTCCGCCCCGCTCGACTTCGCCGCCCACCTCGGGCTGCTGCGCACCGACGGAGCTCTGGTCAGCGTCGGCCTTCCCGAGGAGCCGGTGCTCCTCGACCTCCGCGCGCTGAACGGCGGGCGCCGCAGCCTGAGCACCTCCAGCATCGGCGGCATCGCCGAGACGCAGGAGATGCTGGACTTCTGCGCCGCGCACCGGGTGGCGGCCGAGGTCGAGCTGATCGGCGTGGACCGGATCAACGAGGCCTACGACCGGGTCGTCGCCGGCGACGTCCGCTTCCGCTTCGTGATCGACACCGCCACGCTGTGACCCCGCCGTCCCGCCGGTCCGCGGTCGCGGCGGGTGGCCGGGGGAAGAACAGTTGGCGCCCGCCCGTCGGCCGATCGGCGATCCGGGCTGATGGAGGCACCCAACTGGCCTCTTGTGCAATGCAGTTGGCGACGATCGAGGATTGTCCGGCCCGAGGGCGGTGGACATCATGGGCGCACCGCCGGCCGGTCGGGCCGGACGGGTCCACACCGGGAGGGATCCTCGATGCGCTCTTTCGCTGCCCGCGTGGCGACGTGTGCGGTCGCCGCCGTCTGCGTGGCCGGGGCGGTGGCGCCCGCCGCCGTGGCCGACCCGCCGCCGGGTGTCGTGCCGGCCGCCACCGATCTGGTGGGGGTCGGGGCGGTCCTCACCGAAGGGTTCATGAACCAGACCTCCGCCGAGTACAACGCGGCCGCACCGGCAGGGCAGCCGCGGCTCTACGGCTGGGACGCCAAGGGTTCGAGCCCGATCGTGCCCAAGGACGGTGCGACGTCCATCGTCCGGCCCAACGGCTCCGGCTACGGATTCCGCGCACTGGCCGAGTCCACCAGCGCGACGGTGGACTACGCCCGCTCCGCACGCACCCCGCTGCCCGGCGACCCCACGGGGTACAGCTTCCTGCCGTTCGCCAAGGACGCCGTCACCTGGGCAGCCAAGTCCGGCGGCAACGCGCCCAGCAACCTGACGACCGCCCAGCTCAAGGGCATCTACGAGTGCACCATCACGAACTGGGCCCAGATCGGTGGGGTGAACGCCGTCATCAAGCCCTTCCTGCCGCAGCGGGGCGCTGACGTCAGCATCGCCCTCCTGAAGGTGCTGGGAGGAGGTGTGGCGGTGACGCCGGGTCTCTGTGTCAATTTCAGTGACATCCAGTTCGAGAACCGCGGCACCGACCCGTTGCTCGACGACGTCAACGTGGTGATCCCCTACTCGGTCGGCATCTACATCGACCAGGCGTACAAGGGCCACCGCACACCCGAGGTGTCGCCCGGGCCGCTGAGAGTGCGCAGCGTGGACGGGATTCCACCCGTCGTGCTCTCGCCCGGGAGGCAGGTCATCAACCCGTCGCTGCTCACCTCGCCGTACGGCCGGCAGCTGTGGCACATCGTCCGCACCGCCGAGCTCAACGGTTCCGACGCCCACGCCGAGGCACTGGTCGGCGTTTTCGGTCCGAAGGGCTGGATCTGTCTGCGCCCGGCCTCGATCGAGGCCCGCGGCTTCTCGCCGATCCCGGACTGCGGCGTCGCCGTCGACATCTGACGGCCCCGCCCCGCGCCGGCCCGGAGTCCGCATCCGGGCCGGCCACCGAGCGGTACACTGGGGGTACTCCGCGTGACCTTCGGGAGGCCCTGATGAGCGTGACCAACCGGTACCGGGACTCCTGGGAGGGCTTCTGGCGCGCCGCGCCCGCGGAACAGGGGTCGGTGATCTGGGACGCGGACCCGGCCCTCACCGCCGAACGCCACCTCGCGCTGTTCGATCCGTTCCTGGCCGACCCGGCGCTGCCGGTGGTCGACCTGGGCTGCGGCAACGGCACCCAGACCCGCTTCCTCGCGGGCCGCTTCACCCGCGCCGTCGGCGCCGACCTGTCCGCCGCCGCCGTGGAACTCGCCCGGCGCTCGGACCCGGCGGAGCGGGCGGAGTACGTCCAGCTGGACGCCACCGACCGGGCTGCCGTCCGGGAGCTGCACCAACGCCTCGGTGACGCCAACGTGTACCTGCGCGGCGTGATCCACCAGAGTGAGCCGGCCGACCGCGGTCCGGTCGCCGAGGCCGTCGCCGCACTGCTCGGCGCGCACGGCCGGGCCTTCGTGGTCGAGCTGTCCGAGGCGGCCAAGCACGTCCTGGGCGATCTCGCGCGCGACCCGGCGGGCCCGCCGCCGAAGCTGCGCCCGGTGTTCGCCCACGGCCTGGCGCCCGCAGAGGTCGCCGACGCGGCCTTCGGTGACCTGCTCCGCACGGCCGGGCTGAGCGTCCTGGCCTCCGGTGAACTCCCGCTGTCCACCACGGAGTTCACCTCCACCGGTGAGCGGATCGAGCTGCCGGCGCACTGGGCGGCGCTCGCCCCGGACGGCGCCCGGCCGTCCTGAGCGGTCCGGTGAGCGGTGCCCCGTGAACCGGGCGGGGGCTGTGTCGCGTCTCTCCTGATATGACCGTCCTGTTGCCCGCCCCATCGCTCCGCATCCCCGTGCCGCCCGACCGCGCCGCGATAGCCGGCGCCCTCGCCCGGCGGTCCGGGTGAGGGCCCCCGGCCTCGGCGTCCCCGGCGGGCGCACGGGGTCCGCGGCGGTGGCGCTCGCGGTGGTGGCCGCCGTGACGGCGGGCCTGCTCTGGTGGCAGCCGTGGGCCGACGACGGACCGAAGCCCCTGGCGTTCACCACGGCCGCCGGCGGCTCCGCCCGCTTCGGGACCGGCGAGAAGCTGTACCGCTACAAGGTGCGGGCGGAGGACGGGCTCAGGATCAGCCCGGACCGGTTCGCCGCCGAGGTGGACCAGGTCCTCGGCGACGTGCGGCGCGGCTGGTCGGCGGGCGGCACCTGGTCGTTCCAGCGGGTGGCCGCCGACCCGGTGGACTTCACCGTCTACCTGGCCACCCCGGCGTCCACCGACCGGATCTGCGGCCAGTACGGGCTGGACACCGGCGGCTGGGTGAACTGCGCGGCCAACCGCCAGGTCGTCATCAACCTCAAGCGCTGGAACGAGCTTTCGGAGTTCTACGTCGGACAGTCCGAGGAGTACCACGCCCTCGCGGTCAACCACGAGGTCGGGCACATCCTCGGCCAGGGCCACGTCGACTGCCCCGGCGCGGGGGCGCCCGCACCGGTGATGATGCAGCAGATCAAGGGACTGCACGGCTGCGTGCCGAACGGCCGGCCGTACGCCGAGGACGGCACCCTGCTCACCGGTCCGCAGCTCCCGCCGGCCGCGCCCCAGCCGTGACGGCCGCCGTGCCCCGGCCGTGACCGCCGCGGCGGCCCGCCGGGCCGGCTCCCCGCCCGGCGGACCGTCCGCCGCCTCCTACACCCCGGCCCGGTGGGCGGCCTGGGCCGTGCCCTGCGGCAGCTCGGCGTCCAGGGCGCGCAGGATGTCCTCCACGCTCTGCTTGGCGTCGCCGAAGAGCATCCCGCTGTTCTCCCGGAAGAACAGCGGGTTCTGCACCCCCGCGTAGCCGGAGGCCATCGACCGCTTGAACACGACCACCTGCTCCGCCTCCCAGACCCGCAGCACCGGCATGCCCGCGATCGGACTGGCCGGGTCGTCCATCGCGGCCGGGTTGACGGTGTCGTTGGCGCCGATGACGAGGACCACGCCGGTGGCGGCGAAGTCGTCGTTGATCTCGTCCATCTCCAGCACGATGTCGTAGGGCACCTTCGCCTCGGCCAGCAGCACGTTCATGTGGCCGGGCAGCCGCCCGGCGACCGGGTGGACGCCGAACCGCACCTCCACGCCGCGCTCGCGCAGCCGCCGGGTCAGCTCCGCGACCGGGTGCTGCGCCTGGGCGACCGCCATGCCGTAGCCGGGGGTGATCACGACCGACTTGGCCAGCGCCAGCTCCCTGGCCACCTCCTCGGCGCGGACCTCCCGGTGCTCGCCCTGCTCCTCGCCGCCGCCGGACGGGGCCTCGATGCCGAAGCCGCCCGCGATCACCGACAGGAAGGAACGGTTCATCGCCCGGCACATGATGTACGACAGGTAGGCACCCGAGGAGCCGACCAGTGCGCCGGTGACGATCAGCAGGTTGTTGTCGAGCAGGAAACCGGCGGCCGCGGCGGCCCAGCCGGAGTAGCTGTTCAGCATGGAGACGACCACGGGCATGTCGCCGCCGCCGATCGAGGCGACCAGGTGCCAGCCCAGCGCGAGGGCGAGCACCGTCACCGCGATCATCAGGCCGAGGCCCGGGCTGACCGTGAACCAGACCGTCAGCGCCACGAAGCCGGCCAGCGCGCCCAGGTTCAGCGCGTTCTTGCCGGGCAGCGTCAGCGGGCGCGAGGCGATCCGGGCGGACAGCTTGAGGAAGGCGACGATCGAGCCGGTGAAGGTGACCGCGCCGATGAAGATGCCGATGAACACCTCGGCGTGGTGGATGCCCAGCAGGTCGCCGGAGACGGCGCTCTGGGCCGCGCCGTGCGCCTCCACCTCCAGGTAGCTGTTCCAGCCGACCAGCACCGCCGCGAGGCCGACGAAGCTGTGCAGCACCGCGATCAGCTCCGGCATCTGGGTCATCTCGACCTGCCGGGCCCGCCACAGGCCGATCGCGCCGCCCAGCGCCATCGCGATGACGATCAGGGCGACGGCGCCGGCGGTGATGCTCTGCGCCGCCACCACGATGGTGGCGACCAGGGCGAGGGCCATCCCGGCGATGCCGTAGACGACCCCGGCCCGGGAGGTGCGGTGCTGGGAGAGCCCGGCCAGGCTGAGGATGAACAGCAGGGCGGCGACCAGGTCCGCGGCGTGGGCCGCCGTTGTGGTGGTCATCGGGCTCAGCGCCTTTCGGGGGAGGTCGAGAACATGCTCAGCATGCGGCGGGTGACGGCGAAGCCGCCGAAGATGTTGACGCTGGTCAGCAGGATCGCGATGAAGGACAGCACGGTGACCAGCGTGCGCTCGTGCCCGATCTGCAGCAGGGCGCCGATCACCACGATCCCGGAGATCGCGTTGGTCACCGACATCAGCGGGGTGTGCAGGGCGTGGTGCACCTTGCCGATCACGTAGTAGCCGATCACCACGGCGAGAGCGAACACCGTGAAGTTCTCGGCGAGTTGGGCCGGGGCGAAGCCGACCAGCAGGAACATCGCCAGCATTCCGGCGCCGATCAGGCCGAAGCGGGCGGCCGGGGTGAGCCGGGGCCGCTGCGGCTCGGCCGAGGCCCCGGCCGGGCCGGCGGGAACCGCCGCGGGGGAGGGGGCGGCGGAGACGGCGACGGGCGGCGGCGGCCAGGTGACCTCGCCCGCCCGGGCCACCGTCACGGCCCGCTGCACGACGTCCTCGAAGTCCAGCACCAGCCGCCCGTCCTTGCCGGGGGTCAGCAGCTTCAGCAGGTTCGCCAGGTTGGTGCCGAACAGCTGCGAGGCCTGGGCCGGCAGCCGGGAGGCGAGGTCGGTGTAGCCGACGATGGTGACGCCGTTGCCGGTGACCACCGTCCGGCCGGCCACCGTGCCCTCGACGTTGCCGCCCTGGGCGGCGGCCATGTCGACGATGACGCTGCCCGGCTTCATCGCCGCCACGTCCGCCGCCGTGAGCAGCCGCGGCGCCGGCCGGCCGGGGATCAGCGCGGTGGTGACCACGATGTCCACGTCCCGTGCCTGCGCGTGGTACAGCTCGGCCGCCGCGCGGTCGTAGTCGGCCGAGGTCGCCCTGGCGTAGCCGTCGGTGCTCGCCTCCTGGGCGACGTCCACCGCGAGGTACTCGCCGCCGAGTGACCTGACCTGGTCGGCGACCTCGGGCCGCGGGTCGGTCGCCCGGACGACGGCGCCCAGACTGGAGGCGGCGCCGATCGCCGCGAGCCCGGCCACGCCGGCCCCCGCCACCAGCACCTTGGCCGGGGGGACCTTGCCGGCGGCCGTCACCTGGCCGGTGAAGAACCGTCCGAACACATGGGCCGCCTCGATCACCGCCCGGTACCCGGCGATGTTCGCCATCGAGCTGAGCACGTCCATCGACTGGGCGCGCGAGATCCGCGGCACCGCGTCCAGCGCGAGCGCGGTGACCGGGCGTGCCGCCAGCTCCGCCAGCAGCTCGGGCCGCTGCGCCGGGGCGAGCAGGCCGATCAGGGTCGCGCCGTCGCGCAGCCGGGCGAGCTCGGCGGTCGAGGGGGCGTTGACCTTGAGGACGACGTCGGCCGCCCAGGCGTCGCCGGTCTCCGCGCCGGCCTCGGTGTAGGCCTCGTCGGTGAACCCGGAGGCCGTCCCCGCCCCGGACTCGACCACGACCCGGTAGCCGAGGGCCAGGATGCCCCGGACCGTCGACGGTGTCGCGGCGACCCGGGTCTCCCCGGTGGTCGACTCGGCGACCACGCCGACGCGCTGGGGTGGGTGGTGCGTGGAGCCCTGTGCAGTCATCACTCGTGCCTCTCTGATCGGAGGAACCGCCGACGGCGGGATCCGCCTGTTGCGGGGAGTCTCGCGCCCTTGGAGGCAGGAACCTACCCGTCACGCCCCCGTGAGGCGACGGGGCGTGGCCGTGACGGGCTTCACCGGATCAGGTCCGGCAGGTCGGGCGGGTCGGGGAGGTCGTGGAGTGGAATCGGGGCCGCGGGGGCGGAGCCGGGCAGAGCTCAGAATCCCAGGGCGGCGGCCCCGTCGCGCAGCAGGGCGAAGGCGGTGGCGGTCTCGGCGGCGGCGGTCCGGCCGACCTCCTCGGCGTCCTCCCCGGCGGCGAGCCGGGTCCAGACGGCGCGGGCGAGCACCTGGCGGACGGCCACGTACTGGGCGGCGAGCAGGCGGGCGGCCAGGCCGCCGTCCGGGTCCAGGGCCGCGGCGAGCTCCCGGGTGTCGGTGTCGAGGTAGTCCACCAGGTGGGCGGTGAGGCTGGGGGTCTCGTAGACCAGCCGGAGGAAGGCGAGCGCCCCGGGGTTGGAGGTCATCCCGGTGCTGGGGTCGTGGGCCGCCAGCCCCTCCAGGCGGTGGCGTTCCAGCGCGTCCAGCGGGGTGAGCCCGGCGGGCCGGTCCCGCACCACCCGTCCGGCCTCGCCGAGGTGGTCGGCGAAGCGGTGCAGGACCAGCTCCTCCTTGCTGGCGAAGTACCGGAACAGGGTGGGCTTGGAGACCTCGGCGGCGGTGGCGATCTCGGCCACCGAGACCTGGTCGAAGCCCCGGGCGAGGAAGAGGGCGATGGCGGTGTCGGCGAGGGTCTGGCGGGTGCGCTGCTTCTTCAGGGTCCGCAGACCCGCGTCCGTGTCGTGTGCGTCCATGACGGAAGCATAACTCAGGAATATTCGTTACCGGGTTGCTTTCATTACTGAGTTGCAGTTTCATGAGGTGCATCGACAGCCGGAAGGGGCGAGACACATGACGACCGTGGTGATCGCGGGGGCGGGGCCGACCGGACTGACCCTGGCGTGCGGGCTGGCACGCCAGGGCGTGGCGGTCCGGGTGATCGACCGGGCGCCGGAGTTCCCCACCGGCTCGCGCGGTAAGACGGTCAACCCGCGCAGCCTGGAGATCTTCGCCGACCTCGGCCTGGGCGAGCGGCTGGCGGCCGCGGGCCGCACCCACCTGCCGTTCCGCAAGTACTTCGACGGCGAGTTCGTCAACGAGACCGAGCCGTTCGCCGGCGCCGAGCCCACCGCCACCACCCCGTACGCGGCGAGCCTGTGGGTGCCGCAGACCCGGGTGGAGCGGCTGCTGCGCGAGCGGCTGGCCGAGTACGGCGTGCGGGTCGAGCTCGCCACCGAACTGGTGGACCTGCGGCAGGACGGCGCCGGGGTGGAGGTCTCGCTCGCCGACGGCGGGCGGATCGCCGCCGAGTACCTGGTCGCCTGCGACGGCGGGCGCTCCACGGTGCGCAGGCTGCTCGGCATCCCGTTCGTCGGCGACGGCGACCCGGAGCCGGTGATGGTCTGCGGCGACGTGGAGGTGGCGGGGCTGGACCCGGCCGCCTGGCACCAGTGGTTCGGGCCGCGGGGCGCGTTCATGCTCTGCCCGTTCCCCGGCACCCGCCGCTGGCAGCTGCAGGCGAGCCCGGAGACCGACGCCGACGGCCGGCCGGTCGCCCCGTCGCTGGAGAGCTTCCAGCGGCTGGCCGCCCTGCACACCGGGCGCACCGACCTCCGGCTGGCCAACGCCACCTGGCTCTCCACCTGGCGGGTCAACGTCCGGATGGCCGAGCGCTACCGCGAGGGGCGGGTCTTCCTGGCCGGCGACTGCGCGCACGTCCACCCGACGGCGGGCGGGCTCGGCATGAACACCGGGATCCAGGACGCCTGGAACCTCGCCTGGAAGCTCGGGTACGTGCTGCGCGGCCTCGCCGGGCCGGCCCTGCTGGACACCTACCAGGAGGAGCGGCTGCCGATCGCCGCCTGGACGCTCGACGTCACCAGCGCCGGGATGGCGGCCGTCATGGCGGGGGCGGAAACGCCCGGCGTGGGGGTCGAGGCGGGCCGGGTGGGCGACCTCACCGGTCTCGCGCTCGGCTACCGGTGGAGCAGCCTGGCCGCCGACCGCCTCCCCGGCGCCGTCCGGGCCGGGGACCGGGCGCCCGACAGTCCCTGTGCCGGGCCCGGGGGCGGACCGGCCCGCCTCTTCGCGCACTTCGCCGGCGACCACTTCACCCTGCTCGGCCTCGGGCCGGGCGCCCGGCCCGGCCTGGCCGGACTGCCCGCCCAGGTGCGCCCGGTGGCGCTGGACGACCCCGACGGCGCGGTCCGCCGGGCGTACGGGGTCGCCGGCGACGCCCTGGTGCTGGTCCGGCCGGACAACCACATCGCCCTCACCGCCCTGTCGGGCGCCCACGACGCGGTGCTCGGCTACCTGGCGGGGCTCGGCGCCCGGTAGGCGGGCACCGTGCGCCCGAACTGGACTTCCGCGTCCGGCCGGGCCGGGGCACCGGGTTCCTCGGGCCCAAGCGGGCGGCCGTGGCGGCCTGCGACTCCGGTCCGGTCAGGCCGCGGGGGCGGGAGACGGGGCGCTGACGGGACTCAGGGGCGGGGGCGGACGGTCATGCCCGGCCGCCGCCGGTGGACCGTCAGATAGACGACGCCCTCCGGTCCCGCCGACACACCGCGCGCGGCGCCGCGCGGCAGCAGCCGCAGCACGCCCGGCTCCAGCGTGTGCGCGACGCCGCCGCAGCGCAGCGTGCCGCCCCCGGCGATCCCCAGCACCAGCACGTCCAGGTCCGGTTCGACGTGCTCGGCGACGGTCGCCTCCGGTCGCAGCCGCACCACGTTGGCGTCCAGTTGGCGCTCCGCCCCGGTCAGCCGCCACAGCGCCCCGGCCTCGTCGGAGGCGGCCTCGCGCAGCAGTTCGTCCAGGACCACGCCCTCGCCGAGGGTCTCCTTGTCCGTCATGCCGGACATCCTCCCACCGGCTCGGCCCGCCCGCCCCGTGCGGACGGTCCGGGCGGGCCGTTCGCACGGGCTACGGGCCGTCCGCCCTACCGCCCGGCCGCGTCCGGGCCGGTCAGGGCGACGGGAAGGCCGGCCTCGATGCGCTGCAGCAGGCGGCCCCCGTGGACGCCGGGGGCGTCGAAGTTGCGCAGCTCGTCGGGGTCGTCCTCGCCCTCGGTGCGCAGGACCTCGGGCACCAGCACGCTCTCCGGGGCGACCGGCGCCTGCGGGTCGGGCGCGAGGTACGGGGGCGCGAGCACCGGGCCGTGCAGGGTGCCGCCGATGAGGTCGGGGCTGAACTCGGAGGACAGCACGGTGACCTGGGCCCGCAGGTCACCGTTGATCATCACCAGCTTGTCGGTCATGTGGCCGACGAAGGCGCCGACCCGGACGTCCCCCCGGACCAGGAGCTTGGCGTCGCCCTCCAGGTAGACGGCGGCGGCCGTGAGGTCGCCGAGGACGATCAGGGCGGGGCAGCCGTCGTCGGTGTTGATGACCGCGCCGCCGACGGTGAGAGCGCCGTCGACGATGTAGCCGGTGCCGTCCGGCTCGGCGGCGTCGAGGTCGAAGTTCCCCTCCACGGCCAGATCCCCGGCATGGACGTCGTACTCCTCCTCGTACAGGTTCTCGTAGGAGTCCTCGGGCAGCCCGCGCTGCTCGAAGAGTGCGACGGAATCGTCCCAACTGTGCAGTGTGGTCGTGATGTTCATGGACGGAACTGTCCCATGCGCCACTGTCAGCCGCCCCCGCGGGCCGCTGACGGACCGGCCCCGGACACCGCCTGCGGGCGTCCGGGGCGGTCGCGCCGGCGGCGGGTCAGTGCACGATCGTGCCGCAGACGGGGGAGGGAAGGCTCTGGAACCCGTGGCCGCTGATGGCGGCCTGGCCCTGCTGGCAGATCCACCCGCTGGGTCCGAAGACGGCGTGCAGGGCGGTGCCGTGGGCGTTCTGCGCGGTCCACTCGGTCGGGCGGACGACGGCGGACAGCATCCGGCCGAACGGCGTCGCCGTGAAAGCGGGGTTGATGACGTGGGCGGTGGTGACCGGGACGACCCCGTTGATCGCCCGCGGGGTCAGGACGCCGGGCTGGTCGCCGGGGGTGCTGTGGCCGCCGTACGCCTGGCCGACGTAGCGGCCGACGGAGTACGGCACGAGGGCGTCGGGGTTCTGCAGGATCGGGTCGGTGCCCTGGTTCTCGCGGGCCACCACGCTGACGCAGGAGTGGTCGAAGGACAGGTCCTGGACCGCCTGGGCGTAACCGATCTTCTCCAGGAAGAAGCTGGTGGCGTCGAGTCCGGTGCCGTGCACGCCGTAGTAGTCCACCGTGACGTCGCCGCTGACGACCGGCCGGATGAGGGTGTTGGGGAGCGACGGGCTGATCTGGCTCCACCTGGTGGTCTTGCAGGAGTAGATCGCGGTCAGCTGGGCGGGGGTCAGCGTGGTCGGCGCGTTCCCGCCGGCCGGGGCGGCCCAGCTGACGGCGTCCTTGGCCACGGCGACGAAGGTCAGCGGGAGGCCGGTGGGCCCGTCGACCGGGTCGGTGGGCTTCGGCGGGCGGGTGGCGCGGACGAAGTCGACCGTCTCCTTGGTGTTGTAGGTCAGGGCCTTGAGGCCGGTGTCCGTGCTCCACGGCCGGTAGATGGTCGTCGCCCCGTACTTGGTGACGATCACGTTGCTCGTCCCGCTGGAGTCCCAGCTGTGGAGGCGGGAGGAGGTGGTGTCACCGGCGGCGGCGAGGGAGGCGTCGTACTCGCCGGAGAGCTGGGTGAACAGGCCCTCCGTCGCCTGCGCGCCGAGGCCGACGAGGTCCTGGGCGTTGGGGGTGACGGTCGGGTCGGCGGGAGCGGGGGCGGTGGCGGCGAGGACCAGCGCGCTGGCGAGGGCGAGGGCCGAGGCGGCCCGGGCGGCGAAGCGGAGCATGAACTGACCTACTCTCCGGAGGGGGTCCGTCGAATTCCCGGCGGTATCCTCGGGGTCCGGCCCGATGGCCGGAAGCCCCCTCCACCGGGAACCCGGCGGGGTCCGCCGTAGCGCCGCAGGCCACCCCCGCCAGGCCGCCCGCCCGGCCCCGGCCGTTCTTCCGCAGGACGTCCGACGGCCGCCCGCCGGCCACCGCCCGAGGGGCCCCTGGGGGTGGCCGGTGGAAGAACAGCCGACGCCCGCACGAGAGCCGGGGCCGGGCCGAACCGGGACGGACGGTCAGGAGGCGGCGAACTCGACCAGGTCCTTGGTGAACGCGGCCTCGTAGGCGCCGACCAGGCCGTGCGGCGCGCCCGGGTAGACCTTCAGGACGCCCCGGGGGAGCAGCTCGACGGCCTTCTTCGCGGAGGCGGCGATCGGGACGATCTGGTCGTCGTCACCGTGCGCGACCAGCACCGGGACGTCGATCTTCTTGAGGTCCTCGGTGAAGTCGGTCTCCGAGAACGCCGCGATGCAGTCCAGGGCGCCCTTCAGGCCTGCCTGCATGCCCTGCAGCCAGAACTCGCGGCGCTTGCCCTCGGAGGGCTCCGAGCCCGGGCGGTTGAAGCCGTAGAAGGCCTCGCTCAGGTCGTAATAGAACTGCGAGCGGTCGGCGGCGACACCCGCGCGGATGCCGTCGAAGACCGACATCGGGGTGCCCTCGGGGTTGGCGTCGGTGCGCAGCATCAGCGGCGGGACGGCGCCCAGCAGGACGGCCTTGCGCACCCGGGCGCTGCCGTGCCGGCCGAGGTAGCGGGCGACCTCGCCGCCACCGGTGGAGTGGCCGACCAGCACCGCGTCGGTCAGGTCGAGCTGGTCCATCAACTCGGCCAGGTCGTCGGCGTACTGGTCCATGTGGTTGCCGTCCCACGTCTGGGTGGAGCGGCCGTGGCCGCGCCGGTCGTGGGCGACGACCCGGAAGCCGGCCGAGGCGAGGGCCACGGCCTGGCCCTCCCAGGCGTCGGCGTTCAGCGGCCAGCCGTGCGACAGGACGACGGGCCGTCCGCTGCCCCAGTCCTTGTAGAACTTCTGGGAACCGTCGGAGAGGGTGATGAAGGGCATGACGGCCTTTCGGTCGTGCTCGTCGAGCGGGGTCGAGCAGGGGAGATGATCGGCCGGTGCGGGAACCCGGTGTTCCACTCGGCCGGTTCCCAGCATGACCGGCCGGTTTGTCCGGCGGCAGCCTTCCGGGCCTCCTGTGCACCGTCAGTCAAGCGCCGTACGGTCCGGGACGGTTCCGGCGCCCCGGCGGCCCGTCCGGCCCGGTGATCGGGGCGCGCACCGCCTCGGCGACGACGGCCGGCCGCCCCTGCACGGCGCCCCGGCCGACGCCGGGCGGGGTGAGCGGCCGGGCGTCGCGGAAGGCCGCCCCGGCCGGTCCGGCGGCCCGGCAGCACCCCGCTCACCGGGCCGCCCGCGCGGGCCCGGACCGGCCGACGGCCCGCCGATCCCGCAGGGTCTCCCGGACGGCGTCGACCGGGCCCGTCGCGCTGTACTCCGCGCCGGTCTCCGGGCAGGAGGCGCGCAGCGCGGGCGTGCGGGCGGCGGACGTCCGTCCGGCGGGCGAGAGGTTCGTCCCGGGGCGGGTGCGAAGCCCCGGACGGCTTCCTAGGCTGGGGGCATGGGCGACTTCGAGACGTTCGCGGCCCTGCTGGTCCAGCCGGTGTACATGGTCACCGCGCCCGGGCCGCCGCCGGCGGGCTGCCTGGTCGCCTTCGCGGGTCAGTGCTCGATCGACCCGGTGCGGTTCGTGGTGTGGATCCCCAAGGCCGACCGCGCCCACGACGCGGCCCTCGCGGCCGACGCGCTGGGCGTCCACCTGCTGCCGTACGGGCACGGGCCGGCCGCGCTGTTCGGCGGGCGCGACGGCGAGGACACCGACCGGTTCGCGGGCGTCGAGTGGTACCACGGCCCGTACGGCGTGCCGGTGCTGGCCCAGGCGCCCGCGTGGTTCGTCGGGCGGGTGCTGGAGTGCGTCGACTGGGGCGACCACACCGGCCTGCTGCTGGCCCCGGTGGCCGTCGAGGCCCCGTCCGCCGGAGCCGCCGCGGTCCTGTCCCACCGCGACGTCGACGAGGCCGGGGCCGGCCGGCCCGCGGAGGCCCGGGGGAGTGCCGGTGGCCCGGGCCTAGGCCGCGGGCCATGGGCATGATCGGGCGTTACCTCCGGCTCGGCGCCGGGGGTGCTGGCCTGGATCGAGTGACGGCAGGTGCCCCAGGGGAGCGGTGGACGGCGGGCGGCGGGCCGAGTGGCATGTCGGTACATTGAGGACATGACGGACAGGCGTGGGCGGTTCCGGGCTCCGCGTGTCCAGGCAGAGAAGGCCGAGCCGCCTTCGGAAAGGGTCCCCATGCAGCGTGCCCTCAGCCCCGCCGTCCTCGCCGAGCTGCGCCGGCCGAGGCCGTATCCGGCGGTGTCCGTCCTGATGCCCACGCACCGCCGGGAGCCGGACAACGCACAGGACCCGGTCCGGCTGCGCAACCTGCTGGCCGAGGCCAAGGAGCGGGTCCAGGCCGACCCCGAGGTCTCCCGCGCGGACCGGATCGACGTGCTGGAGCAGCTCGACCGGGCCCTCGCCGAGGTGGACCTGGTGCACGCCGAGGACGGCCTGGCGATCCTCGCCGCCCCCGGGGAGCATCAGGTCTGGTCGCTCGGGCGCACCGCGCCCGCCCGGGTGGTGCTGTCGGACACCTTCCTGACCCGCAACCTGGTCGCCTCCCAGGCCGCCGAGCGCCCCTACTGGGTGCTCGCGGTCGCCGCCGACCGGGTGGTGCTGTGGGGCGGCGACGAGGAGCGGGTCACCGAGGACCGGGGCCACGGCTTCCCGCTGGTGCGGGTCTTCGACAACCCCGACCCCGAGCGGCAGGAGCGCATCGGCGACACACCCAGCACCTTCCGCGACGAGGAGACCAAGACCTTCCTGCGGCAGGCCGACACCGAGGTCGGCAAGCTGCTCGCGGCGGACCGCCGCCCGCTCTACGTGACCGGCGAGGCCGCCGCGCTCGCCCTGCTGGACGCCGTCGGCCCGATCGCCAAGGAGGCCACCGAGCAGATCCCGCACGGCGGCCTCGCCCAGGCGGACGCCGAGACGGTCCGCAAGGTGGTCGAGCCCGCCGTGCGCGCGCACGCCGCGCGCGAGACCACCGAGGCGCTCGCCCAGCTCGACGCCGCCCGCGGCCGTCAGACCTTCGCCGCCGGCCTGGACGAGGTCTGGCGGGCCGCCGGTGACGGCCGGCTCGGCCGGCTGGTGGTCGAGGAGAACTTCCGCACCACCGTCCGCGACGACGGCGAGCACCTGGTGCCGGCCGCGGCCGAGGAGTCCGGCGCCCGCGAGGACATCGTCGACGAGGTCGTCGAGCGCACCCTCGACACCGGCGGCCAGGTCAGCTTCGTGCCCGACGGCACGCTGTCCGACGCCGGCCGGATCGCCGCCGTGCTGCGCTACTGACGGCCGTCGGGCCCCGACGGCCCGATGTGACAGATCCTGGTCGTGGTAGCCGTGCCCGGTCCGGCGGCAGGACCGGGGCATGCCCCGACCGCACCACGTCGTGATCGTCGCCTTCCCCGGCATCGAGCTGCTGGACGCCACCGGACCGGCCGAGGTGTTCTCCGTCGCCTCCCGGGTGGGCGGAGCCGACCGGCCCGGCTGCGTCGTACGGATCGCGACGGTCGACGGCGGCCCGGTGACCACCTCCAGCGGCGTGCGTCCGCAGGCGGACCGGGGAGGGGGCCGGGCCTACCGGACGGCAATCCCGACCAGGCAGGTGTCGTCGTCCGTGTCGGCGTTGCTGTAGCGCAGCAGGTGATCCAGGTGCTCCTCCAGGCCGTCGGCGCCACCGGCCGCCCCGCCGTGGCCCGCCCCGCCGTGGCCCGCTCCGCCGCCGGACGAGGCGGCGCGGGCCTGCTCGGCGAGGGCCGTCAGACCCGCCAGCGACGCCTGGAGGGACTCGTCGCGCCGCTCGATCAGCCCGTCGGTGTACATCACGAGCCTGTCGCCCGGCTCCAGGACCAGCTCACCCTCCTGGTACACGGCCCGGTCGACCGCGCCGAGCAGGATGCCGCCCAGCTGCGGGAGCATGGTCGCCCGCTCCCCGCGCAGCAGCACCGGCGGCGGGTGGCCCGCTCGTGCCCAGCGCAGCCGGCGCGACCCGGGCCGGTAGAGGCCGCAGACGGCGGTCGCGGTGACGTTGTCGGTCAGGTGGTGGGTGACGCTGTTCAGCCAGCCCAGCAGCTGGGCCGGCCCGGCCCCGGTGGCGGCCAGGCCGCGCAGCGCGTTGCGCAGCGCGACCATCCCGGTGGCCGCCTCGATGCCGTGGCCGGCGACGTCGCCCACGCAGAGCAGGACGTCCCCCGAGGGCAGCGGCAGGGCGTCGTACCAGTCGCCGCCGACCAGGTGGCCCTTCTCGGCCGGCCGGTAGCGCACGCCGACCCGCAGGTCGGGCAGGTCCAGCGGGCCGCGCGCGGGCGGCATGATCGCGTGCTGCAGCTGGAGGGCCAGGCGGCTGCGCTCGGCGGCCTGCTGCTCGCTCTGGGCGAGCTGGTCGCGGGTGGCGGCGAGCGCGACCTCCGTCCAGTGCTGGGCGGAGATGTCCTGGTAGGCGCCGCGCACCGTGCGCAGCCCGCTGCCGGCCTCGCGCACCGGCTCCGCGACCACCCGGATGTGACGGGTGACGCCGTCGGCGCGCTGCAGCCGGAAGGCGGTGGACGCCGGGCGGTGGTGGTGCAGCAGGGTGCGCAGGAACCGCCCGATGGCCTGCCGGTCGTCCGGGTGGGCGTGCTCGGGCAACTGGTCGAGGGCGATCGGCGGCGCGGTGGAGGGCAGGCCGTGCAGCTCGAACAGGGTGTCGTTCCAGGCGATCCGGCGGGTGTGCAGGTCCTCCTCGAAGCCGCCGATCCGGCCCAGCCGCTGCGCGTGCTGCAGCAGCCGGGCCACCCGGGGGGTGCCGTCGTCCAGGCGCCAGACCACCGCCAGGTGGCTGCCGTGCCGGCTGATGCTCACCTGCGCCCGGGTGACCAGCGGCACCCCGTCGACCAGCGCGGCGAGCCGCAGGTCCGGGGTGCGGAACGGCTCCCCGGTGGCGAACACGTGCTCGACCTTCTCGGCCAGGCCGCCCGGTTCGGCCGCCAGCGGGTACGCCTCCAGCAGCCGGGCGCCGGTGATCGCGGCGGTGGGCCGGCCGGCGAAGTCGACGAAGGCCGGGTTGACGTGCCGGATCACGAACGGAGGCGGTACGTCCTCGCCGTCGGGCGCGACCCGCAGCACCAGGCACGGGTCGAGCAGGCCGTCGGTCAGCCGCCGCAGCTCCTCGAACTGCGCGTCGGCGGCGTCCGGCGGGTGCGGTCCCCGTCCGCCGCCGGACTCCAGGGTGGCGGCGGCCACCTCGGCGAGCGCCTCGAACTGCCGCTGCAGCGGCTGGGACCGCTCCGGCAGCCGCTCGTGCCAGCAGAGCTCCAGGACGCCGATCAGCCGCCCGCCCTTGCCCGCCGGGACGGCCAGCCGGCCGCCGCGGATCTCGTGCTGGCCGATCGAGGGCAGCGAGGCCTCGGCGAGGGTCGGATAGCCGACGGCCGCCCGCTCGTCCAGGGCGCGGCGGGCCGGGGTCGGCACGCCCGGCGGCACGTGGCGCCAGCGGCGGGCCTCCTCCTCGTGGAAGCCGGCGCTGCCGGCCAGCGACAGCGAGAGGTCCGGGTGGGCCGCCCAGACCGCGACGGCCGCCACGCCGAGCGGGCGCAGCGCGTGGTCCAGCATGGCCCGGGCCGCCGCCGCGGCGTCGCCGCCCGCCAGGGCGTCCGCCTCGGTGCTGCGCAGCCGGACCGCCACCGGCTCGTCCGGCTCGTCCGGGGGGACGGCCGCCTCCTCGACGAAGGCGCGCGCGAGTGCCGATATCTGGTCCGCGGCGGCTTGGTTGACCAGGTCGGCGGCGAGCGCCAGGGCCGACACCCCGGCCTGCTCGGCGAGGCTCTCCAGCTGCCCGGCCGCCTCGGTGGGCCCGCAGCGCAGGCGCTCGACCAGTACGCCGACGCCCATCTCGACCACGGCGCGGCCCGCCGAATGGGCCTGTGCCCGGTCCAGCTCCAGCCGCAGCCGCTCCACGGTGCCGGCGAGCCGGCCGACCGCGGTGGCCTCACCGCCGGCCGCCGCGGCTCCCGGCCCGCCGATCGGGGCCGGGCCGGGCCGGGGGCCGACCCGTGGCGCGCCCTCGAACGGTGCGGGAGGGCCCGTGGTCGGGGGGTCCTGCGGCTGCTGCACGGTGATGACTCCTGGGGCTCGGGGCTCGGGGCCGGTGGCCGCGGCGGGCGGGCGTTACCGGGCCAGGTGGTGCTTGATGCGGGCGACCACCTCGGCCGCCTCGACCGGTTTGGTGATGTAGTCGCTGGCGCCCGAGGCCAGGCTCTTCTCCCGGTCGCCGATCATCGCCTTCGCGGTCACGGCGATGATCGGCAGCCCCTCGTGCTCGGGCATCGCGCGGATCGCCGCGGTGGCCGTGTACCCGTCCATCTCCGGCATCATCACGTCCATCAGGATGACGTCGATCCCGGGGTGCGCGGCCAGTGCCTCCAGCGCCGCCCGGCCGTTCTCCGCCTGGAGCACCCGCAGGCCGTGCAGCTCCAGGATGCTGGTGAGCGCGTAGAGGTTGCGGTCGTCGTCGTCGACCACCAGCGCGGTCCGGCCGGCCAGGGCCGGGTCCGCCTCCGGGCTCCAGCCGGGGTCGCGCTCGGTGCCGCGCACCAGCGGCAGCACGCCCCCGGGACGGTCGGCACTCATGTGCAGCGCGACGCGTTCGCGCAGCTCGTCCAGGCTGGACAGGAACTCCAGCGGCCGGCCGGCCTCCCGGTGCACGGCGTGCTCGTCCTCCGCGCCGACGCCCCGGTTGTGGTGCGCCAGCACCGGGACGGCGTGCAGCGCCGGGTCGCGCTCCATCTCCGCCAGGAGGGTCGCCGCGGTGCGGTCGGGCAGGTCGATTTCCAGGACGACGCAGTGGCACGCGGAGGTGGCCAGCGCGGTCGCGGCCTCCTGGGCGCCGACCGCGGTGACGATCTCCACCTGGCGCTGCGCGCCGGCGTAGCGGGCGAGGTCCGCCACGGCGTTCTCCGCCACCAGGGAGAGCAGGCCGTTCGGGCGGCCCTCCACCACGAGCAGACGGCGCGGACCGGCGGCGGCCGGCCGGCCCCCGGGGTCCTGGTCCCCGTCCCCGCGCGGCTCCGGCGCGCCGGACGGCGCCCGGCGCGGCGCGCCGTCGGTGCGGAGGACCGCCCCGGGCCGGGCGGCCGGGAGGTAGAGGGTGAAGGTGCTGCCCCGGCCGAGGGTGCTCTCGACGGTGATCGCGCCGCCCAGCAGGTAGGCGATCTCGCGGCTGATCGACAGGCCGAGACCGGTGCCGCCGTACTTGCGGCTGGTGGTGCCGTCGGCCTGCTGGAAGGCGCCGAAGACGGTCTCCAGGTGCTGGGGCGCGATGCCGATGCCGGTGTCGCCGACCCGGAAGGCGAGCACCGGGCCGCCGTCGCGCCGCACGCCGTCCGGGAGTTCGGCCGCGGCCGCCGGCTCGATCCGCAGCTCGATCCGGCCCTGCTCGGTGAACTTGACCGCGTTGGAGAGCAGGTTGCGCAGCACCTGGCGCAACCGGTAGTCGTCGGTTGCGAGTTCGGCGGGCACGCCGTCGACCGTCTGGACGGCGAAGGCGAGGTTCTTCTGGCCGGTCATCGGGCGGAAGGTGGCCTCGACGTAGTCGAGCAGCGCGCGCAGCGGAACGGCCTCGACGTTGACGTCCATCTTGCCCGCCTCGACCTTGGACAGGTCGAGGATGTCGTTGATCAGCTGGAGCAGGTCGGAGCCGGCCGAGTGGATGATGCCGGCGTACTCGACCTGCTTGGCGGTCAGGTTCCGGGTGGGGTTCTGGGCGAGCAGCTGGGCCAGGATGAGCAGGCTGTTGAGCGGGGTGCGCAGCTCGTGGCTCATGTTGGCGAGGAACTCGGACTTGTACGTCGAGGCGAGCGAGACCTGGTGGGCGCGGTCCTCCAGCTCCTGGCGGGCCTGCTCGATCTGCAGGTTCTTGGCCTCGATGTCGCGGTTCTGTGCGGCGAGCAGCTCGGCCTTCTCCTCCAACTCCGCGTTGGAGGCCTGGAGTTCCTCCTGGCGCGCCTGCAACTCCTGGGACCGGGTCCGGAGTTCGGCGGTGAGCCGCTGGGACTCGCCGAGCAGTTCGTCGGTCCGGGCGTTGGCGATGATGGTGTTGACGTTGACGCCGATGGTCTCCATCAGCTGCTCCAGGAAGTCCCGGTGCACCTGGGTGAACGGCTGGACGGAGGCCAGTTCGATGACGCCGAGGACCTGCTCCTCGACCACGATCGGCAGCACCACCAGGGACAGCGAGCCGGTGCGTCCGAGGCCGGAGGAGGCGGCCAGGTAGTCGGGCGGCAGCGAGTCGACGGTGATGGTGCGCCGGCCGCGCGCGGCCTGGCCGACGAACGACTCGCCCAGCCGGAAGCGGGTCGGGCGCTCGCCGTCGGGGAACGCGTAGGAGCCGACGAGCTGCAGCACCGTCCCCTCCGGGCCCTCCTCGGCGAGGTAGAAGGCACCGCACTGCGCGGTGACCAGCGGGGCGAGCTCGTCCATCACCGATTCGGCGACGACCACGAGGTCGCGCCGGCCCTGCATCAGTGCCGAGAACCGGGCGAGGTTGGTCTTCAGCCAGTCCTGCTCCTCGTTGGCGCGGGTGGTCTCGCGCAGCGACTGCACCATGAAGTTGACGTTGTCCTTGAGGTCGGCGACCTCGCCGGACGCGTCCACGGTGATCGAGCGGGTCAGGTCGCCGGCCGCGACGGCGCTGGTGACCTCGGCGATCGAGCGCACCTGCCGGGTGAGGTTGCCGGCGAGGCGGTTGACGTTCTCGGTCAGCCGCTTCCAGGTGCCGGAGACGCCGTCCACCTGGGCCTGGCCGCCGAGCCGCCCCTCGGAGCCGACCTCGCGGGCGACCCGGGTCACCTCGTCGGCGAAGGAACTGAGCTGGTCGACCATCGTGTTGATGGTCTCCTTCAGTTCGAGGATCTCGCCGCGCGCGTTGACGGTGATCTTCTGCGAGAGGTCGCCGCCGGCCACCGCGGTGGCGACCTGGGCGATCGCCCGTACCTGGCCGGTGAGGTTGCCGGCCATGAAGTTCACCGAGTCGGTCAGGTCGCGCCAGGTGCCGGAGACGCCCTTCACGTCGGCCTGGCCGCCGAGGATGCCCTCGGTGCCGACCTCGCGGGCGACCCGGGTCACCTCGCCGGCGAAGGAACTGAGCTGGTCGACCATCGTGTTGACGGTGTTCTTCAGTTCCAGGATCTCGCCGCGGGCGTCGACGGTGATCTTCTGCGAGAGGTCGCCCTTGGCGACCGCGGTGGCGACCTGGGCGATGTCGCGGACCTGGGTGGTGAGGTTGCCCGCCATCGCGTTCACCGAGTCGGTGAGGTCCGCCCAGGAGCCGGACACACCCGGGACCTGGGCCTGGCCGCCGAGCCGGCCCTCGGTTCCGACCTCGCGGGCGACCCGGGTCACTTCGGAGGTGAACCGGGACAGCTGGTCGACCATGCCGTTGAACACGGTGGCGATCTCGCCCAGCAGCCCGTCCGCGTCGTCCGGCAGCTCGGTGCCGAAGTCGCCGTCCCGGACCGCCGTCAGCCCGGCCAGGAGCAGCCGCAGTTCGGGCTCGCCCACCCGCGCGGTGTCGGGTCCCTGCCCGGGGTCGCGCCGCGGGTCGTACGCCGGGTCCTGCTGCGGGCCTTGAGAGGTCGTGGGGCCGGCCATCGAACGCTCGCCTCCGATCCTGGCGCCGCGAGCACGGGTCGGCCGACCGGTCCCCGGGCGTGGTGTGTACCGCCCCGGAGGCTACCCCAGCCCTTACGGCGGTTGAAAACAATTGGGTGCCTGAGGCAACCTTCCAAGGGTGCCGCCGCCCCGGCGCCGACCCGGGCCGTCTGCGCGAAACCTTCACGGACGGCCACTGCATCCTTTTCCGCATCCGGGGTAGCGGGCGCAGGACCGTGCCGACAAGACGGAAGGACTCCCATGGTGGCCCCCACCGGTGAACTGCTCGTTTCCGCCGCCGCGTCGACCGCGACCGGGCTGCGGGAGCTGCTGCCGCCCGAACTGGCGGCCGTGGAGGACCCGCGCGAGGTCGCTCCGGCGGACGCCCGCGCGCTCACCCGGGTCCTCCTGCGCCGGCTGGCGACCCTGGAGGAGGGGACCCGGGAGTACTCCTACGTCCGCTCCACGCTGGTGGAGATGAACCTCTCCCTGGTACGGTTCGCGGTCCGCCGCTTCGACTCGCACCGCGAACCGAAGGAGGACCTCCTCCAGGTCGGCGCGATGGGCCTGATCAAGGCCATCGACCGCTTCGACCCCGAGCTCGGTGTGGAGTTCACCACCTTCGCGCTGCCGACCGTGCTCGGCGAGATACGCCGCCACTTCCGCGACACCACCTGGGCCGTCCACGTGCCGCGCCGCCTGCAGGAGCTGCGGATCACCCTGGCCAGGGCCCAGGAAAGCCTCGCACAGCGCCTCGACCGGGCCCCGACCGTGGCCGAACTGGCCGCGCACGTCGGGATCGGCCCGGAGGAGGTGGTCGAGGGCCTGACCGCCGCCAACGGCCACACCGCGGGCTCCCTCGACGGCGGAAGCGGCGAGGACGGCGACGGCCCCGGCCCGCTGGGCGACCACCTCGGCGAGGACGACCGCGAACTCGCCCTGGTCGAGGACCTGGTCGCGCTCAAGCCGCTGGTCGGCGCGCTGCCGGAACGCGAGCGGCTGATCCTGTCCATGCGCTTCTGCGAGGACCTGACCCAGTCCCAGATCGGCGCCCGGCTCGGCCTGTCCCAGATGCACGTCTCCCGCCTCCTCAGTCGCACGCTGCGACATCTGCGCGAGGGACTGGAGGCCGCCTGACGGTGCCGCGCGGCGCGGCACCCGGGGCCGCGGGTGCCCCGGACCACCACCCCTCGCTTGGCCGGCGGGCGCGATCTCCGTATGGTCGGAAGGCACGCACATGGAGGGGACGACGATGACGCCATCCGACAACGACCGGGGAGACACCGTGCTCGCGGCCTCCCAGCCCCGACCGGAGCTGGTGGTGCGGACCCGCTCCGGGCCCGACGGGGCGGCGGTCTGCGTGCTGGCCGGCGACCTCGACGTCGAGACGCTGGCACCGGCCGCCGAAACGCTCGCGGACCTGGTCGCGCAACGGCCCAGGGTCCTGGTGCTCGATCTGCGCGGGGTCGGCTTCTGCGACTCCTCGGGCCTGAACGTCCTGCTCCGCACCCGGCTCGGCGCCGAGCGGGCGGGACTGGAGCTGCGGCTCGCCGCCGTCCCGGCCACCGTCATGCGGGTGCTCGACCTGACCGGGGCGCGGACGGTGCTCGCCATCCACGACACGGTGGACGCGGCCCTGGCCGGCTGAGCCCGGTGAGTCGCGGTCTGAGCCCGGTGAGCCGCGGTGCGCGCAGACCGGTCCGGCGGCAGGCATAATTCCGGAACCGCCGGGAAACCGACCATGCGGACCACCGCCGTCGAACCGAAAGGGTGCCCTCCTATGACGCTGAGCCGGGGAACCCTGGACGGAGAATCCCCGCAGGCCGGACCCGCGGCACCCCCGGGCGGCCAGCGCCGGCGGCTGACCCTGGCCGGACTCTCCAAACCGGTCACCCACGCCAGGACCTTCACCGCCCAGGCCCTCACCGACTGGTACCCGGTCCACGCCGCGCCCGGCGCCGGCGACGGGACCGCCGAGGACGTCGTGCTGCTGATCGCGGAGCTGGTCGCCAACGCGATGCTGCACGGGGACGGCCCGCTGGAGATGGTTCTGGAGGTCACCGGGGCCCGGCTGCGGGTCGAGGTCAGCGACCGCAGCCCGGTCATGCCCACCCTGCGCCGGCCCCACAACCCGGCGCTGCCCGGCGGTCACGGCCTGTTCATCGTGGAGCGCACGGCCGACCGCTGGGGCGCCGAGCCGCACAGCCAGGGCAAGACGATCTGGGCCGAGGTCGACACCGCGCGCTTCCTGCGCGGCGACTGACCGGCCGCAGCCGCCGCCGCGGCGGTGGGCGGGCGGTGGGCGCCGACCGCCGGGTTCCCCGCCGCTCAGATCCCTTCGACGGCGCGGGCGTCGCCGGTCAGCGCGTAGCGGCGGCAGGCCAGCAGCTCGTCACAGGTGCTGCCGATCTCCTCGCCGAGCAGGTGCAGGACCGCCTCGGCATCGTGGTCCGACACGTAGCCCGGCGCCACGCGCAGCGCGAGCAGGCCCAGCTCGCGGAAGCCGCCCCGCAGCCGTTTCTGCACCTCCAGCCCCTCGCCGACGGCCGTGCGCCAGGCCTCGACGTCCATGCCGTCGGGCCCGGGGACGCTGTGCAGATCGGCGGGCGGCACGTCCGGGCGCTCGCACAGCTCCGCGACGGCGTCGGCCACGGCGGCGGCGACCCGGGCGGGCTCCTGGGGCTGGTCGCCGGCCTCCGCGCGGACCTGGCCCAGCCGGTCGGCGAGCAGGTCGGACAGCTCGGCCAGCCGGCCGCGCAGGTCCACGACCGCCCGGACGTCCAGCACCGCCCAGCTGTCCCAGACGTGGGCGAGCGAGGGCCCGGCCTCGCGGGCCACGGTGTCCTCGATCATCCCGGCGGTGTCCGCCAGGTCCAGCAGCCGGTAGGCCGTGGGCCGGGGGAGTCCGAGCTCGGCCATGGCGTAGGCGTCCCAGGAGGGGTGGCCCAGCGCCGTCCACGCCCGGCTCCGGTGCGCGGCGCGCACCCGCCGGGTCAGTACCAGCGCGGCGGTGCGGGGCTCCGTCACCGCCGCGCGGAGCTCGTCGGTCAGCTGCCGCGCGTCGGCCCGGTCGGCCACGGCGTCCACCTCGCGGTTGCGCGTGTCATCCATACGCCTTGCTTGCCCGCTGCGCGGCGGGCGAACCGTTCGATACTGGGGCGAACCATCAGTGATCGCGACCTTTCGTACGGGTACCGACGACCCTTTGTCCTCCGGGTGGCACGCCCGTCGATTCCGTGCATGAGCCGGGTCGGCCGGGGCAGACGGTGCCCACAGGGTCGGGCAGCACGAGTCGAGGGAGGGCGAGGCCGATGTCGGAAGTGGTCGTGGCACAGCTGAGGATGTGTCTGATCACCGGTGAGGGGCAGGGGCGGTACCTGGACGTCGAGTGCCGCTACGACAGCGGCGACCCGTACGCCGTGCGGCTGGACTTCGGCGCCGACGAGGGCGCGGTCTGGGTGCTGTCCCGCGACCTGCTGGCGGCGGGGCTGCGCGGGCCGGCGGGCGAGGGCGACATCCACATCGAGCCCGGCGGCACCGGCGAGCACGTCTTCGTCGCGCTCGGCGGCCCGGACGGCGTGGCGCTCCTGAACACCCCGGTGCGCCCGCTCGCCCGCTTCCTGCGGGCCACCGGGCGGGCGGTCCCGGTCGGGGCCGAGTCGGGGCGCATCGACTGGGACCGCTGCATCGGCGCCCTGCTCTCCGGCGGACCGGCGGGTCCGCGGTCCGGCAGGCATGAAGGGCCGGATCGAGGTTAGACGGGCGGGCGAAACCGACCACCGTCCCGCGTCAGGAAAGGGCCGCCGTGACCGACATCCCCCGCCTCCCCGGAGCCGCCGAGCAGCACCGGAACTGGCAGCTGGAGGGAGCCTGCCGCACCGTCGACAGCGGCATCTTCTTCCATCCGGTCAACGAGCGCGGCGCCGCCGCGAAGGAGCGCGAGCAGAACGCGAAGTCGGTCTGCGCCCGCTGCCCGGTGCGGGTGCCGTGCCGCCGGTACGCGCTCGCCACCCGGGAGCCCTACGGGGTGTGGGGCGGACTCACCGAGGAGGAGCGGCGTGTGCTGTTCACCGACGCCTCGGCGCCGGACCGGCGGATCGCGTAGCGGGTCCGCGGACCGTTCCCGGTCCGCGGACCCGCCGGTGCGTGCCGCTACCGCCCTTCGTCGATCAGCCCGAACTCCTCCATCAGGGCGCCCACCTCGGTCGCCTCCAGCCGGTGCAGCAGCCGCTTGCGCAGGAACTCCGGGCCGGGCAGGTTCAGTTCGGCGCCGTCCCGCAGCCTGCTGGTCGCGGCGAGCAGCTTGCGCACGTCATAGGTGGAGTTGAAGACCTCGGGCACCCCGCGCTCGACGTCCATCAGCCGGTAGGCCGCCTCCATGCCGGTGCGCACCGAGTACTCGGTGGTGAAGATGCAGTCCCGCCCGGTCTCCGCGAACTGGCCGATGAACGCGAAGTTCACCGCCCCCTCCGGCACCACCTGCGGCCGGTCGCCGGCCTTGCGCGGCAGGAAGAACGAGGTGACGTACGGCATCATCACCGGCACGCAGCGGGCGGCCTCGGCGGCCAGCTCGGGGATCTCCGCCTCCGGGACGCCCAGGTGGTACAGCCACTCCTGGGTGATCTCCTCGCCGGTGCACTCCGCCATCGGCTTGCGGACGTAGTCGCCCGGCCGGTCGACGAAGAGCGAGTACAGCCAGACCACGATCTGGTCGGCCGGCTGCTGCTTGAAGTGCGGCTGCCGGTTGACCGTCCAGCTCAGCAGCCAGGAGGAGTCACGGGCGGTGACGATGCCGCCGGTGACCACGCCGCCGCTGAACGGGTCGCGCTTGGCGACCTGCTGGATGTACCGGGGGATGCGCGGGTCCAGGGTGGTGACGGTGGCCGACTCCCACTTGCTCTGCGCGATGTTGCCGCAGAACACCTCGGGGCGGCCGAACTCCGGGTCCTTGGCGGCGATCCGCCGCCACAGGTCCCAGGCCGGTGCCGGGCCGTCGTCCAGCCGGGCCGGGGTGTGCTGGTCGCCGTTGTCCGAGTTCTCGGTGAGCGAGCCGATGGTGGTGAACACCAGGTCGTCCGCGCCGAGTTCGACGCCGCCGGGCTTCCCGGCCTCGGTCCAGTGGATCCGGGTGGCCCGCTTGCGGCCGGGCGTGAGGTCGAAGTCGATGTCGGTGACCTCGGTGTCGAAGCGGAAGGTCACGCCCTGGTCCATCAGCCAGCGGGTCAGCGGCAGCACCATCGACTCGTACTGGTTGTACTTGGTGAACTTCAGCGCCGAGAGGTCCGGCAGGCCGCCGACGTGGTGGACGAAGCGGTGCAGGTAGAGCTTCATCTCCAGGGCGCCGTGCCACTCCTCGAAGGCGAACATGGTCCGCCAGTACAGCCAGAAGTTGCTGTCCAGGAAGTCACGGCCGAAGACCTCGTCGATCCGCTTGCCCTCCAGCTCCTCGCGGGTGGCCAGGAAGATCCGCACCAGGTCCTTCTGCGCCCGGTCGTTCAGCGCGAACAGGCCGTCGGTGCGGGCGTCCCGGCCGCGCTGCTCGGTGACCCGCTGAAGCGAGAAGTTCGGGTCGTCCTTGTTCAGCCAGTAGAACTCGTCGAGCACCGAGGCGCCCTCGACCTCCAGCGAGGGCACCGAGCGGAAGAGGTCCCACAGACACTCCATGTGGTCCTCCAGCTCGCGGCCGCCGCGCACCACGAAGCCCTTCTCCGGCTCCTTGATGCCGTCCAGCGCACCGCCGGGCAACCGCAGCCGCTCCAGGATGGTGATCCGCTCGCCGGGCACCTGCGCATCGCGTACCAGGAACGCCGCCCCCGCGAGCGACGCCAGGCCCGAACCGACGAACCAGGCGCTCGCCCGGTCGGCCCGCTCGGGCTTGCGCGGCTTGGCGAACGCCTCGTAGTTCCCGCTGCTCCAGTACACGTGCACTCCTTCGATCGGTGGATCAGCCGTCGGCGCGCCGGCAGACCTCGCCCACGCTGGCCAACGGCGCTTCCGGCGGCAACGCGGCTGGTCCGAACGGGTGACACCCCGTCGGCCCGGCACGCCCTGCGCCGTGATCACCACACTGCCCCGCCCGGCACGGCCGCGGATCGGTCCACCGGGACCTGATCCCGGTCCGGAGGTCCCGGACCGCTCGTGCCATTGGTCCCGTTTCGCGCCCTTCGCACCGCTTCCGACCCCGCTGGGCGCGCCCTCGAACCGTCCCCGGCCCCCGAACAGCCCACCCCGGGGTGTCCCGGCGGCCCGGGCGGCCGATCCTCGTGCCATGGCCTCGATCGTCGTCCTCTACGAGCTGGAACCCGCCCGGGTCCTCGGCCCCGACGGGGTCGAGCCCGCCGTCGCGGCCGTGCACGCCGCCGGCTCCGACCCGGACGTGCCCGAGGACCCGCTGCCCCGCACCCTGTGCGGCCGGGACACCGGGGACATGGAGCACGCCCACTTCCGGCCCGGCCTGGGCGAACCCTGGTACCCGCCGACCCTCGCCGAGCAGCGCTGCCGCGAGTGCGAGCGGGCCCTGCGCACCCGGTAACGGACGGCGGCCCCCCGGCGGGCGGGGGGACGCCCACCGAATTCCGCCGGGGGGTTGCCCCCAGGAAGGCCGGAGGCCGTCCCCAGTGCGCCGCCGTCGCCGCCGAAGCCAGGATCGACTCACCGAAACGCCGAGGTCGACGGCGTTCAGGCCGAGTCGAGGAGTGGACCGGAACGATGACGGACAGCAAGCGGATCGGGCGGCGCGGACTGCTGGCGACGGCGGCGGTGGCGGCGGTGGCGGCAGTGGCCGTGCCGGCCCCGGTGGCGGCGGTCGCCGCCCCGGTGGGACCGGCGGCCACGGCGGAGGTGAACGCCGAGCACGCCCGCCGGGCCGAGGTCGTGCGCGCTCTGGAGAGCGTCGCCCAGCCGCTGCGCACCACGGAAGCCGGCGGCCGCACCGCCGACCTGAACGCGCTGGGCGCGATGATCGGCGACGCCAAGGTGGTCGGCCTCGGCGAGGCCACCCACGGCTCGCACGAGTTCTTCGCGATGAAGCAGCGGGTCTTCCGCTACCTGGTCGAGGAGAAGGGCTTCACCAGCTTCGCCCTGGAGACCAGCTGGACCAGCGGTCTGCAGATCGACGAGTACGTCCAGGGCGGCCCGGGAGACGCCTGGCAGCTCGTCAAGGAGGTCCTGGGCGGCAGCCCGTGGGAGCGCGAGGAGTTCGCCGACCTGATCGCCTGGATGCGGGCCCACAACCGGAGCCACCCGAAGGACCCGGTCCACTTCGTGGGTGACGACCTCGGCCTCCCGAGGCTCGGCGACCCGGCCTTCGACCGGGTCACCTCCTACGTGCGGCAGGCCAGGCCCGCCGCTCTGCCGCAGCTCGACGGGCTCTACGCCGGCCTGCGGCCCCTGGACGACCTCTTCGCCTACATCGGAAGGCCGGTCGCCGAGCGCCGGGAGAACGCCGCCACGGCCCAGCAGGCGCTCGACCTGGTCACCGCGAGCGGCACCCCCGGCGACGACGCGTACGAGTGGGCCGTGCAGCACGCCCGCAACATCGCCCAGACCTTCGCCTTCGCCACCTTCGACCTTGGCGACCCGGCCTCCGTCGCGGCCTCGGAGCAGCTGCGCGACCGGGCGATGGCCGAGAACACCGCCTGGTGGCAGCGCCGCACCGGCGGCAAGGTGCTGATGTCGGCGCACAACGGCCACGCCGGCTACCTGTCCACCGACACCTTCCTGTACCCCGAGCCGCAGGGCTCCCAGCTGCGCGACACCTACGGCCGCGACTACGTGGCCATCGGCTTCACCTTCGACAGCGGCTCCTTCCTCACCACCGACGCGGTCCTGACCGGCGGCTGGAAGTCCGTCACCGTCCCGGCGGCCACCCCGGACATGAACGAGTACACCCTCGACCGGGTCCGCTACCGGGACTACTACGTCGACCTGCGCACCGCTCCCCGGGCGGCCCGGGACTGGCTGGACGTCAGCCGGCCCACCTACGACGCCGGCACGATCTTCGTCGAGGACCCGCTGCCGCGGCTCGCGATCGGCCGGGCCTACGACGTGCTCATCCATCTGAACCAGGTCACCGAGGCGCGCAGGTTCTGATCGGGTCCGCTCCGACCGGGGCCGTGCCGGGCCCCGGTCGGGATGCGGCGCGCGCCGGCGCGGTCCGGAGGGGCGTCAGCCGGTCTTCTCCACCCGGGCGCTCCAGCGCTGCTCGACGTTGCCGAGCCGCCAGTAGCCGAGGGCGCAGGCCCAGACGACGACGAACAGGCCGACGATGACGTAGCCGACGTTGTCGAGACTGATGTCGGCGATCCAGGTGGTGACGGGGTCGGTGAGGTCGAGCTTCTCGTGCAGCACGCCGACGAGCTCGATGGTGCCGATCAGGAAGGCGACGGCGATCGACAGGCCGGTGATCGTGAGGTTGTAGTAGACCTTGCGGACCGGGTTGGAGAACGCCCAGTGGTAGGCGAAGTTCATGAAGGTGCCGTCGAGGGTGTCGAACAGGCTCATGCCGCAGGCGAAGAGCAGCGGCAGGCAGAGGATCGCGTACCAGGGCAGCCCCGAGGCGGCGCCGGAGCCGGCCATCACCATCAGGGTGACCTCGGTGGCGGTGTCGAAGCCGAGGCCGAAGAGCACACCGAGCGGGTACATCTGGCCGGGGCGGGTGATGGACTTGGTGAGGCGGCCGAGGAAGCGGTTCATGAAGCCGCGCTCGTCGAGGTGCTTCTCCAGCTGGCGCTCGTCGAACTGCCCGGCCCGCATGGCCTTGTAGACCTTGTGGATCCCGCCCAGGGCGAACAGGTTGAGGGCGGCGATCAGGTACAGGAAGGTGCCGGAGACACCGGTGCCGATGACGCCCAGGACGCCGCGGACGGTGGACTGGTCGTCGACCAGGGTGCCGGCGAACTGGGCACCGCCGGCGACCAGGGCGGCCATCGCCAGGACGATGCTGGAGTGCCCGAGCGCGAACCAGAAGCCGACCGAGATCGGGCGCTGGCCGTCGGCCATCAGCTTGCGGGTGGTGTTGTCGATGGCGGCGATGTGGTCGGCGTCGAAGGCGTGCCGCATGCCGAGGGTGTAGGCGGTGATGCCCAGGCCGACGCCGAACACCTGGGTGCCGACCTCGTACTTCTCCGGGGCGACCAGCAGGAACAGCGTGCCGAAGGCGACGACGTGCATGGCGGCGATGACGGCCAGCAGGCCGCCGGTGCGGACGGTGTCCCCGCGCTGCCAGCGCGGGGCCCTGGGCAGGGTCGATGACGACGTGTCGTCGGTGAGGGTCATGACGGGCGGCCTCTCCAGCTCCTCGATGGGGGCACCCCCGGGCGGGGCCGGGGGGTACTGCGCGCGCCGTGGCCGGTCTCCTGGCTTCGGGTGTACCGCCGCACCCGCGTCCGGGCAGGGCGGAGCGCACCCCTGACTCGTCTTCCCGTGTGCCGTACGGCACCGGTGACTGCCCGCGTCGGTCGCGGGCACGTCGGGGGTACTTCCCTTCACAGTGGCGAGGGCCGCGCCGGATTGGGCCCTGACGGGCCGCCACCGGTCTTCCCGAGCACCACGGCGGGGAACACCGTAGGGGCTGGGCCCTCCTGCCGACAAGGCTGTGCAGTTGCGTGCCCGTCGCAACAGGGCGGGTCCGCACGGTCGAGGGGGTGGTTCTGACCTGGAGCGATCCTTCCTCCGGCCGGTCCCCGTCGATGACCGATGAGCCGTCGCCCGGCCGGGCGACGGCTCATCCCGGTCGGCGGCGCGGGGCGCGCCGCCGGGTGGGGGCTGCTCAGCGCAGGCCGGCGAAGAGGTCGTTCTCGGGGAGCTCCGCGCCGGTGGTGTCGTGGACCCGGACGAAGGTCTCCACGCCCATCAGCTGGGTGAACTTCTCCTTGCCCATCTTCAGGAAGAAGATGTTCTCGCCCTGGCTGGCGTGCGCGGCCAGCGCGTCGAACTTCTGGCCGCCGAACGCGGTGGTGTCCACCCAGGTGGTGATCTCCTCGTCGGGGAGGCCGATCTCGGGCATCTCCGACTCCCCGGAGCCCGACTCCTCGGAACCCGGCTCCTCGGAACCCGGCTCCTCCCAGTCCGCGCCGAGCTCGCGCATGACCTCCCCGAACCGCGCCATCATCGAGCGGGGGGCCGTCGTCCAGTACACCTTCGGCGTCGTGCCGGCCAGCTCCAGCGCCCGCGACGTGATGCGGTTGGCCTGGATGTGGTCGGGGTGGCCGTAGAAGCCGTTCTCGTCGTAGGTCAGGACGACGTCGGGCCGGTAGCGCCGCATCAGTTCGGCGAGGCGGGCGGCCGCCTCGTCCACCGGCGTGGTCCAGAACGAGCCGGGCGCGTCGTTGGCGGTCCAGCCCATCATCCCGGAGTCCGCGTAGTCGAGCATTTCGAGGTGGTCGACCTTGAGGACCTCGCAGCTGGCCTCCAGCTCCTGACGGCGCATCGCGGCGACGGCCGCCGGGTCGTGTCCGGCCTCGCCGGGCTTGACTCCTCCCGGGCCGTCTCCGCAGGCGCCGTCGGTACAGGTGACGAGCACCGTCCGGATGCCCTCGGCCGCGTAGCGGGCGAGCACACCGCCCGTGCCGGTGGCCTCGTCGTCGGGGTGGGCGTGCACGGCCATCAGGGTCAGGGGCCGGTCGGTCATGGGGGCTCATCCTTAGGTCTGCCGAGTGTTCGGCCTCGGTCTGCGGCACGGGGCCGACAGAGCGCGGTCCGCCGTGTTTCTGATCGACTGTTGGGAACGAGGGAGCCGCGGTCCCCTATTCCGGGGAGCCGGGCCCGCTCGGATCGGCCGCCGCGTTCCGGGCGATGGCCTCGGCCAACTGGTCGAACGTGCGGTTCAGTACCGACCGGCGTGCCTCCTTGAACCCCGGGGAGGGCTCCAGGCCGTCGATGCTCCGCTCCCAGACGGCCATGAACGTCGTCTTCCACTGCATGATCACGCGGGCCTCCGGCAGGTCGCCGGCGCCGTGGCCGGCCCGGGCGAGGGAGAGCAGCAGCTCCAGGTTGCACGGCACGGCGACGCCCCAGTACTCGTCGGGTTCGAGCTCGACGGGGTCGCCCGCCATCGCCTGGGCGACCTCGTCGACGAGCCGGTCGATGACGAGCGACAGGTGGTCCAGGGCCGTGTCGCTCTCGAAGTTCCCGCTGCCCCACGTGCCCACAAGGTCTCCTTCGAAGGGTCCCGCTGTCCGTCCCGGTGTCTGTCCCGCTCATCGAAGCAGACCGCACTGACATCGCCGGGGCGGCGGCCGTCCCGCCGAACCCGTCGACCGGTGGGCACCCCGGTCACCCGGCCCGGCCGTCGGCCTCCCCGTGGTCCGGCTCCGGGCCCTCCGGCTCCCCGCCGCTCCGCTCCGGGCCCTCCGGCTCCCCGTGGTCCGGCGCCGGGCCCTCCGGCTCCCCGCCGCTCCGCTCCGGGCCCTCCGGCTCCGTAGCGCCCGTGTCGTGGAACGAGACGTCCACCCGCTGTTCGGGCCGGCGCTCCTCCTGCCGGGCGACGAAGGCGAGCACGTCCAGGTCGGCGGCGGTCAGCGGCGGCTGGAGCAGACTGCGCGGCCAGAGCCGGCGGGCGAGCACCACGTCGGTCTCCGCCGCGTACACGGTGACCTGGGCGGTCAGGTAGAGCCAGAAGAGCAGGCCGATCACGGTGGCGAAGAAACCGTAGACCTGCCCGGCGTGCCGCAGCTCGTGCGCGACCAGCAGCGAGCCGAACGCCTGCAGCGCGGTGAACAGCGGCCCGGCCGGCAGACAGCCCGGCCACAGCGACCGGGTCGGCACGTCGCGCGGGGTGAGCACCCGGAAGCAGGCCAGGCACAGCGCCGTGTTCAGCAGCGCCGAGACGACGAGCGCCCCGATCCGCGCGGGCAGCCCGCCCAGCGCGGTGCCGACCAGCGTGGCGCCGGCCGTGGTCAGCACCAGCCCGGTGCCCAGGACGGCGAACAGCAGCAGTCCGCGCGCCAGCCGGGGGAAGTAGCCGGGCCGCCGCACACCGGGCACGTTCCAGATCTCGGCCATCGCGTGCTGGAGCACCTGGGTGACGCCGAGCGCGCCGTAGAGCAGGCCGAGCACGCCGATGACCAGCGCCAGTCCGCTGCCCTGGAGCGAGTGGGTGCTCTGGCGCAGCTGGTCGCCGATGATCGGGAAGTCGGCGAGCGCGGAGTTGACGACCGCCTGCTGCGCCCCGGGGTGACCGTGCAGGACGAAGCCGAGCACGGTGCTGAGCAGGAGCAGCAGCGGGATCAGGGCGACGAAGCCGTAGTAGGTGAGCAGCGCGCAGAGCAGACCGCCGCGGTCGTCCCCGTACTTCTTGATCACCCCGAAGACGAAGGCGGGCGGGCGGTGGCGCTGCTGGAAGCGGTCCACCGCGCGCAGGGCGCGTTCGATCGGATTCACGCCCGCGCGTCTGCCCCAGCCGCGCGACGGGACACCTGGACGCGCGCCCTCCCAACCGCCGAGACCGCCTCGCCGCCTCATTGCTCCGGGCAGACGGTGGAGCCCACCAGGTGCTCGGTCAGGCCCTCCCGCCCGCCCTCGGCGTACCACGGCGCCGGCGGTCGGCGCCGCTGTCGACCGCCTGTCCCACGCCCTCCGTCACCCAAGGGTCTGCACCTGCTCGCCCTCGCCCTCGGTGTCGATATGGGGCAGGATCCGGTCGAGGAAGCGCGGCGTCCACCAGGCGGCGGCGCCCAGCAGGGTCATCACGGCGGGCACCAGCAGCAGGCGCACGATCGTGGCGTCGACCAGCACGCTGACGGCCAGACCGAGGCCCATCATCTTGATCACGATGTTGTCGCTGACGATGAACGCGGCGAACACGCTGACCATGATCAGCGCGGCGCAGGTGATCACCCGGGCGGTGATCTCCAGGGCGTGCGCGACGGCGTCGTGCGGGCGGCCGGTGCGCACCCACGCCTCGTGCACGCGGGAGAGCAGGAAGATCTCGTAGTCCATGCTCAGTCCGAAGACGATGGCGAACATCATCATCGGCACGTAGCTCTCGATCGGCACCTTCCCGGCCACCCCGAGCGCCGGCCCGCCCCAGCCCCACTGGAAGACCGCCACCACCACCCCGTACGAGGCCGCGATCGACAGCAGGTTGAGCACGGCGGCCTTGACGGCGACCAGCAGGCCGCGGAAGACGGCCAGGATGATCAGGAAGGCGAGCCCGACGACCACCGCGATGATCAGCACCAGCCGGCTGGACACGATGTCCAGGAAGTCCACCTGGGCCGCGGTGTTGCCGGTCACGTAGGTCTTCGCGCCGGTGCCGGCCACGGCGTCCGGCAGCACGGTGTCCGACAGCCGGTTCACCAGGTCGGTGGTGGCGCGGTCCTGCGGCGCGGTGGCCGGGATGACGGTGTTGAACAGCACCACGCCGTCGGGGCTGGTCTGCAGCGGGCCGACGCTCGCCGCGCCGGGCAGGCCGGTGAGGGCCTGCTGCACCGAGGCCTGGACGGCGGGGCGGTTGCCGGCCGGCACCGCGCCCTGGTCGACGACCAGGGTGAGCGGCCCGTTGGAGCCGGGGCCGAAGGCCTGGGACATCAGGTCGTAGGCGCGCCGGTCGGTGAAGTCGGTGGAGTCGGCGCCGTCGTCGATGTGGCCGAGCTGGATGGAGAACAGCGGGATCGACAGCACCCCGAGCGCGACCACGCCGGCGACCAGGTAGCGCCAGGGGTGCGCCTCCACCCGCCGGGCGTAGCGGTGCCAGGCGCCGGTGGTCTCCTCGCCGCGGGCACCGCCGCTCTCGGCGATCGGCCGGCGCATCGAGATCCGGTCCATGTGGCGGCCGATGAGCCCCATCAGCGCGGGCAGCAGGGTGAGCGCGCCGAGCACAGCCGTGACCACGGTGACCCCGGCGGCGGCCCCGAGCTTGGCGATGAAGGAGATGCCGGACACCGACAGCCCGGACAGTGCGATGATCACCGTGCAGCCGGAGACCAGCACCGCGCGCCCGCTGGTGGCCACCGCCTGCCCGGCGGAGGTGACCGGGTCCACGCCGTCCATCAGGTTCTGCCGGTGCCGGGTGAGCAGGAACAGCGCGTAGTCGATGCCGACGCCGATGCCGATCATGGTCGCCAGGGTGGGCGCCACCGTCGCGAAGGTGGACAGCGCGGCGATCAGCCCCAGCACGCCGAGGCCGACCACCGCCGCGAACAGCGCCGTCAGCAGCGGCAGCCCGGCCGCGAGCAGGCTGCCGAAGCCGACCAGCAGCACCACGATCGCCACCGCGAAGCCGATCGCCTCGCTGGAGCGGTCGTCCGGCGCCGGCCGGGCCAGCTCGCCGAGCGGCCCGCCGTACTCCACCTGCACCCCGGCGGCCCGCAGCGGGGCGACGGCGGCGTCCACGCCGATCAGGTAGTCGTCGCCGAGCAGGGTGGGGTTGGTGTCGAACCGGACGGTGATGTAGCCGGTCAGCCCGTCGGCCGACAGCGGTCCGCCGGGCGGCGCGGGCTGCCCGGGCGGCGGCAGCGGGCTCTGCGCACCGAGCACGTGCGGCAGCGCCTGGAGCGCGGAGACGGCCTGGCCGATCTGCGTCTGGAAGCCGGTCAGCGGCGCGGCGTCGTGCAGCACCACCTGGGAGCTGGTGCCTGCGGCGGCCGGCTCGTGCGCCTGGAGGACCTCCTTGCCCTGCGCCGCCTGGGTGCCGGGCAGTGAGAAGTCGTCGGAGTAGGTGCCGCCGACCGTCCGGTTGGCGGCCTGGACGGCGGCCAGCGCCACGATCCACAGCACGATGACCAGCAGCGAGTGACGCGCGCACCACTCGCCCAGGCGGCGCAGGCCCGCACGCTTGGCCGCGGGCGCGGCGGCCGGTGCGGAGCGGCGGTCGGACGGCGGCATGGACGGCTCCCGGGGTCTCCGGCGCGGCTGCGCGCCGATCCGGCGCAGCGTTCCCCGGCGGGCCGCGCCGCGCACCGGTACCGGCGGGTAGTCGCCCCGGCGGCGGTGTGCGGCCGGACGCCCGGGCAGGGGCCGACCGCCGTCCGGCCGGCCCCTGCCCGGGCACCGGCGGCCGTCAGCGCACCGGAGCCGCCGTCTCCCGCAGTTCGCCGTCGGCCAGCCGCAGCCAGCGGGTGATGCCGATCCCGCTCAGGAAGCGCTCGTCGTGGCTCACCACCACGAACGCGCCCCGGTAGGCGTTCAGGGCGTTCTCCAACTGCCCGGTGCTGACCAGGTCGAGGTTGTTGGTCGGCTCGTCCAGCAGCAGCAGGTGCGGGGCCGGATCGGCGCAGAGCAGACAGGCCAGCGTGGCGCGCAGCCGCTCGCCGCCCGACAGCACCCCGACCGGCAGATGGGCCCGGGCCCCGCGGAACAGGAAGCGGGCGAGCAGGTTCATCCGCTCCGCCTCCGGCCGCTCCGGGGCGTACGCGGCGAAGTTCTCCGCGACGGTGCGGTCCGGGTCGAGCAGGTCCAGGCGCTGCGAGAGGTAGGCGACGCGCCCGTCGGCCTGCCGCAGCTCGCCGCCCCCGGGGGCGAGGTCGCCGGTGAGCAGGCGCAGCAGCGTGCTCTTGCCCGCGCCGTTGGGGCCGGTCAGCGCGATCCGCTCCGGGCCGCGGACGGTCAGGTCGACGCCGGCGCCGGTGAAGACCTCCCGCTCGCCGAGCCGCACGCGCAGCCCCTCGCCGAGGAACAGGGTGCGCCCGGCGGGCACCTGGGTGTCCGGCAGGTCCAGCACGATCCGCTGCTCCTCGCGCAGCGCCCGCCCGGCCTCGTCCAGGCGCGCCTTCGCCTCGCCGACCCGGCCGGCGTGCACCTGGCCGGCCCGTCCGGCGGCCTCCTGCGCGCCGCGCTTCATGTTCCCGGCGAAGATCTTCGGCAGGCCCGCGTTCTTGAGGTTGCGGGCGGCGTTGCTCTGCCGGCGGTCGGCCCGCTCGCGGGCCAGCTGCATCTCCCGCTTCTCCCGCTTCAGCTCCTGCTCGGCGTTGCGGACGTTCTTCTCGGCGACCTCCTGCTCGGCCCGTACGGCCTCCTCGTAGGCGGTGAAGTTGCCGCCGAACAGGCGCAGTTCGCCCCGGTCGAGTTCGGCGATCCGCTCCATCCGGTCGAGCAGTGCCCGGTCGTGGCTGACCAGCAGCAGGCAGCCGTGGTAGTCCTCCAGGGTGTCGTAGAGCCGGTGCCGGGCGTCCAGGTCGAGGTTGTTGGTGGGCTCGTCGAGCAGCAGTACGTCGGGCCGCTTCAGCAACTGGCCCGCCAGGCCCAGCGAGACGATCTGGCCGCCGCTGAGGGTGCGCAGCGTGCGGTCCAGGGTGAGCGAGCCCAGGCCCAGGCGGTCCAGCTGGGCGCGGGTGCGCTCCTCGATGTCCCAGTCGTCGCCGATGGTGGTGAAGTGCCGTTCGTCGACGTCCCCGGACTCCACCGCGTCGATGGCCCGGATGATCTCCGCGACGCCCAGCACCTCCGCGACGGTCAGCCCGGCGGTCAGCGGGAGGGTCTGCGGCAGGTACCCGAGGGTGCCGTCCACGGTGATCGACCCGGCGGTGGGCCGCAGCTCGCCGGCGATCAGCCGCAGCAGCGTGCTCTTGCCGCTGCCGTTGGGCGCGACCAGGCCGGTGCGGCCCGCGCCGACGGCGAAGGAGAGGTCCTGGAAGACGGGGGTGTCGTCGGGCCAGGAGAAGGACAGGGTGGAGCAGACGACGGAAGCGCCGGACATGAAGACGACCTCACGGGGTGACGGCTTCAGGGGCAGGGAAGGACACACCTGTCCCCTGAGTGGACGAGGGGGAGGAGGGGACGACAGCCGGGCCGCGGCAACGGTGCTTCAGCGCACCGGCGAGCGGCCTGTCGGTCCGGGTATCACCCGGAGATGTCGTCGTCCACCACCATGTCCGGTCTCCTCGACGAAAGATCAACGTTCTCGCCACTGTAGCAGCACGGGCCCCGCGCCGCAGGTGGATGGATCCGCAGGGGGACAGCGGAGGCCCGTGCCGCCCGGTCGGCGTCCAGGACGGCCCGCGCGATCGTCGGCGGGCGCCTCCTGCGGCACGTTGTGGCCGACCTCCGGCAGGGTGCGGCGGTGAAGCGACCGCGCGCATCGGCCGATTGACGGTGGGACGGCTGTTCGGGTGGTGCCCCGGAAGGGTGTCATCCGCACCGCGAAGGCCCTCTCGACGCGGCGGACGCGCGGCGGCATGCTCGTCCCCGTGCACGGTCCGGACCGTGCCGCGTCCCTGCGCCGTACGACCGAAGGAGCCCCTGTGGACCGTCTCGTGCTGGACCCGACCGGCCGTGACCGCGACGCCGAGACCGCCGAGCTGCACGCGCGCGGACCGGCCACGCCCGTCGACATCCTGGGGGTGAAGGCCTGGGCGGTGGCCGACCCGGACCTGCTGGAGGAGCTGCTCAAGGACCCCCGGGTCTCCAAGGACGGCCGCCGGCACTGGCCCGAGCTCCCCGAGATCTCCGCCGGCTGGCCGCTGGCCCTCTGGGTGACCGTGCGCAGCATGTTCACCGCCCACGGCGCGGACCACCGGCGGCTGCGCCGGCTGGTCGGCACCGCCTTCACGGCCCGCCGGATCAACGAGCTCGCCGGGCGCGTGGAGGAGCTGACGGAGGCCCTGCTGGACGACCTCGCCGCGACGCCGCCCGGTACGCCGGTCGACCTCCGCGAGCGCCTGGCCTACCCGTTGCCGATCCAGGTCATCGCCCAACTCCTCGGCCTTCCACTCGAGTTGACGGATCGTTTCAGGGCCCATGTGGACGGCGCCTTCGACACCACGCTCACCCCGGCGGAGTCGGAGGCCAACGCGGTGGCCTTCTACGGGATGGTCGGCGAGCTGATCGCCGCCAAGCGCCGCGAGCCCGGCGACGACCTGACCTCCGCGCTGATCGCCGCCTGCGAGAGCGGGGCCGGGGACGGGGTCGACAGCGGTGCCGACGGCGGCGACGCCGGGCTGAGCGAACAGGAACTGCTCGACACCCTGCTGCTGGTGGTCTCGGCCGGCTACGAGACCACCGTGAACCTGATCGACAACGGCATCGCCAACCTGCTCACCCACCCCGACCAGCTCGCCCTGGTCCGCGAGGGCAAGGTCGGCTGGGAGGACGTGGTCGAGGAGACGCTGCGCCGCGACGCGCCCGTCGCCCACCTGCCGCTGCGCTACGCGGTGGAGGACATCGAGCTGCCGGGCGGGGTGACCGTCCGCCGCGGCGAGGCGATCCTCGCCTCCTACGCCGCCGCCGGCCGCCACCCCTCCCGGCACACCGACGGCGCCGTCTTCGACCTGACCCGGGTGGACAAGGACCACCTCGCCTTCGGTCACGGCGTGCACTTCTGCCTCGGCGCCCCGCTCGGCCGGCTGGAGGGCCGCACCGCCCTGAGCAGGCTCTTCGAGCGCTTCCCGGACCTCGTGCTCGCCCCGGACGCCGAGCTGCGGCCGGTGGAGTCGCTGATCTCCAACGGCCACCGCACGCTCCCCGTGCTGCTGCACGGCCCGCGGGCCTGACGGCGCGAACGCGGCCGCGCCGCCCCGGGCACCCTCCGGGACGGCGCGGTCGCGCGGGGCTCACTGGCCCATGACGTACTTGACGGTCGGTCCGGTGGTCCAGCCGCCGTCCACCGCCAGCTCGGCGCCGGTGACGTAGGAGGAGTCGTCGGAGAGCAGGAAGACCACGGCGGTGGCGATCTCCGGGGCCTCGCCGACCCGGCCCATCGGGGTGTTGGGGTAGTTGCCCTCGCCTCGCTGGATGCCGACCGAGGCCGTCATCGGCGTGTACGTCATGCCCGGGTGCACCGAGTTGACCCGGATCCGCTCGGTGCCCAGCTCGACCGCGCCGATCTTGCTGAGGCCGCGCACGCCCCACTTGGAGGCGCCGTAGCCGGCCGTCAGCGCCAGGCCCATCAGGCCGGCCGCCGAGGAGATGTTGACGATCGAGCCGCCGCCGGCCGCGCGCAGCGCCGGGACGACGGTCTTCATCCCGATGAACACACCGGTCAGGTTGACGTCCAGCACCCGGCGGAAGTGCTCGACGCTCTCGTCCGCCAGCAGCGTGCCGGTGGAGATGCCCGCGTTGTTGACCAGGCCGTGCACCGCGCCGAACTCCGCCACCGCGAAGTCCACCACGCGCTGCCACTCCTCCTCGGAGGTCACGTCGTGCCGGACGAACCGGGCCCGCTCGCCGAGCTCGGCGGCGGTGGTCCGGCCGTCGTCCTCCAGGACGTCGGTGATCACCACGTTGCCGCCGGCCGCGACGGCCAGTCGGGCGGCCTCGGCGCCGAGGCCGCGGGCGCCTCCGGTGATGATGACGGTCTTGCCGGTCAGGTCGTTCATGACGTGCTCCTTCGGGGGGCGGGGGCGGCGAGCATGGCGGCGGACACCGTCACCAGGTCGGCGAGGAAGGTCTCCTCGTCCGTCAGCGGCGCGGATCCGGCGAGGTACTGCTGCGCGCGGTCGGCGAGCGCCGCGCCGATCAGGGTGAGGACCAGGTCGAGCCGCTCCAGCCGGATCGGCTCCGGCAGCGCGGAGATCCGCTCCTCGGTCAGCTCGATCAGCCGCCAGTAGCCGCCGCCCGCCAGGGTGGGGTGCGGGGTCCGGGTGCGGACGCCGCTGTTGTGGCTGATCTGCGCGGAGATCCGCAGGCAGCGCCGGCCCTGCTCGGTACGCAGTTCGGTGGCCTCGGCGGTGACCAGCGCGCCGAGCAGTCCGGGCAGGTCCGCGTCCGCGAGCGCCGGCAGGTCCGGTGCGAGCGCCCGCTCGGTGCGCTCCTGGCGGGCGGCCATGATCGCGTCGAGCAGGCCCTCGCGGGAGCCGAAGTGGTACTGCACGGCGGACGGGTTGCTCTGCCCGGCCAGCCGGACGATGTCCTTGGTCAGCGAGGCCTCGACGCCCCGGGTCGCGAAGAGTTCCTCCGCGGCCCGCAGCAGCCTCTCGCGGGTCTCATGGCCCGCCGACGTTCTTGCCATACGACCAGATTAATACTGGGCATTATTAACGTCAATGAAGCAGAACGCCTCGGCCCCGCCGTCGCGGGACGGCGGGGCCGAGGGGCGGGAAGGGTGTCAGCAGCTGGTCGAGACGGTCACCCAGTGGTCCTGGTACCAGACCTCGATCTTGCACTTCTTGGGCGGCGCGGCCGTCGCCGAGGCGGTGGCGGCCGTGCCGACGGTCATGCCGCACACGGCGACGAGCGCGGCGAGCGCGGTGACCGCGCGCCGCCGGCCGGTCCGGGGGGTGGTGGTCCGGGTGGTGGTCCTGGTGGCCAAGGCTGGTCCTCCTCCTGTGAGCCGACCCGCCGGGAGACGGCGCCGGTGGAACGAGGATGCGCCCCGGTCCCCACCCGAGGGAGGGCAGAGCGTGCCCTGGCGCAACGGCCTTCCCTGTGCGCAACGACGGCTCCCGCCGCGGACGTTCGGGTACCGCCACGGTCGGATTTCCGTCCGCCGGTGTACGTCTCGCGGTGGATGGGTGGACAGCGGGGGCGGTGTGACAATCACTGCTGTGGATATCGCTGAAGCTCTCCGTGACTTCTTGGTCTCCCGGCGGGCGAGGCTTCGCCCCGACGAGGTCGGGCTGCCCGCCCACGGCATCCGCAGAGTGACCGGCCTGCGCCGCGAGGAGGTCGCCGCACTGGCGGCCCTGAGCGTGGAGCACTACACCCGGCTGGAACGGGGGCAGGCGTCGCGGGTCTCGGACGCCGTCCTCGACGCGGTGGCCGACGCCCTGCGGCTCAGCCCGGGGGAGCGCCGCTACCTGCGCGGCCTCGCCCGCCCGACCGACCGCGAGGAGGCCGGCCTTCCCCCGGACCGGCGGTCGGGCATCCAGCGGGTGCTGGACTCGATGCTCCTCACGCCTGCCTACCTGGTGGGCCGGGGCGGCTCGGTGCTGGCCTGGAACGGGCTGGCGGCGGCCGTGTTCATCGACTTCGCCCGCGTCCACCCGGACCGCCGCACCGTCGGGCGGCTGGTCTTCACCGACCCGCGCGCCCGCCGGGTGTTCGTCAACTGGGAGGAGAAGGCCCGCGAGACCGTGTCCTACCTCCGGGGCGAGGTCGGCACGTGGCCGCACGACCCCGGCCTCGCCCGGGAGATCGGCGAACTGCGGGCGTGCAGCGCGGTGTTCCGCCGGCTCTGGGCGGAGCAGGTGGTGCAGGAGAACGATCACGCGAACGTCCTGATCGCCTGCCCGGCGGTGGGCCTGCTCAGCCTCTCCGCCGAGGCGCTGCACCTCGCGGGACATCCGGACAAGGTGATGGCCGTGTACACCGCCGCCCCGGGATCCGGCTCCGAGCGGGGGCTGCGCCGGCTGGCCCGTGCCCTGGCGCCCGGGTCCGCGCCGTCCGCCGCGCGTAGTGCGGCGCCGCCGTCCGCCGACGGTCCGGCCGAGGTCTGACGGGGCGTCCGGGGCCTCACGGACCGTCCGGGCGCCCGTGGATCAGCTCAGGAAGCCCGCGTGCACGTGGTCGTGGTGGGTGTCGTCGGTGAAGAACTGGTTGGCCGTCGCACCGCCCGCCGGCAGCAGCGGCCCGCCGACGTTGTAGGAGCCGGCCGCGGCGGCGGCCCGCATGAAACCCTCGACCAGGTCGCGCGGGGTGGCCGGGTCGACCACGGCGTGGCCGTCGATCTGCCAGGTGTCGAAGGCCCGGCCGGCCGGGTGGTCGCTGGGCCGGTCGGTCCCGAACACGTTCAGCGGGTGGCCCGAGCGGACCACGCTGACCTGGAAGGAGTAGGGGCCGGCCAGGGTGAGCATGGCCTGCAGCACGCTGTCGTGGACCGAGCCGCTGCGCAGGTCCGCGACGGCCGCCGGCGGCAGGACGATCCGGGGTTCGGCGAGCACCCGGCCGGCGAGCGCCGGCAGCTGCGGCGCGGCGGGCCCCGGATCGGCGGGATGGAGCGCGGTGACCGTCCAGCGGGGGCTCGCCGCAGTCAGCCGGACGTCCACCGTCGTCCCGCCGGCGGTGACGGCGGAACCGGTGGCGGACCACTGGCGGCACACCACCAGGACGCTCGCCGAGTCCGCGAGGATGCCGCCGTACTGGGCGTCGATCACCTCCACCACCGCCTCGGCGTCGGCGGGCAGCAGCGGTCCCGCCTGGTCGGCGAGCTGCGGCGGGAGTCCGAGGGCCGCCACCCGTTCCCGGGCCGCGGCCGGTCCCTGCCCGCCCGGGCCCCAGGTGCCCAGCGCCTCGATCAGCTCGACCGCGCGCAGCTTGACGTCCGGCTGCACCTCGCCGGGCCCGGGGCGCCAGGGCGTGGCCGTCGGCAGGGTGGCGGAGGCCGTCGGCAGGGGTGTGGTCGTGGGCGCGCCGGCCGGGCCCGGGGGAGCCGGCGAGGTGGGCGCCGTGGCGCCTTCCCGGGAGCCGGCACCGTTCGAGCCGCTGTTGGAGCAGCCGCAGGCGGCGCCGAGCGCCACGCCGAGCCCGCCGACCAGGACGGCCCGCCGCCGCATCAGTGGAGCATGATCGCGCACGCGGTCCACTCTGCCCGCCGCCGCGTCCCTCCGCCGCCCGGCATGAGCCGAAAGAGAGCGCCTACGGCTTGACCAGGAAGTAGGCCGTGATCATCACCACGCAGGCCAGGAAGGTCTGCGCCACCATGGCCATCGGCCAGGTCCCGTCCTCGGACTCGCCCGCCTCCTCGGCCGCCATCAGGCGTTGCGCCAGCTTCCTGCGGTGCCCGACGGCCCCCAGCGGGAAGACCAGCACCGCCGAGGTGTACATCGCCAGCACGGTGGCCGGCTCCATCTGCTTCGCCGCGTAGCTCGCCAGCCCGAACAGCACCATGGCGACGGGTGCCAGCGCGGTCCGCACGCGGTACCCGGGGGTCGGCATGTGCGGCACCATGACGCACAGGTACACCCCCGTCGCCAGCAGCGCGACCCACCACCAGACGGCCACATCGAGCCCGAGCGGAGTCATCCCCAGCCCCCCTTGTCGAGGACGTTCGTTGACGTACGTCCCATCGCCGTCAGCGTAGTACCCCGCCTCGTTCCCACGATCACCGGGGACCGTCGCCGTGCGGGCCGGGAGCGCCTCCCCGGCCCGCACGCGGGTGCGCCGGTCAGGTCCCCCAGGGGTCCGGTGGCTCGTCCCCCTCGCGGCCGGCCCCCGCGGGCTCGGAGTGGTAGAGGTGCACGGACGCGCAGTGGACGGCTCCCCGGCCTCCTCGGCCGCCCGCCAGCAGGAAGTGCCGGTACGGCCCGGGCCCCGGCTCCTCGGTGACCGTGAGCGAGTCGTCGTACTCCGGCAGGACCGTCATCTCCCGGACGTCCCGGAACTCGACCTCCAGCCGGCCGAACCCGGGCCGGCCGTCCCCGCTCTGCAGCACGAGCCGGCGGTCCTCGGCCGTGTACGAGCGCAGCCGGGTGCTGCGGTCCAGCACGATGAGCGGTTCGCCCGGCGGACCGCTCGCGCTGTCCTCGCCGCCGAGCGGCGTCCTGGTCCGGGCCTGCCGCCCGGCCGTCCTCCAGAAGTCCGAGGAACCGAACCGGAGGTGCTCGGGTCGGGCGACGAACCGCGTTCCGACCGCCTCCGCGAGTTCGGCGTCGGAGACGGTGCCGCCGAGCCCGAGGCCGCTCCAGCAGGCGGCGCGCGCGGCGTCGACCGGGTCCAGGTCGAAGGCGAGCCCGAGCTGCATCAGGATCTCGTCCGCCTTCTCCACGGGGCCGCACGCGCAGTTCTGCCGGGCCGCCATCTCGCGCAGCGTCCGGTGGACCGAGCCGTCGTGCCGCGCGGCGAACTCCCGCAGCGCCCGGACCGTGGCGCGTTCGTTCCGGTCGTCCTCCTCGAAGATCTCCTCGAGGGTGGGCCGGCGCCTGCGGGCCGGCGGTTCCGGGGTGTTCCCGTCCTGGGTCATGCCGTGGCCTCCGAGGGGTCCAGCCGGTGCACGCGGAAGCGGTGGCAGACCACGAAGTCCCGCCCGTCGCGGTCGGCCAGCAGCAGCCGGTGGTCGTGGCCGCCGGGATCCGGGCCCAGCAGCGCGTCCATCGCGGCCACCGCCTCGGCGTCCGCCTCCGGTGCGGGGGATCCGGGGGCGCGGTCGATGACGAGGTCGCGGTACAGCGGCCGGACCCGCATCCCCCGGACGGCCTGGAACTCGACGTCCAGCAGGGCGCCGTCGCCGTCCGGGCCCGTGGCCCGGCCGCGCAGCACCAGGAGCCGGGAGTGCCCGTAGGACACGAGCCGGGACTCGCCCGGCAGGTGCACGGGGAGGTCGTCCTGGGTGGCCGTGAGCAGCATCCGCCGGGGCATCCGGTGCGCGAACCGGTCCCGGTCGACGGCGCCGTGGTCGAGGTCCCCGGTCCGCGGCAGCAGCCGCCCGACCTCCCGTTCCAGCCCGTCCTCGTCGAGCCGGCCGTCCCTCCCCAGCCCGGACCAGGCCATGATCAGGATGGCCTGCCCGCCGGTGATCCGGAACGCCTGCCAGACGATGGACCGCAGGGTGCCGAGCCGGTCCGCGACGTCCTCCCCGGGGGCGCCGGGCAGTCCCAGCTCCCTCCCCAGCCACTGGGCCGTCGCCAGCACGGACCCTCCGTTCGCGACGGCCGCTTCCCTTGCCCGCCGCACCAGTTCGCGCTCGTACTCCATCGACCGCCCCCCTGTTCCCGTTGACGGCATCCTCTCCCAACGACCCGGGAATCGGCCAGGCGCCTCAGCTGCCCGGAGGGGCCGGGAGGACGGCGACGGGCAGCGGGAGCCGGCCGGCGGACAAGCGGGTCATCCGATCGGATGACCCCCCGCTTCCGCCGTCACCAGGAAAGCGGGTACCGGACCGGATGCCCGCCGATCCGGCCCGGCAGCAGGCCGATCGCCACCAGCAGGACGGTGGAGAGCACGAGCAGCGGCAGGAACGGCCAGGCGTGCGGGGCCTGGAGCACCACGACCACGGCGCTGGCGACGGCCGGGGAGTGCGACAGGTGGCAGAGCATCATCGCGCCCAGCGCGAGTCCGGCGGCTATCGCCGCGCCCCAGGCGGTGCTGCCGGTGAGCGCGAGGGTGCCGTAGCCGATCAGCGCGGCGAGCAGCTGACCGCCCACCACGTTGCGCGGCTGGGAGATCGGCAGCCCGGGCGCGCCGTGCACCAGGGCCGCGCTGGCGGCGACCGGCGGGATCAGCAGGGGTTGGTGGACCAGCACACCGATCCCGGCCAGCAGGAGCAGCGCCCCGATGGCGAAGGCGGACGCCCGCAGCGCGTGCAGCGGATGCGGTCGGGAGGACTGGGCGGTGGGCGGCGTGGTCATGCGCGGGTGGCTCCGGGTGGGGAACGGGGGGACCCGGGGATGATAAACAGACTGTTGCAAGAAAAGGTGGGATGTTTCGCCAGTTGGACGGTCGTCGGACACTCCGTGGACGGACCGCCTTCCGTGGCGACCCCGGAACCACCGCAGCGACCATGCACGCAGAGAGGGTTGACTCCCCATGGCCGGAACCGCCGCCACCGTCTTCCGCAACGTCCGACCGTACGGTGCCGAGCGGTCCGTCGACCTGTTCGCCGTCGACGGCGTGCTGGTCGAGCGCCTGCCGGAGGGCGCCGAGCCGACCGTCGTCGACGGCGGGGGCCGGATCGCGCTGCCCACCCTGGTGGACGCGCACATCCACCCGGACAAGACCGCCTGGGGCGAGCCCTGGTACAGCCGGCGCCCGGCCGGTTCGCTGCCCGAGTACGTCCGGGGCGACGTCGACCTCCACCACCACCAGCGCACCCCGCTCGCCGAGCGCGCCCACCGGCTGCTGGCCCACGCCGTCGCCTCCGGCACCCGGGCCGTGCGGGCGCACGTCGACGTCGCCCCCGCCTACGGGCTGGCCGGGGTGACCGGGCTGGCCGAGGCGCGCGAACGGCTGGCCGGGGCGCTGGACGTCCAGCTGGTCGCCTTCCCCCAGCACGGCGTGCGCCGGACGCCCGGCGCGGGGGAACTGCTGGCCGAGGCGGCGGCGAGCGGGCTGATCGACGCGGTCGGCGGCATCGACCCGGCCGGCTTCGACGGCGGGCCCGACGGCGAGGGCCCCGCCCAGCTCGACCTCGTCTTCGACCTGGCCGAACGTCACGGCCTGCGGCTGGACGTCCACCTGCACGACCGGGGCGGGCGCGGCCTCGACCCGCTGCGCGACATCATCGCCCGGACCAGGGCCGCGGGCCTGGCCGGCCGGGTGGTGGTCAGCCACGCCTTCTGCGTCCCGGAGCTGGCCGGCGACCGGCTCGCCGAGCTCGCCGACCGGCTGGCCGAGGCCGGCGTCGGCCTCACCACCGTCGCTCCCTCCGCGCACCAGGTGCTGCCGTTCCGCGAGCTCCAGGCGCGCGGCGTGCGGGTGGGTCTGGGCTCGGACGGCGTGCGCGACTCCTGGAGCCCCTACGGCAACGCCGACATGCTGCACCGCGCCCACCTGCTCGGCTGGACCACGGACGCGCGCACCGACCGGGAGCTGGCCGACTGCTTCGCGCTCGCCGCCGACGGTGGCGCGGACCTGCTCGACCTGCCGCGCGTCACCCTGCGGCCGGGTTCACCCGCCGACTTCCTGCTGGTGGACGGCGAGTGCCTCCCGCAGGTCGTCGTCGACCTCCCGCCGCGCGACCTCGTCGTCCGGGCCGGCCGGGTGGTCGCCAGGGACGGCCGTCTGCTCGTCTGAAAGGCCCGCCGGCAGGTCCTCCGGCAGGCCCTCCGGAAGGCCTGCCGGAAGGCCGCTGTCCGGGGTGGTGACGGCGGTGTCCGTGGCGCGTCCCGACCTGACCGGCGCGAACGGTCCGCCCTCACTCCACCCCGGTGCGCCTGCGCACGCGCGGCGCGTTCACCGGACGGTCGCACCGGGTAGTCGTTCGCATACACTGGGCGACTCCATGGGGGGTGACGGCCAGGGAGCGGCAATGCCGGAACACGAACAGCTGGGCCCACGCGCCGAGCCCGGCGGACCAGTCGACCCTTCCCGACCCGCCGGCGCGGCCGGTCCGGCCGGCCCGTCCCGGCTGCCGGCGCGGCCGGACAAGGTGCCGCTCCAGGCCCGCACCCCGATGGACGGCCGGGCCGTCACCGGCCTGGGGGCGACCTCCTGGCCGGACCGGATGCTCCCGCTGCTCCGCATGCCCACCGCCGCCCGCCCGCTGCTCCCCGACCTCCCCGGCGAGGACCGGCCGGATCCGGCCGAGGTGGCGGCGGTGCTCGACCTCGCCCTGCTGGTGGGGGAACTGCTGCTGGCCAGCGGCGAGGCGGCGGAGGACGTCGAGGCGGCGATGCTCGCGGTGGCGCGCGCCTACGGCGTCCACCCGTGCGACCCGCAGGTCACGTTCACCCGGGTCGCCGTCTCCTACCGGCCGGGCCCGGCCGAGCCGCCGCTGACGGTGGAGCGGTCCGTACGCCGGCCGTCCGGCGACTACGCGCGCCTCGCGCTGCTCTTCCGGCTGGTCACCAGGATCTCGGCGGGCGGGATCGACGTCGAGGAGGCCCACCGCCGGCTCGCGGCCGGGCTCCGGTCCGGCCACCGCTACCCGGGGTGGCTGGTCGCGCTGTCCTGCGGGCTGCTCGCCGGGGCGGCCACCGTGCTGGTCGGAGGCCGCACCGACGCCCGGGCCGGACTGGTGTTCGCGAGCGCCTTCGTCGCGGCCCTGGTGGGCGACCGGCTCGCCGTACTGGTGGCCCGTCACGACCTCCCGGAGTTCTACCAGTTCGTGCTGGCCGCGACGCCGGCCGCGCTGATCGGCATCCTGCTCTCCTTCAACGGCCTGCACCTGCGTGGCTCGGCGGTGATCACCGGCGGGCTCTACGCGCTGCTGCCGGGGTGGCGGCTGGTCGCCGCGGCGCAGGAGGGACTCGCGGGCTGCTACCTGACGGCCGCCGCCCGCATGCTCGAAGCGCTGTACATGATGACCGGCGTGGTGATCGGGGTGACGGCCGTGCTCTACGTCGGCATCAACCACGGCGCGGACCTCGCGGCCCGCGATCTTCCGGTCGGAGCCTCGAACCCGCCGCTGCAACTGGTGGCGGCCGTGCTGGTCACCCTGGCCTTCGCGGTGATGCTGAACACCGAACCGGGTGCGCTGCCCGCGGTGCTGCTGAACAGCACGGCCGGCTGGACGACCTACGGCGTGCTGGTCGGCGCGGGCCAGCAGCCGGTCGCCGCCGCCGCCCTGGCCGCCGGGCTGGTCGGCCTGGCCGGCCAGGTGATGGCCCGCCATCGCGGCACCTCCGCGCTCCCGCACGTGTCGGCGGCCCTCGGGCCGCTGCTGCCCGGCTCGGTGCTCTACTTCGCCCTGCTCGCCTTCGTCCGCGGGGACGCGGTGACCGGCCTGCGGGGCGTCGCCCACGCCTGCGCCATGGCCATGGCGCTCGCCATCGGCGTCAACCTCGGCCGCGAGGCCGCCCGGCTCTTCCTCCCGGCCCCGGCGCCGGGCGCGGTCCCGCCCGCGCGCCACCGGGGCCGCCACCGCCGCTGAGCCGCGGCGTCGGCCGCCAGTCCGGTCGCTACTGTCCGGATCCGGCGCATGCCGAATCAGCGACTTGAAAAATTCTTCATGTTCATACATGCTGGCGTGCCGTTGGATCGGCACCGACCTGCCGCAGGCCGGTGAGGAAGAGGAAGAACACCGGTGAGGACGAGCAAGAGGGAGGCAGGGTGAACATCACCGCCTCCGTTCCCGGCCGGCTGCGCGCCGTACTGCCGAACCGGGAGACCATCGCCACCATGGGGCGCTCGCCCCGCAAGGACCTGCTCGCCGGGGTGACGGTCGCGATCGTCGCGCTGCCGCTGGCACTCGGGTTCGGCATCTCCTCCGGCGCCGGCGCCGAGGCGGGGCTGGCCACCGCCGTGATCGCCGGCGCGCTCGCCGCGCTCTTCGGCGGCTCCAACCTCCAGGTGTCCGGGCCGACCGGGGCGATGACCGTCGTCCTGGTACCGATCATCGCCCGCTACGGGACCGGCGGCGTCCTGACCGTCGGGCTGCTCGCCGGTGTGATCCTCGTCGCCCTCGCGCTCGCCCGGGCCGGCCGGTGGATGGCCTATGTCCCGGTGCCGGTGGTGGAGGGCTTCACCCTCGGGATCGCCGGTGTCATCGCCCTCCAGCAGGTGCCCGGAGCACTCGGGGTGAGCAAGCCGGACGGCGACAACCCCGCCGTCGTCGCCGCGCGGGCGGTGCGCGCCTTCGCCGCGTCGCCGCACTGGGCGGCGCTCGGCCTGGCCCTCGCGGTGGCGGCGGTGACGCTGATCGGCGCCCGGCTGCGACCCGCCGTGCCCTTCTCGCTGGTCGCCGTCGTGGCCGCGACCGTCACCGCGGGGGCCGCCGGCCTGCCGGTCGCCACCATCGGCCATCTGCCCGCCGGACTCCCGGCGCCCTCGCTCGGCTTCCTCGACCTCCCGGCCGTCCCCGCCCTGCTGCCCTCCGCGTTCGCCGTCGCGGCACTGGCCGCGCTGGAGTCCCTGATGTCCGCGACCGCCGCGGACGCCATGAGCGTCTCGGAGCGGCACGACAGCGACCGCGAGCTGTTCGGCCAGGGTCTGGCCAACCTGGCCGCGCCGCTGTTCGGCGGGGTCGCCGCCACCGGCGCGATCGCCCGCACGGCCGTGAACGTGCGCTCCGGCGCGGTGTCGCGCCTCTCCGCCCTCGTCCACGCCGCGGTCCTGGCGGTGATCGTCTTCGCCGCCGCCCCGCTGGTCGCCGGGATCCCGCTCGCGGCCCTGGCCGGGGTCCTGCTGGCCACCGCCGTGCGGATGGTCGAGGTCGGCTCGCTGCGGGCGCTCGCCCGGACCGGGCGCGGCGAGGCCGCCGTCCTGCTGCTCACCGCCGCCGCCACCCTGGCCTTCGACCTGGTCACCGCGGTCGTGGTCGGCCTGCTCGTCTCCGGCGTGCTGGCGCTCGCCGCGGTCGCACGGGCGGCCAGGGTCGAGCAGGTCCCGCTGCACGCCGACCTGCCGCCGGCCGACCACCACGACGAGGAGCAGGCGCTGCTCGCCGAGCACATCGTCGCCTACCGGATCGACGGACCGCTGGTGTTCGCCGCCGCGCACCGCTTCCTGCTGGAACTCACCGAGGCCGCCGAGGTCGACGTCGTCATCCTGCGGATGTCCCGGGTCAGCGCGATCGACGCCAGCGGTGCCACCGTCCTCGGCGACGCCATCGGCCGGCTGCGCCGCCGCGGCACGCTCGTCCTGGTCTCCGGCGTCCGGGACGAGCACCATCGCCCCCTCGACGCCCTCGGCACCCTCGACGCGCTGCGCGCCGACGGCCACGTCTTCGCGACCACCCCCGAGGCGATCGCCCACGCCCGCACCCACCTGCGGGCGCGGGGCGCCGCCACCGGGCCGCCGGCCTCCGCCGCCCCCGCCTGCCTTCGCTGACCTCGGTAACCCCTACTCGAACGACTGGATAGTCTGATCACATGAGCGACAACCTCCCCGCCTGCCCGAAGTGCTCCGGCGAGTACACCTACGAGATGGACGCCCTCATGGTCTGCCCGGAGTGCGGCCACGAGTGGGAGCCCGCCACCGGCGGCGGCGAGGCCGCGTCCGGCGAGCGGGTGATCAAGGACTCGGTCGGCAACGTCCTGAACGACGGCGACACCGTGACCGTCGTCAAGGCGCTCAAGGTCAAGGGCAGCGTCTCCGGCATCAAGGCCGGCACCAAGGTGCGCAACATCCGGCTGGTCGACGGCGTCGACGGCCACGACATCGACTGCCGGATCGAAGGCTTCGGCGCCATGCAGCTCAAGTCCAGCGTGGTCAAGAAGGCCTGAGGCCCTCGGCGGTGGCCGGCCGGCAGCGGTCGGCCACCGGTGCCGGGCCGGCCGTGGTGCGTCAGCAGCGGTCGGCCGGAAATCTGGCGGTCACCGGTCCGCCCGGCCGCGCCCGCTCCAGCCACACCGGCCGGCTGCCCAGCTCGGCCACCGGCGGGGTGACGTACAGCAGCCCCGGCTCCTCGCCGGGTTCGGCGGTGTCGTAGGCCCCGGCCACCACCAGCCGCAGCGCCGCGCAGACCGCCCAGTCGGGATCGGCCGCCGCACCCGCCGGGTCGAGCCGGGCGGCCAGCCCGAGCAGCGCCTCGCGCAGGGTGCCGGTGAGACGGGCGACGGGCGCGCCGTCCAGGGCGGGGTGCCCGCCGCCGTCCCGGTGGGCGGAGGCAGGGGCGGTGGCGGTGACCGGTGTCGTTGCGCTCACAGGAGTCATGCCCAGGACGCTAGGGGAGACGTCCGACAACGGCCCGCCCGACGGTGGCCGGTTCCGGGCGGTGCGTCAGTTGCCGTCCGCCGTCGGCCGGGAGCGTTCCCGGTCGAGCATCCGCAGGTGCAGCCGCTGCGGCCGCAGGACGGTGGTCAGCCGCATCGGGTGGTCGTCCGCGCGTCGGCCCGGCGCCGGCGCCGGATGCCAGCGGGCGAGCAGGGTTGCCAGCGCGATCGCCGCCTCGGCCCGGGCGTAGTCGGCGCCGAGGCACTGCCGCGGGCCGTTGGCGAACCCGGCGAACCCCCAGCGCGGCAGGGCGGCGGCCCGCTCGGGCAGCCAGCGGTCCGGGTCGAACCGGGCCGGGTCGGCGAAGATCCGCGGATTGTGGTGGGCGACGTACGGGCTGACCAGCACCTGGCTGCCGCGCGGCAGGACGCGCCCGCCCAGCTCGGTCTCACGGGCGCAGGTGCGCAGCAGCACCCAGCCGGGCGGGTAGAGCCGCAGGGCCTCCGTCAGGACCCGGGTGGTGGCGGACAGCCGCGGCAGGTCGCCCCACCCGGCGGGCCCACCGTCCGGCAGCACGGCGTCGACCTCCGCCCGTACGGCGGCCAGGGCCTCCGGGTGGGCCGTCAACAGCCGCATTGTCCAGGAGAGTTGCGAGGCGGTGGTCTCGGTGCCGGCCAGCAGCATGGCGACCACCTGGTCGTGCAGCTCGGCATCGGAGAGCGTCGAGCCGTCCTCGTCGCGGGCGGCGACGAGCCCGGCCAGCAGGTCGGTGCGGCCCGGGCCGTGCGCGCGGTGGTCGCGCACCAGGTCGGCGACGGTCTGCCGCAGCGTACGGACCGCCCTCCGGTAGCCGGGGCCCGCGGGCAGCATCCAGAGCCGCCGCAGCGCCCCGGCGAAGGCGGTCTCGAAGGAGCGCTGCAGCCGCTCGGCGAGCGCGTCCGGCACCTCGGTGCCGAGCAGCGTGCGGGTCACCACCCGCAGGGTGAAGCGGTAGCAGGCGGGGAAGACGTCCACCACCTCGCCGTGCCGCCAGGAGCCGGCCAGCAGCGCCGCCTCCCGGCTCATCACCTCGGCGTAGGCGGCCAGCCGTTCGGGCCGGAACTCCGGTTGCAGCATCCGGCGTTGGCGCCGGTGGTCGGGGTGGGCGCAGGTGGGCAGCCCGTTGCCGAGGATCTCCCGGAAGCGGCCGTAGATCGGCCCGCCCTTGTCGAACGTGCGGTCGTCGGCGTACACCTGCCGCAGCAGCTCCGGATGGCAGGGCACCACCAGCCGGTACGTCCCCAGCCGGATCTCCACCAGGTCGCCGTACGCGTGCAGCCGCCCCAGGAACCGCGCCGGGTCCCGGGCCAGCACGGGCAGGTGCCCGAGCACCGGCACCGCCCCGGGCAGCTTTCCGTGCACATAGGTCGTGGTCGCGGAACCCCGCGCTGACGAGGACACAGCAGCAGGGTAGGCGCACCGGAGAGCGGCGGACAACCGGCGTACGCCCACCCGCCCGCGCGCTCGGCCGGACGGGGGACCGGCGGCGGCCGGAACGCGAAACCCCCTTCCCGGCGGGTCGATGGCCCGGTACCGCTCCGGAGAAGTCCCCGGGCGGAGTTGAGTACCGGTACTCAGGCGAACGGCGCCCCGGGGCGGGGAGGATCGCCGGTATGACCAGCGATCAGACGGCCCGCGCCAGCGCCCGGCAGGGCCGGACCGCGACCGGGTGGACGTTCACCTCGTTCGGAGCGGGCGGGGCGGTGACGGCGGGATGATCTGGGGACGTGGCGGCCCGGGACGCATCCCGCTCACGGACACCGGGGCGATCCAATGCCCGGGCCTCGCCCATGTGACGGTCGGCGACCGGGACCCGGACCAGGACGACGCCGACCGGGACGGCGCCCGTGCCCCCGACACTCCCGGCGAGCCGTCCTCCCCCGCGAAGGGGCGCCGGTCCAGGCGCTGAACGACGCGGCGAGCGGGTCGGCGCCCCTACCCCGCCGATGGCGCCTCCTCGGGGATCCGGCGGGCCCTGATCCGGCCGAACGCCTCCCGGGGCGTACGGAAGAGGGGGAACCAGCGCTCCCCGAATCCGTCCCCGAGGGCCAGACCCTCCAGCGAGTCACGAGTGGCCGGCGGAAGTCGATGTCGTCGCCCCATCCTCCCAGGACCCGCCAGGGGCCGTCTGCGGGGCGCCGAACGGCACCGCGCCCCGCACCGCGCACGCGAGCCGCGCCGGTCAGTCGCGCCCGCGGACCAGCAGCGCGGCCGAACTCGGGTCGCCGACGCGCTTCGCCGCCGCCCCCTTGAGCACACTCAGCGCGGCCGGCAGCGCGGCCACCGCTGCCGCCTTGAGCGCACCGATCGAGGTCAGGTCGAAGTTGTCGGCCAGCAGCAGGCCCAGGAACGTCACGGCGTAGGTGGCGAGGGTGCGCTCGGTCAGGTCGATGATGAACGTCCGCATGGTCAGGACTCCTTGCACGATGGAGACGATCAGGTGCGTGGTCGCGGAGCACTCGGTTCGGGCAGTTCGTCGAGGGACGGTGTCGTTGGCCGGAGGACCTGCGGGTGCGGCGACTCACCGCCCCTGCTGTACACGTTCGGACCCACCCGTTCGGAGGACGGCCTCGGTGCGCATCCGAAGAAATCCGAAGAGTCTGACGGCGGGCAACAGACGGGAAAGCCCCTGCGACCGACCTGACGGTCGGTCGCAGGGGCCGGTCCTCCACCGGGAGCCGGTGCTACGCCGCGAGCGGACGCAGCGCCACCTCCCAGGCGCGGAACTTCAACCGGAGCGAAGGTGCCTGGACCTCGAAGACCGGTGGCAGCTCTGCGCCGTACTCGTAGTAGGTGATCGAGTCGATCCCCTCCGGCTCGTCATCGGGCTGACCGTGCCAGCCGTCCGAACTCGTCACGGTCTGCTGCATGACCAGCTCACCGACGTCGTGGAACTCCAGCGCGAAGCGCCCACGGGCCGGGTGTCCGAACTCCAGCCGCACGGTCGACTTCGGGTAGCCCAGCATGGCGACCCCGAGCAGTCCGAAGTCGTTGTGGAGATCGAGGAAGCCGCCGTCCGGGAGATCGACGTCCGAGTAGTCACCCGGGGCCTCCCACTGCTTCAGGCTGGTGAATCGCGCTCTCACTTCTTCTTCCTCGCCTCCTTCTTCAGGTAACGCTGCACCTTGTGGATGTCACGCCAGCCCATCGGGCTGGTGGCGTTCCGGTCGAACTTGCCCCAGCCGCTCGGCGCCCGGGAGTTGGGGTAGCTCGGCACCTTGTGCGGCGTCGGGACCTTCTGGCTCTTTCCGCCGCCGAGCTTAATGGTGTGGGTCGCACCACGAAGATCCCACTGCCACCTGGTCTTCTTGCCCGTGTAGAACACCCGGCTTCTGCCGCCGTTGTACTTGTCCGCCAACTTGCTGGCGTACCGGGCCTTCGCCTCGTAGTTCTGGATCCGCGCGTACCGGTAGACCACCTTGGCCTTCTGCACCACCTGCGCGGCCTTCGTGGCGGCCCGGGTGCACTTGATCCCGACCGCCACCGCCTTCACCACGGGGCCGGCACCGACCGTCTGTGCGACGGCCGTGACGGCCATCTCGGCGGCCTTCGCCCAGTTGCCGGTCGCGGCGTAGGAGACGGCCGAGACCGTCGCCGCGATCGCGCCCACCGGACCGGGGATGTTGGAAGCGACCTCGGCGACCTTGGCGACCACCTCGACCGTCTTCTTCAGCCACTTGGGCATGCCCCAGTTGCCGTCGAGGTCGGTGCAGTTGACCGGGTCGCCGGTGCAGTAGTCGTAGGCGCTGGCGTTGCCGCCGGGCACCGGGTCGATCTGCAGGAAGCGGCCCAGCGCCGGGCTGTAGAGGCGGGCACCCATGAGGATGTCGCCGTCCTGGGCCTCGGCGGAGCGCTGCTTGCCGCCCAGCCAGCCGTAGCGAACCGCTTCCTGGCCGTCCTGCGGGATGCCGAACTCGTCGAAGTCCAGCACCTTGGGTGTGGTCAGCGCGGTGTCGGTGGTGATGACGACGGAGCCGAACAGGTTGGTGAGCTGGAGCTGGACATCACCCGTCCTGCTGGTCGTGGCGACCAGGTCGGAGTCGGGGCCCGAGACGTTGCGGGTGAGGGTGCCCTGGGTGGTGTCCTCGATCGTCCAGCGGACCTCGTCGCTGTCGTCGCCGTAGTGGTTCAGCTTCGACGTGGCGTTGGCCCACGTACCGTCGGCCTGCTTCTTGCTGGTGGTGAACGCGGTCAGGCGGTGGGCGGCGTCGACGGCCCACTCCTGCTTGGTGTCCCCCTTCTCCTGGGCGGCGACCCGGTCGTTGGCCCAGTAGGTGTTGGTCGCGCCGGTCGCGGTCTTCACCGTGCGCCCGAAGGCGTCGTAGACGAAGCCCGCATCCGTCAGGCGGTCGGCGCTGTCGTACGTGTGGTTCTCGGCGACCGCCCCGGCCGTGCTGCACTCGCCGGCTTCGCCGCGCGGGGCGGTCGACTTCGACAGGCGGTTGGAGTGGGCGTCGAAGGCGTACTGGCGGGTGACGCAGCCGGTGGCGACCGTGGACTGCTCGGCCTTCACCAGCCGGCCGAGCCGGTCGTACTGGTAGGAGCGGGTGGCGGTGGAGCTGGTGTCCTTGGCCACCTGGCCCTGGGTGGAGATGTCGGCGCTCTGCGCCCAGATGACCTTGTTGTCGGAGGTCCGGGTGTAGGTGCGGCTGGTGGCCTCGCCGACGGCGTTGGTGGTGTCCTTGCGGACGATCCCGCCGGGGTAGGTCTGCTCGACGAGCTGGCCGTCCGGACCGTACTTGGCGGTGAACTCACCCGCGACGCTGTCGTTGACCGAGGTGACCAGTCCGCGCGGCTCCTTCGCGCGGTCGTAGGTGTAGGTGGTGAACCCGGTCGGGTCACTGACCTTCACCGGCTTGCCGAACTTGTCGAACTCCGAGGTGGTGGTGCCGCCGTCGGCGTCCGTGTAGGAGATCAGCCGACCCAGCGAATCGAGCACACGCACGAGTGACTTGCCGCCGGCGGTCGTCTTCACGATGTCGCCGGTGGCCGGGTCGTACTCGGTGGTGACCTTCGGCAGCGGCTTGCCCTCGTCCGAGGTGATCTCGGTGGAGGTGATCCGGTCCGCGCCGTCGTACGTGGTGACCGTCTTGCGGGACTTGCCCGCGTTGGTCTCGGTCGTCTCCTCCGGCTCACCGAACGGCGAGTAGCGGGTGACCCGCTTCACCGGCAGCGTGGTCGGCATCCGCGTCGCGTCCGCACCGGTGATCGCACCGCCCGGCCCGGTGACACAGGGCAGACCCGCCCACTCGGGACGGTTGGCGCACAGGGCGTCGTCCGGGTTGGCGCCGGCGGTGTAGAACACCGACTTCACCGTCCCGGCGTCCGAACCGTTCGAACCCGGCTTACGGGATTCGAGAGCCCGCCCGGAGGCGTCGAACTTGACCGTGGACGTCAGCTTCGCGCCCAGCGCGTCGGTGGTCACCGACGTCGCGGTCTTCAGCACCCAGCCCGACGTCCCGCCGATCGGCGTGTCGTACCCGGTCCTGGTGACCCGCAGCTCGACGTCGTCGGCGTAACCCTCGATCCGGGCACCGTCCGTGGCCGTGGTGACCAGGTGGTAGGCCTTGCCGTCCGGCTTCCCCTCGTCGTAGGTGCTGGTGTTGTGGTCCCGCGCCACCACCGACGTGCCGGCGGCGAGCGAGGGGTTGACCGTCGTCTTGGTCAGCGTGAGGGTGTCGATGCCCGCCTGGAAGTACGGCGAGCCGGCCGCCGGGTTGGTGCCGGTGACGACCAGGTCGAGCTGGTGGTCGCCGCGGGCCAGCTGCACCGGGGCGCCGGCGGACCACGGGGTGGTGGTGACGCCGTTGTTGTAGCCGTCGAAGCTGCCGGTGACGTCGGTGCCGTCGAGAACGAACTTGACGATGCCGTAGTCGATGGCCTTGGTCATCTTGGCGGAGAGCAGGTACTTGCCCTCCTCCGGGACGGTGACCCGGAACGAGGCGCTGTCGCCGGCCTTCTTGCCGAGGAGCATCACCTGGGCGTTGCCGGACCAGCCGCCTCCGCCGACCCAGCTGCCGTCGCCGTTCTGGGTGATGACCTGGGCGGTCGTACCGAGGCGGGGCATGCTTTCGCCCTCGACCGTGACGGTCGCCGGGTTGGTGCCGGCGGCGATGTCCTCGGCGAGGCTGGCGCGGTAGAGCGGGCCGAGGGTCTCCAGGACGTCGAGGCCGTCGGCGGTGTAGGTGGTGCGGGAGTCGAGCAGCCGGGCCCGGTCCGCGGACGCGGCGGGCAGGCCGAGCTCCTCGACGAACCGCGCGGTCTCCGGGTGGGTCCCCAGCGCGATCGCCCGGTTGGTGGCCTCCAGGGAACGGACGGCGTGGCCGTAGCGGTCGTACTCGGTGGTGTCGATGTCACCCCCGGGAGTGACCGATGGGCTCGCCGTGTTGACCTCGTTGCCGGAGGCGTTGAGGTAGTGCACCGCGGCCGGCTTGTAGCCGTCCTTGCCCGGCTTGACCGCCGTGGCGGTGTTGGTGCCCGGGTCGTCCTCCGGTCCGAACACGGCGGTGGCGTCGGTGGGAGCGTCCAGCTGCGCCCACTTGGCGACGTCCGCACCCGCGAGGTCGTACGGACCGCCCGCGCCGACCGTCAGCGGCACCTCGTAGACGACGCTGGTCGCGACCTCACCGCTGACCTGGTCCTTGCTGCCCTGGGCGAGAGAGGCCCGGCGGACCTTCAGCAGGCGCCCCGGGTCCTGGTCGGCCGCGGCCTTGCCGTAGTCGAAGTTCCACGGCAGCTCACCCGCGGCACCGATCCGGGTGACCCGGCCGTCGGCGTCGTAGCTGTAGGTGGTCTTCAGCGGCTGCGCCAGACGCGGGTCCCAGACCTGCACCAGCCGGCCGCGCTCGTCGTACGCGTAGTGCGCGACCTCGACGGCCTCCTGCTTGGACGTGACCGGGTTCCACGACCACGCCTTCACCGAGCGGATCCGGTCGGTGAAGTCACCGGGGGTCCCGGCCACCGCCGTCGTGGTGACGGCGTAGTCGTAGTCCATCGCCTCGCAGCCGCGCGGCAGCGCACCGGCCAGGCAGCCGCCCGCGTCGTCCACGCCGGGCTCCACCGTCGGGACGGCGCGCTTGGGCAGCACCCGGCCGTCGGTGACGTCGTAGACGTAGCGGGTGGTGGAGGCCGCCTCGGGACCCGTCTCGCTCTGGACCTGGAACTCGCTCGTGCCGAGGCCGCGGGCGAAGACCGTGACGCTGCCGTCGAGGTCGGCCAGCTTGTAGGTGGTACCGGAGTTGGCCGGGGTCCACTTCTGGTTGGGACCGCCGTGGCACCAGTGCAGCGTGACCTGGGTGCCCTGACCGCCGGAGTCCGGGGCGTCGAGGCACTTGCCGGAGTTGGCGTTCATCAGACTGCCGTCCGGGCGGACCTCCCACTGCTGGGCGCCGGTGCCGTTGCACTCCCACAGCTGGATCTTGGTGTAGTCCGCGGTGGAGGAGTTCGGGACGTCCAGGCACTTGCCGAGCGCGGAGACCGAGCCCTTGTCACCCAGGATCCACTGCTGCGCAGCGGAGGTGTTGCAGTCCCAGGTCTGGATGGCGGTGCCGTTGGCGGTGTTGGAGCCGTTGACGTCCAGGCAGCGTCCGGTGGTCGGCGTGGTGATCAGGCCGGCCACGGCGGGCTGGGCGGTCAGGGTCAGCGACTCCGCGCCCGGCTCCGGGAAGAAGGTTCCGTCGGAGCCCTTGGCGAAGGTGAGCGAGGTGTCGTCGTTGCCCTTGATCTCCGCGAGGTCGGACTCGGGGAAGGTCAGCGAGCGGTAGTCGGAACCGGTTCCCGCGTCCGGGCCGCCGGACCACTGCGGACCGAACGGCGCGACGATCTCCTTGAGCGACAGATCGTCGAAGAAGACCTCCTTGCCGCCCCCGGAGAACCCGTTGTAGAGGCGGAAGAACGCCTCGGTGGCACCCTGCGGGACGGCCATGTCGACCGTCAGCTGCTGCCAGCCGTCGGTGAACCCGGCCTTCGCGGAGGTCACCTGGGCGTAGCCGGCCGAGGTCCTGGTGAAGCCGGCCAGACGCAGGCCGCGGTCCGCGTAGTCGGGGTTCAGACCGGTGCCGGCCGGGACGAAGATCCAGCCGGTGAGCCGGTAGGTCTTGCCGGGCTTCATGCCCATGGCCATCGAGTTGTCACCGATGGCGGCGTACGAGTCCTGGCCGGTGGCGACGATGCGCAGCGAGTCGGTGCTGTTGTCGTGGCCGCGGGCGGTGGAGCGCTCGATGGTGGCCTGTCCGGCGGAGAAGCCGTTGGTGTCGAAGCCGACCTGTCGCTGGTTGGCCGTCAGGCGCTCGCCCTGGGGCTGCCAGCCGCGCCCGAGGTCGCGCGAGGAGGAGGAGCGCTTCACCGAGACGCCGAACTCGTCGGCGTCGGTGACGTCGACCGAGTAGTCACCGGTCAGCAGGTTGACCGAGCCGGGGCCGATCCCGGTGCCGGCCGCGCCGTCGGCGTTGCGGTCGACGGTGATGGTGTTCCAGGCGGTCGCGTAGCCGTTGCCGGAGCCGTCCTGCGGGAAGAGCAGGGCGCGGATCTGGACGACGCCGCCGACGTTGCCGAGGGTGTCGACGACCGTCCAGTTGGCGTGCGGGCCGAGGTCGGCCAGCAGCGGCTTGGGGTCGGTGACGGGGGTGTTGTCGGCCTTGGCCAGATTGGCGAGCGGCACGTTGTACTCGGTCGCGCCGGGGCCGCGCCGGTACTGGTAGACCACCCGCTTGTACTGGGTCTGGGCGTCGACCTGCAGCTTGACGCGCTTGGCGGCCTGACTGCCGTCGATGGGGGAGACCAGCCCGGCCTGGCCGACCGAGAAGGAGTAGACGGTCGGGTCGGACAGGTTGCCCGCCCGGTCCTTCGACTGGACCTTCAGGGTGTGGTGGCCGTCGGTGGCCGGGGTGATGGTGGCGTTCGCCGCGCCGGTGGCGTCGACGGTCACCGCAGCGGCGCCGTCGAGGCTGTGGACGAAGGCGATCTGGTCGGTGACCCCGCCGGCCGGGGTGAAGGTGAAGGTGCCGGCCTGTCCGGCGGCGCCGTGCCACAGGCCGTCCGACGGGTAGGAGGCGGAGCTGACGAACGGTGCGCCGGGCTTCACCGTGTCCGCGATCACCGTGACGCTGGGCGTCCAACCGGAGTTGACCCGGCCGTCCCAGAGCCGCGAGCCGATCGAGTAGGACACGCCCTCGTCGAGCCGGGTCAGGCCGAAGTCGCTCGGCCGGGCCTGCAGGTAGCTGCCGTTGGGGCCCTGCTTGTAGGCGCGCTTGACGAAGACGCCTTCGCGGTACAGGTCGAAGTCGGCGCCGACGTCACCGCCGTCCGGGTCGTTGGCCAGCACCTGGAAGACCGGGGTGGCGGAGGAGGTGTAGCGCGGGTTGCCCTGCTGGGAGGGCAGCACGTCGACCGTCGACGGGGTCGGCGGCACCGTGTTGTAGGTGATCGACAGGAACGGGGAGTGGGCTCCCTCGGACGACTCGAACTTCTTCCAGCCGTAGGAGTCGTTCTCGTCGGCGGCCTTCAGGCCGAGCGCGTAGGTGCTCGCGCCCATGCCGGCCCAGGCCTGGACCAGGCCGGTGACGTCCGCGCCCGCCCACCAGCCGCCGCTGGAGTTGTAGCAGTCGTACGAGTCGCCGTCGCCCGCGATGTCCCAGGTCTCGCTGGATTCCCCGTACTTGGAGATCAGGCCGGGCTGGTTGCTCCACCTGCTGCCGGTGCTCGCGTACTGGGCCGCCCAGACCTCCCACTTGCGGGGGCTGCAGGAGAAGGAGTGGAAGTTGGCCAGGTACAGCTTGGCGTTGATGATCTGCTTCCCGTTGAACCCGCCGCCCGGGAAGTGCAGGAACGAACGGGCTTTGACGGCGCCGCCGTTGTACGTGCCGACCTTCAGCTCGGTGGCCGAGGACTGGTCGGTGTTGTAGTCGGTCTGGACGAAGGTGTCGAAGTTCGTGCCGACGTCGACCACCGGGTCGATGGTCACCGGGAACGACGTGCCCGGGTCGGTCAGGAACGCGGGGTCCGCGCTGAAGACGAGTTCGGCGCCCGCGCCCTCGCCGCGCAGCTCCATCGACACCGCGCCGCGGTGCAGGTGCTCGCCGGACTTCTCGTCCACGGCGGCGTCCCACATCACCGGGGCGGGGATCCGCACGGTGGGCTTGCCGCCCGCCGTGTCGGTGAGGTGGATCGAGCCGTCCTCCTGGCGCTCCACCCGGTAGCCGGTGGTGTCCAGCGGCAGCGTCAGCGTGCCGGCCTGGGACACCGCGTCGCGGTTCTTGACGATCAGGTACTGCTCGAAGCCGGTGCGGGTGGCCTCCAGCACCAGGTCCACGCCCGGGCGGGCGTCCGTGTAGGTGGCGGTGGAGCCGGAGAGCGTCGGCTTGGGCAGCTTGCCCAGCCAGCCCAGCTCGACCTGCCGGTCACCGGAGCCGACCTTCACCAGGTCCCGCTCGGCCGGAGTCGGGGCCTGCGCCGGAGCCGGGGCCTGCGGGTCGGCCGCCGGGGCGGCGAGCGGGGCGGCGGCGCTGCGGGGGGCCCGCGCGCTCGCGGCCACGCCCGCGGTCGGCGACGCGTCGGCCGGCGGCAGCGGGTCGCCGACCTTCACCGAGGCGTCGCCGCCGGAGAACACCAGGCCCTCCGGGTGCGCCTTGGGCGCGACCTTCCCGTCGGGGGTCTCCACCAGTGTGGTGTCGACGGGCACCCACGCCTCGCCGACCTTCATCCGGATCGGGCCGGTCGACAGCTCCTGGCTGAGGGTGCCGTCCGGGTTGGCCCACAGGGTGAGGGTCTCGGTCCGGGCCCCGGTCACCTCGATCCGCCGGTTGTTCATCCGCGCCGCCAGCAGCGCCGACGCCTGGTCGGGTGCCTCCGTCACCGAGGAGGCGGTGGACCGGGCGGGCTGGGCGGGCTCAGCGGCTGCCGGGGGCGCGGTCAGCCCGTTGAGCGCCACCCCGGTCTCCACCAAGAGACCGAGAGCGGCGAGCACGGCTATTCGCCGGGCTCTGCGCGTAGTGAAGGCCCCACCTGCGAACGCAGATGAGGCCTGGGACTTCCGTAGCAACGCTACTCCCAAGGGATCGTCGTCTTTGAATCCGACCTGATGAGGGATCAGGAGAATAAAGATCTCATAAGGAGGAGATGAGAAACTCATGAGGTTTGTATCGATCTGAACACGAACCGGGTGACGGATCGCCAGGTATTCAGGCGATCTCCGCAGTCTCTTCGATTACAGAAAAATCAGACATAAGTGCTTCATTCAGGGCAATTTTGATGCAATGTCAGAGTGATGAAGGGGGGGATGGGGACGGTCGGAAAGGTATCGGTGAGGGAGGGGCGTGGACGCCGGGCGCGGACGGTCGAGCGTCGTTGTCGGACCCCGCCGCTGGGTTGAATCCACCGAACCGGAAGGTGGGGGAGCTAAGCGACTCTCCTCCCCCCGGGGTGCCCCCTCGCCGGTCGTCGTCCACCGGCGCGAGCAGGAGCGGTGCTGGAAAGCCGGCCGTGACCCCTTCACCGGCGAACCCGGCCCCTACGCGGACCGGTTCCCGCGCCGACCCCGGCGGGCGGCCCTTCCGGCGGTACGCTGGCAGCCGCCGTCCAGTAGGGAGCGTCCGGGAACGTGTTCGTGAAGATCTGTGGTCTCAGCACCGCGGCGGACGTCGCCGCCGCGGTGGAAGCCGGCGCCGACGCGATCGGGTTCGTGCTCACCGAGAGCCCGCGCCGGGTGTCGCCGGAGCTGGCGCGGGAACTGGCGGACGCGGTGCCCGAGGGCGTCCTGACGGTGGGCGTGTTCCGGGAGGAACCGGCCGAGTACGTGCGGGCCGCCGTCCGCGCCACCGGCGTGCGAGCGGTGCAGCTGCACGGAAACCACCCGGCCGCCGCCTTCGCCGAGCTGTCCGACCTGGGCCTGCCGCTGATCCGGGCCACCTCGGCCGCGGCGGCGGCCGGCGCCGATTCCGGGGACTTCGGCGAGGACCTGCTGCTGCTCGACGCGCCGGTGGCGGGCGCCGGGGAACCGTGGGACTGGTCCGCGCTGGGCGCGAAGCCGCCCGCCGGCCGGTGGCTGCTGGCCGGCGGGCTGAGCCCGGCGAACGTCGCCGACGCGATCGCGGTCGCCAGGCCGTGGGGCGTGGACGTCTCCAGCGGTGTCGAGGCGCGGCGCGGGGTCAAGGACCCGGCGCTGATCGCCGACTTCCTGCGCGCCGCCAAGTCCGGCTGACGGCGGGACCGGCCGGGGAGGGGCGGGGAGGGACGGGTAGGGCGGTGGTGCCGGCCGGGTTGCCGAGCTGCTCCCCGTGCCCGGCCCGGCTCCTCGGCCTACCGTGGAAGGACCCGGCCGAAGGGCTGCGCACCGCGATCCCGTGAGGAAGGTGAGCCGCATGTGTCGCTGGCTGGCCTATTCCGGTTCCCCGATCATCCTGGAGGAACTGCTCTACAAGCCCGAACACTCGCTGATCGATCAGAGCCTGCACGCCAGGATGGGCGTGGAGACGACCAACGGCGACGGGTTCGGCATCGGGTGGTACCCCGCCGATCACGGCGAGCCCGACCGCGTCGCGGAACCGGCGGTCGTCCGGGGGACCGGGCCCGCCTGGAGCGACCGGAACCTGCGCGAGCTGGCACACTGCGTGCGCTCACCGATGTTCGTCGCCCACATCCGTGCCTCCACCGGCACCGCCGTGCAGCAGACCAACTGCCACCCCTTCCGGTACGGGCAGTGGCTCTGGATGCACAACGGGGCGATCCACGACTTCCCCAGACTCAAGCGCGACCTGGTGCTCGCCGTGGATCCTTCCCTCTACCCCTCCATCGAGGGCTCGACCGATTCTGAGCTGATGTTCCACCTGGCGCTCACCTTCGGGCTGCGGGACGACGTGCCCGGCGCCGTCGAGCGCATGGCCGGCTTCGTCGAGGCGACCGCGGCCCGGCACGGCGTCACCGAGCCCCTGCAGATGACGGTGGCCGTTTCCGAGGGCACGCAGCTGTGGGCGTTCCGCTATTCGAGCGCGCGCGCCTCGCGGTCGCTGTTCTTCAGCACCAGCGTCCAGGCGCTGCGCGCCCTGCACCCGGACAACCCCGTCCTGCAACGGGCCTCCGAGGAGACCCGCATCATCGTCTCCGAGCCACTGGGCGACCTGCCCGGGGCCTGGAACCCCGTCCCCGAGTCGAGCTACGCCGTCGTGCGGGAAGGGCACGATTCGATCCGCGCGTTCAGGCCGCAGATCGGCGCGCGGTGAGACGCGGGCGCGGGCGGTGCCGCCGCGCCCCACCGTGCCCCGCCCTGCCGCGCCCGGGACTCCTCGGGCTGCCCTGGAACGGCCGCGCCGTCGGTCACCCCGTCAGCAGCGCCTCGCGGAGGAACCGGAGGATTTCGGCCCGGGCCGCGACGGCCTGCGGCTCGATGCCGGGCAGGGTGAGGAACGCGTGCTGCGCGCCCGGGTACTCGGAGAGCCGCACGGGCGTGCCGGCCGCGCCCAGCCGCTCGGCGTAGCGGCGGCCGTGGTCGGCGACCGCGTCCCGGGTGGGCACCACCACCAGCGCCGGGGCCAGTCCGCCGAGGTCGTCCGCGTGCAGTGGCGAGAACGCGCGGGCATCGGTTCCCGGCGGGGCGGCGAGCCGCTGGAAGAACTCCAGGAGCGGCAGGGCCCGGCTCGGGCTGTACGCGTACTCGGCGACGGAGGCGTGCTCGAACATCGCCGCGGTCACGTCGGTCACGGGGTTGACCAGGACCTGCGCCTTGAGCTCCACGCCGGCTTCCCGGGCCCGGACGGCCGTCAGGGCGCTGATGAGCCCGCCGCAGCTCTCACCGAGGACGGCCGTGCGCACCGGGTCGATGCCCCACTGTGCGGCGTGCCGCAGCAGGTGGTCCAGTACCTCCCGGCCGTCGTCGGCGGCGTCCGCGATCGGACTGTCGGGGGACGCTACGGGTCCGGCGGCACTGGATCACGGATGGTGATGGAGGAGGTGCTGCAGGCCCTACGCGCCTCCGGCCTGCCCGACGAGGAGGTCCCGGTGCAGTACCACCGCCTCGTGACCCTCCTCGCCGCGCTGATCTCCTCCGAGGCGGGCATCAGCACCATCACCCCGGAGGAGTACGAACAGGGCGTGGAGCAGTTCCGCGTCGCGGTGCTCGGCGCCGACCCCGAACGCTTCCCGGCGCCGGCCCACTACGCCCGCGACCTCCGCCCCCTCGGCGCCGACCGCCGGGCCGTCCTCGAGGACGTCCTCGCCGCCCACCTCGCCCACATCGAGGCGCGGATCGTCTGACCTGCGGGATCGCGGGGCGCTCGTGGTGCCCTCGGGTTGTGCCGGGCTGTGCCGGATTGTGCCGTGCTGGTCAGGAGGGCGAGTCGGCGGGCTTCTCCAGGCCGTGGGAGGTCACCAGGTGGGCGGTGCCGTCGGCCAGGCGGTAGGAGATCCCGATCACGGCGGTGGTACCGGCGGCGACGGCCTCGGCGAGGGTCCGCGAGCGCTCCAGGAGCAGGTCGACGGTGTGCTCGATGTGGGTGTCGATGAAGTCGGAGTTCTCCGTGTAGCCGGCCGCGCGGGCCGCCAGCACGCTGGGCGTCACGCGCTCGATCACGTCGCGCACGTAGCCGGTGGCGGTCGCGCCCTCCTCGACGGCGGCACGCGTGGCGGCGACGGCGCCGCAGGAGTCGTGGCCGAGGACGACGACCAGCGGGCTGCCGAGCACGCTGATGCCGTACTCGATGCTGCCGAGCACCTCCGCGCCGACGACGTGCCCGGCGGTGCGGACCACGAACAGGTCGCCCAGGCCCTGGTCGAAGATGATCTCCGCGGCCAGGCGGGAGTCGGAGCAGCCGAACAGGACCGCGAACGGGCTCTGGGCGGGGGCGGTGGCGGCCCGCCGGGCAGCGTCCTGGTTGGGGTGCTCGGGGGCGCCCGCCGTGAAGCGGCGGTTGCCGGCCAGCAGGGTCTCCAGGGCGGTGTGGACAGTCATTCGATCGCCGGTCATGGTGGCAAGCCTAGGGTGGGGCACCGGGGCCCGGCAGCACCGGGGGGCCCGTGCGGGGTCTGCGTGGGGTCGGTGCGGGGTCGGTGCGGGGGTCGGGGCTCGAATGCGGGCCGCGCCCCGGATTGCACCCGGTCAGGTGAACTTCCCGGGCGGACGCCGAACCGGGCGCGGGCGGGTTCGGCCGTGGGAACGCCCGGCGGGCCGGGTCGGGGCCGGGGCGGACTGCTGCTCGAAAACGCCGCGTTCGCCACAGGCTCGCCGAGAACCGCCCGTGTTGAACGAGCGGTTCGAACAGCGGCAGGATCCACCGCCATGGACGACACCTGGAAGACGCTCAACTCCCTTGCCCAAGGCCTTGATTCGCAATCCGCGCTGGTCGGCGAGCAGCGCTGGCTGGTGCAGATCGTGAAGCTCCAGGAGGAGGTCGGCGAGGTCGCCGAGGCGGCGATCGGGGCGCTCGGCGAGAACCCGCGCAAGGGGCGTTCCCATGACTGGGACGACGTGCGGAAGGAGGCATGCGACGTGGCGGTGACGGCGCTGGTCCTGCTGGTTCGGATGGGCGGGGACCCCCGCTGGTTCTTCGAGGAGCACGTGCGGATGGTCGCCGCCCGCGCGCAGGCGCGACCGGTCGCGCTGTAGCGACGTCCCACCTCAGCTGACCGCCAGGTCGGTCGCGCTGGTGTGGCGGCCGGACCGCCCGGCGGTGCTCGGGCTGCTGTCCTGCCCGGTGGTCTCCGGCGTCGCCGAGGCCACCGGGCTGCTCGACGGCGACGGTGTGCCGTGTCGTGCAGTGTGCCTGGGCCCGCTGCTGGCTGTGGATCGTGGACGGCTGCGCCCGCCCGGACCCGGGCAACAAGGCCGGCGCGCACGTCCGGGCGGGCCTCCGGCCTGCCGGCACATGGGCCGGCACCAGCGGGCGGCACATGTGTTCAGCCCGGGTAGGGGTTGCGCAACGCCTGTGGCAGTTGTGGGGATCTTCCGTGCCCCGGTCGGCTGTCATCGGGACTCGTCCCGGGCGAGCACCGCGCAGAGAGCCGCATCCCGTGGAACGCGCAGGACGGTGCAAGGACGGTGGCCTGGCCCGTCTCCCCGGCCGCCGGGGCCTGCGACGGCGCGGGCGATGTCAGGCTGCGCCCGGCCGCCGGCGCGGGTCCGGTCGCGGGAAAGGCCCGAGTCGGGCGGGGCCCGCGCACGGGTCCGCGTCATCGGACGCGAGAGACCGGTTCGGTGGTGCTTCCCGGGCCCTGCTTGCGGGGAGCGTCGAGGTTCGCGAGATCTGCCGCCCCTGAAGGTGACGGCCCGTGAACAGGGGGGCTAGGGGGTGGCTCGGCAGATTCGGTGCCGTTTAGCGTCTGACCTGGGCCGCGTTGACCCCTATGACCGCGAGTCGCTTGCTGACAAGCGACGTCTGAGCGGTGCCGGCCCTGCCGCAGCGATGGAGGCCGCTCGTACAAGGACGAGCGGCCTTCCACTATAACGAGAGGAAGCCATGAGCTCAGCTCCGGACGAGCCGTCAAGATGGATCCGCCGGTTCCACCCCGCCCCCGAGGACGCGCCGCGGATGATCTGCTTTCCGCACGCGGGTGGTTCCGCCAGCTACTACTTCCCGATGTCGAAGTCGCTGTCCCCGCAGGTCGAGATCCTGGCCGTGCAGTACCCGGGCCGCCAGGACCGGCGGTCCGAACCCCTGCTCGACAGCATCGGGGGTCTTGCCGACGGTGTCTTCGAGGCACTGCGCTCCTGGAGCGGCCGGCCCTTCGTGTTCTTCGGGCACAGCATGGGCGCCCTGGTCGCCTACGAGGTCGCGCGGCGCTTCCAGGAGCGTACGTCGACCGGTCCGCGATGCCTGTTCGTATCGGGCCGGCGGGCGCCCTCCCTGCACCGCCCCGGAACCGTTCACCTGCGGGACGACCCCGGATTCGTCGCGGACCTGGTACGGCTCGGCGGAACGGACCAGCGTTTCCTCCAGGACCAGGAGTTACTGGAGCTGACGCTGCCCGTGGCCCGTAGCGACTACAAGGCCGTGGAGACCTACAGCCACGCGTCAGGACCACCGTTGGAGTGCCCGATCACCGCCTTCGTCGGCGACCGCGACCCGGAGGCGTCGGTCGAGGATGTCAAGGCGTGGAGCGAGCACACGGCGGGGGGACTCGACCTGCAGGTCTTTCCCGGGGGGCACTTCTACCTCGATGCTTGCCGCGCGGAGGTGGCAGGAGCGGTCGTCGAAGCCTTGAACGAGCAGGCTCCGGCGGTGTCGGTGGAAGGGAGCGCCGGGAGATGAGATACGAGATCCTGGGGCCGCTGCGCGTGGTGGACGGCGACCACGTCCTCGCGATCGGCGCCCCCAAGAGGGAGCTCGTGCTGGGCATGCTGCTGGTGCGCTCCAACCAGGTGGTGCCGGCCGACGACCTCATCACCGAGGTGTGGGGCGACGACCCGCCGCGCCGGGCACGGGCCGCGCTGCACGTCAGCATCTCCCACCTGCGCAAGTTCCTGGCGCGGCCGGACCGCGCCGGGAACCCGATCGTCACCCAGCCCGGCGGCTACCTGCTGGACCTGTCCCGCGACGAGCTGGACGCCCACGAGTTCGTCCGGCTGGCGGAACTCGGCCGCAACCACATCAAGCAGCGGCGTTTCGAGGAGGCCGCGGCGCTGATGGAGTCGGCGCTCGGGCTGTGGCGCGGGCCGACCCGGGGTGACCTGCCGAGCGGCTCTGCCATCAGCCGGTACGTCACCTGGCTGATGGAACTGCGCCTGGGGTGCAGCGAGATGCTCGCCGACGCCCAGCTCGAACTCGGTTTCCACCGGGAGCTGGTGCCGAGTCTTTACTCGCTCACGGCCGAGCACCCGCTGCGGGAGGTCTTCTACCGGCAGCTGATGCTCGCGCTGTACCGCTCGGACCGCAAGGCGGACGCCCTCATGGTCTACCAGACGGCCCGCCGGACGCTCAACGCGGAACTCGGCCTGGAGCCGTGCCGTTCGGTCCAGGACCTCCAGCAGACCATTCTCATGGCCGACGCCCCGGCCCGGTAGCCGGCAACCGGTAGCCGGCAACCGGCAACCGGCCGCCTGACGCGCGCCACGCGTCAGGCGGCCCCGGCGGCGGGGACGTAGAGGGCGTGGACGGCCCCCAGGCTGGACGCTTCGAGGAGGTCGGGCAGCGCCACCCGGCGGCCGGTCTCCCGCTCCAGCGCGGTCACCAGCCACAGCAGGTGCACGGAGTCCCAGCCCGGCACCTCGTCGAGGCTCAGGCCGATCTGTTCGGCCGTCACCGGCATGCCCAGCTCGTCGCGGACGAGGGTGACGAAGTCGTCGATGGTCATCACAGTGCTTGTCCTTCCGGGTGTGCGGTCAGTCGGATGTGCTCCGGGGGCGGGACGATGTCGGCGAGGTCGTGCCGGTAGGTCGTCGTCGTCCCGTCGTCGGCCGCCGGCTGGAAGCCGTAGCGGGGGTACAGGTCCTTGACGGTGGTGTTCTTGGCCGTCGGCCGGTAGCTGCCGTACACGGCCTTCAGGCCGGTGTCCCGGGCGTGCCGGAGCAGCGCGGACAGGCACGCCTGCTCGATGCCGCGGGAGAAGACCCGGCAGCTGAGCAGGAAGTTCTCCACCCGGCCGGTGTCGCCGTCGCGGCGGACGAAGACCGCGCCCACCAGGCCGTTGTCGCCGAAGCGGTCGCTGGAGCGGATCGCGAGCGCCCAGGTGGCGGGGTCGGCGATCCGGTCCCGGACGTCCTGCGGCTGGAGGCGTTCGGTCGTGAGGTTGAACTGGTTGGTGCGCAGGGTGATCTGGGAGACCCGGGGGACGTCGCGCTCCTCGACGGGGGTGAACGTCACCCGCACGTCGAGTTCGCGCAGGTAGTCCTCGAGCGAGGAGAAGCTGTGCAGGAAGTCGGAGCGGGCGCTCTCCTCGCGGTACTTGGCGGGGCGGCTGCGGTCCTCGGCGGTGAGCTCCCGGGTGTCGAACCAGCCGTCCCGCAGCAGGCGTTCCACGTGCAGGGCCGGTTCGTCGTCGAGCCGGACGACCGCGACCTCGGGGAGCTCCTGGCGCACCAGCCCGCATTCGTAGGGGCTGTCGTCCGCGAAGACGAAGCTGTCCACGCCCAGGTTGAGCGCCTCGGCGAGGTCCCTGAGGTTGTCCGACTTGGGCCGCCAGTTGGCGGTGATCCGGACGAAGTCGTCCTCGCGCAGCACCATGTCGGGGTGTTCGCGGAAGACCGCGCGCACCGGTTCCAGGTCGTTCTTGCTGGCGGCGGCGAGCAGGACGCCCTGGGAGCCCAGCTGCTTGGCGACGCGCTGGAAGGCGAGGAACGCCTCGCCGCGGTAGCTGCCGCCGACCTCGATGCCGTCCGGTCCGTCGTCGCCGAGGACCCCGCCCCAGAGGGTGTTGTCGAGGTCGAGCACCAGGGTCTTCTTGGTGCGTCCGGTCAGCTGGCGGCCCAGGTGCCCGGCCTCCCGCGCGTAGACGGCGAGCAGCGCGGGGGAGAAGTGGGACTTGGCGTACACGCTCAGCCGCGCGTCGCTGACGAGGTCGCCCTCCGCGGCGAGCGGGTCGAGGTCGAGCACCACGAGCGAGGGGTGGCCCTCGGCGAGGCGCAGCAGCCGGGCGTTGGCGTCGCGCCACACGGCGCCGAGCGCGGCGCGGGAGCGGTAGTCGACGAGCTGGGCGGTGTGGCGCCGCAGCAGCGGCAGGGTGTTGAGCAGCAGGGTCCCGCGGCTGGTGGTCCCGAAGGCCGCGGCGAGGCCTTCGAGGAGCCGGATCTTCTCGTCGAGGACGCGTTCGACGTCCGCGACGTGCCACGGGGTCGGGACCTCGTCGAAGACGAGCGCCGGGTCCAGCACGCAGAGCACCAGCTCGGGGGCGGCCGCGTACAGGGCGCTGCCCGGGTCGGAGAGGTCGAAGACGAAGGAGTTGTAGTCCGCGACGTGCGGGCGCAGCAGCAGCCCGTGCCGGGCGAACTCGGCCGTCAGCGGCGCGACCAGGGAGGAGAGGGTGCCGTGGCCGGTGACGGCGACGGTCACGGCCGGGACGGCGGGGTGCTCGCGCAGGACCTCGTCCGGGTCGAGCCGGCCGAGCAGCTGCCCGGCCCGGGTCAGGCCCTCGCCCGACAGTTCGGACAGCAGGCCGCGGACCTCCGGGTAGTGGGCGGCGAGCCGGCCGGACCGGAGCAGTTCGAGGAGCCGTCGCTCCGGTGTGAGGGGGGCCGTTTCGCGCGCGGGGCCGTCCGTCGGTACCGGGGTGTCCATCCTGCGTCCTCTCTCGCGAGCTGCGTGTGGGCCGCCCGGGCATGGCGCACCGGTGTGCGGCGCGTGCTCGATCGTCGGTGGCCGCGCTAACCGCCCGCTTACGTACGCCTTGACCCGGCAGGTGGGTGCGGACGCCGGAACTGCTGACGGATGACTGTTGACCAACTTTCGTTTTTGGTCATAAGTTTGGGGCGAGGGCAGGAGAAAGGCGGGCTGAGTCGTGAGCGAGGAAGCGCGAAGGGAGAGGGCGGAGCGGATCCTCGACGCCGCCGCCGAGCTGATGCTGCGTCACGGGTACAAGCGCGTGACCATGGAGGACGTCGCCAGGGCCGCGGGCGTCGGCAAGGGCACCGTCTACCTCCACTGGAGGACGAAGGAGGCGCTCTTCCGGGCGCTGCTCCTGCGGGAGTCCGAGCAGATGCTGAGCGGACTGCTGACGAAGCTCCGCCAGGACTCCGAACTGGCCCTGCCGTGGCGGCTGATGCGCATCCTGGCCCTGGAGGTGGTGCGGCGTCCGCTCCTGCGGGCCCTGTTCGTCGCCGACTCGGACGCGCTCATCGGCTTCGCCGAGAACGAGGCCGTGCGCCGTGAGACGCAGCTCGAACTCGCCCCCGAGACCCGCTACCTGGAGCTCCTCGTCGAGCGGCGGGTGCTGCGCGGCGACCTCGGCTTCGAAGAGGCCGCCTACCTCATGAGCGTGATCGTCCGCGGTTTCTTCCTCGCCGAGCGCACCGGAGAGGAGTTCGGCCCCGGCCTCGAACGCAGGGCCGACCTGATGGCGGACGCCATCCGACTGACCATGGCCGCCGAGAAGGCGCTGGGGCCGGACGACACGGAGGCCCTGGCCGCCGGGACGATCACGGTCTTCGGCCGGACCGTCGAAGCCGTCCGATCGGAGCTGAGCAGCGCGTACGCCTGACGGCGCCGTACCCCGCACCACCCGTACGACGGCACACCGCACCACCCTCACCCAGAACCGGCGCCGCGACCTTCACCCCCGGGAGGCCGCGGCGCCTTCCCTTTCCGTGCTCCCGCGCCAGAACCGGAGGCGAGCAGTGATCGAGGCCAGAAGCCTCACCAAGCGGTACGAGAACAAGAGAGCGGTCGACGACCTCACCTTCGACGTCCGGCCCGGCATCGTGACCGGATTCCTCGGTCCCAACGGCGCCGGCAAGACCACCACCATGCGCATGATCCTGGGCGTCGAGACGCCCAGCAGCGGCGCCGTCACCGTGGGCGGCCGCCGGTACACCGACGTCCCGGCGCCCATGCGCGAGGTCGGCGCCCTGCTGGACGCCCGCGCCGCGCACGCCGGCCGCAAGGCCTACGACCACCTGCTGTGCCTGGCGTACAGCAACGGCATCCCACGCGGCCGGGTCGACGAGGTGCTCGGGCTGGTGGGCCTGGAGAAGGCCGCCGGCTGGCGGATCGGCACCTTCTCCCTCGGCATGGGCCAGCGCCTCGGGATCGCCGCCGCCCTGCTCGGCGACCCCGGCATCCTCATGCTGGACGAACCGGCCAACGGCCTCGACCCCGAGGGCATCGTCTGGATCCGCACCCTGATGCGGGACCTGGCCGCCGAAGGCCGCACGGTCCTGGTGTCCAGCCACCTGATGGCCGAAATGGCCCTGACCGCCGACCACCTCCTCGTCATCGGCCGCGGCCGGATCCTCGCCGACACCAGCGTGGACGCCTTCATGCGCGCCAACGCGCCGCACTCGGTGCTGGTGCGCGTCGACGAGCCCGCCGCGTTCGCCGCGCACCTGGCCCGCGCGGGGGCCGTGGTGCACAACGGCACCGAAGGAGCCCTGCTGGTCTCCGGCACCGACAGCGCCGAGATCGGGAAGCTCGCCGCGGCCACGGGCACCGTGCTGTCCGAACTCACACCGCAGCGCACCTCGCTGGAGGAGGCGTTCATGAAACTGACCGGCGGCGCGGGCGAGTTCCGGTCGAGCGGGGGAGAGGGCAGATGACCAGCACCACCAGCACCACCGTCACCGCGGGGAGCACCGAGCCGCGCGCCACCCTGGGGCACGCCCTGCACGCCGAGTGGACCAAGCTGCGCACCCTGCGGACCACCGCCTACCTCGTGCTGTTCATGGTGGTCGTGGGGTCCGCCTACGGCGGGGTGTTCAGCTGGATCGACGGCACCGGCTACCCCTCGCTGCTCGGATCGGACCGGTCGGCGTTCGACCCGACGGCCACCGCGCTGCGCGGCTACGCCATCACCCAGCTGGCCGCCGGGTTCCTGGGCGTGCACGTCATCGCCTCCGAGTACAGCACCGGCATGATCCGCACGAGCCTGACCGTCGTGCCCCGGCGCGGACGCCTGCTGGCGGCCAAGGCGCTGGTGGTGACGCCGGTCGTGCTGGTGGCCGGGGTGATCTCCGGCTTCGGCGGCTTCTTCGCCGGCCAGCAGGTGCTCGCGGCCAACCACGCCCCGCACGTCGCGCTCGGCGACCCCCAGGTGCTACGGGCGGTGCTGGGCACCGGCCTCTACCTCGCGCTGGTGTGCCTGCTCGGGGTGGGCATCGGGGCCCTGACCCGTGCGCCCGTCGGGGCGTTCGCCCTGCTGGCCGCGCTCACCCTGATCGTTCCCGCCACCGCGGCGAACCTGCCCGGCACGGCCGGCCGGCTCGTCAAGGAGTTCTGGCCCTCCGCGGCGGGCAGCCGGGTCACCGCCGTCGTGCCGCTGGAGGACACCCTGGGGCCGTGGGCCGGGCTCGGGGTGCTGGCCGCTTTTGTCGCGCTCCTGCTGCTCGCGGGCTTCGAAGCGGTCCGGCGCCGCGACCCGTGAGCCCGTGCGGGCACGGGAGGGCACGGACCGCAAGGAAGGGGGGACCGGCCGGCCGGTCCCCCCTTCCGCGTCCTGCCGGGTCAGCGGGGCGCGCCGAACCAGCCGGTCAGCGCCGACCGCAGCCCCTTGACGTCGTCGCCGCGGGCATCCGCCCACGCCACGTGCCCGTCGGGGCGCAGCAGCACGGCCGCGGCGTCGATCTCCGTGGTCGCCTCGGCCCGCACGACGTCCACCAGGTGCGCCCAGCCGGCCGCCTCCTGGCCGAGGTCCGCGTCGGCGGTGAAGTCCAGCAGCAGGCCCCGGCCGCGGTGCAGGGCGGCGGCCACGGACGAGGAGCCGTCCGCGGTCGTCAGCGGGACGTTGCGCAGCCGCAGCCCGAGCAGCGGGTGGCCCGTGCCGGAGTCGGCGCCCGAACGGTCCATCGGGTAGCGGACCCACAGGCCCGTCACCAGCTCGATCAGGTGGCGGTTCACCTCGCTCAGGGACATCAGCTGGGCGACGACCGCGCGCAGCGGCGCCATCTTCTCCGGCGGGTGGCTCAGTTCGACCTGCGCCCGCACGTTGGTGCAGACCCACTCGCCGACCGGCCGGCGCTCGTCGTGGTAGGTGTCCAGCAGGCCTTCCGGGGCCCAGCCGTTCAGGTCGGCCGCCAGCTTCCAGCCGAGGTTGACCGCGTCATGGAGGCCGGTGCCCAGGCCCTGTCCGTTCAGCGGGAAGTGGATATGGGCGGCGTCGCCGACCAGGAAGGCCCGGCCCTGGCGGTAGCGCTCGGCGTTGCGGGTCGGATTGCCGTAGCGCTCCATCCAGCGGGCCTTCGTGGTCGGCAGCTCGGCGCCGGTCAGGCGCCGCGCGCTGTCCTGGAACTCCTCCAGCGTCACGGGCACCGACGCGCCTGGGGACGGGACGCCGAACTCGGCTGTCACCACGCGCATCAGGCCGGGCGCGAGCGGTGCGGCGGCGTAGTGGCCGCCGGTGGGGGCGATGTGGGCGCCGATCTGGGTGGGCAGCAGCTCCGCCAGGTCGACCTCGACGTCCGCGACCAGGCCGTGGAAGTCGGGGTCGTCACCGGGGGCGGGGATCCGGGCCAGGGCGCGGACCGTGCTGTCCCGCCCGTCGCAGCCCACCACGTATCGGCAGCGGATCCGTTCCTCGCCCGCGTCCGAGCGGACGGTCACCGTGACGCCGTCCTCGTCCTCGGCCAGGTCCACGACCCGCAGGCCGCGCCGGATGTCGGCGCCGAGGTCGGTGGCGCGGTCCTCCAGGACCCGTTCGATGCGCGACTGCAGCACGAGCACCGTGTCCTCGTGCCGCTCGTCGAGCCGCGAGGAGTCCAGCGGCATCAGCGAGAACTGGACGGTGGGCAGCGACAGGGTGCCCTCACGCAGCGGCGCCATCAGCCCGCGCTGGTCGAGCAGTTCGATGGCCCCGGCATTGATCGCCATCCCGGGGGAGGTCTCGCGGGGAATCGGGTTCTGCTCGACGACCACGGTGGGGACTCCGGCGAGCCGCAGTTCGCACGCGAGCATCAGCCCGGTCGGTCCTGCGCCGACGATCAGGATGCCGTCGCTCATCGCATCTCCTTACAAAAGGGTTCGGTACGGGGGGCGTCCGGGGGCCGGACGGGCAAGCGGGCTCAGGCGGGGACGTGGGCGGGCGAGAGCCGCTCCGCGATCCGCACGCGCAGGTAGTGCGCCAGGTCGGCGGGCGTGGGGTGCTCGTAGATCGCGGCGGGCGGCAGGTCCAGGCCGGTGGCCGCCACCAGGTGGTTGCCGAGCTCCAGGGCGGTGAAGGACGAGAAGCCCAGCTCCAGGAAGTTCAGGCCGGTGTTGATCGCGTCGTGGCCGCTGTGCCCCAGCACCTCGGCGGCGAGGGCGACCACCAGCTCCAGCAGCACCGCGGCCTGTTCGTCCGCCGCGGCGCCTTCGAGCCGCTCGCGCAGCCACTGGGCCCGGTCCGGGTCCGTCCGGTCCGGTTCGCCCAGGTGCGGCGCCGCGTCCGGGAGGTCGTCGAACAGCCGGGTCCGGTGGCGGGCGTCCGCGTGGGCCAGGAAGCGCTCCCAGTCGACGTCGGCGACGACCAGCGACGCCCCCTCGCCCCGCAGCGCCAGGTCGAGGACATCGCCGGCGGGCCGTACCCGCAGCTCGGCCAGGCCCAGCCGCCGCCACTGCGCCGCCACCGGGCCGGCGTCCGTTCCGGCGCCGTCCTCCTCGTACGGCCCCCAGGCCACCGAGGAGGCGGGCAGGCCCCTGGCGCGGCGCCGTTCCACGACCGCGTCGAGGAAGGCGTGCGCGGGGGCGTGGTTGCCCAGTCCGGCGCAGCCGAACGTGCCGGGCACGGAGGAGAGCACCACGAACGCGGCGAGTCCGAGGCCGTCGGTCAGCTCGTCCAGGTTGGTCACCGCGTCGGTGACCGCCGAGAGGCGGCGGGCGACCAGGTCGAGGTCGAGGGGGCCGGCGGCCTCGTCGTCCAGCCGGGTCGCGCCGTGCACCACCGCGGTCAGCGGGTGCTCGGCAGGCACCGAGGCGAGCAGGGCCGCCAGCGCCCCGCGGTCGGCAGGGTCGCACACGGCGGGGGTCACCCGGGCTCCGAGGCCGACCAGTTCGGCCGTGAGCCGGTCGGTGTCGGCCGGCTTCCCCTCGTACGGGCTCACCAGCAGCAGGTGCTCGGCGCCCGCCGCGGCCAGCCGGCGCGCCGCGTGCGCCCCGGGCGCGGTGTCCGCGCCGGTCACCAGCACGGTGCCGGTGGGCTGCCAGGCCGTGCCGGGGGCGGACGGGTGGCCCGCCGCGGCCGGCACCAGCCGCCGGGCGGACGCGCCGGCCGGGCGCAGCGCGATCTCGTCCTCGCCGTCGGCCGCGGCGAGGAGCCCGGCGAGCCGGGCCACCGTGCGTGCGTCCGGCGCCGCCGGCAGGTCGATCAGGCCGCCCCAGGCCCGGGGCCACTCGGCGGCCAGGGCCCGTCCGAGGCCCCACACCTGCGCCTGCACCGGGTCGACCGGTCCGTCCCCGGGCCCGGCGGCCACCGCGCCGCGGGTCACCGTCCACAGCGGGGCGGTGACGTCCGCGTCGACCAGGGCCCGCAGCAGCGCGAGGGTGCCCGCGACGCCCGACGGGGCCGGTGCCGTCCCCGGCCACGGCTTCTCACCCAGGGCCAGCAGCGACACCACGCCGGTGAGGTCGCCGCCGGAGGCGTGCGCCGGCAGCCCGGCGAGCACCTCTTCGGGCCCGCCGCCGGGGAACTCGGCCGACACGACCCGGGCGCCCCGCGCCTCCAGCGCCGCCGCGACGTCCGCCGCGAGCGGTTCGGCGGCGCCCGCCGGGGCCGCCACCAGCCAGGTGCCCGACAGGCGCCCGGCGGCCGGGTCGGCGAGCGGCCGCCATGCGACCTTGTAGCGCTGCCGGGGCCGGCGCCGCCAGGCCGAGAGCGCGCCCAGCACCGTGCCGAGCGGGGCGTCCGGGGCGACGTCCAGGGCCGTGGCGAGCGCCGCCGGGTCGTTGCGCTCGACGGCGTCCCAGACCTGGTCCTCGCCGGGGGAGAGCGCGGCGCCGGGCCCCGGCGCGCCCGCGCGGGCGGCGGACGTGTCCAGCCAGTAACGCTCGCGCTGGAACGCGTAGGTCGGCAGGTCGACGCGCCGCGCGCCGCGCCCGTCGAGCACGGCCGCCCAGTCCACCGGGCGGCCCTGGGCGAACAGCCGGGCCAGTCCGGTGGTCAGGGCCCGGCCCTCGGGCCGGGAACCACGCAGGGTCGGCACCAGGAGGGCGTCGGCGTCCGGCAGGCACTCGCGGCCCATGGTGCTCAGCACCGCGTCCGGCCCGAGCTCCAGCCAGGCCGTCGTGCCGTTCTCGTGCAGCCACCGCATGCCGTCCAGGAACCGCACGGTGCGGCGCACGTGCTCCACCCAGTAGGCGGGCGAGCCCAGTTCCTCCGCCGTCGCGAGCCGCCCGGTCACATTGGAGACCACGGGGATCGCGGGAGGCGCGTAGGACAGCGATTCGGCGACCTTGCGGAACGCGTCGAGCATCCCGTCCATGTGGGCCGAGTGGAAGGCGTGGCTGACCTTCAACTGCTTTGTCTTATAGCCGAGTTCGCGGCATCGGGCGGCCACCTCCGCGACCGCGTCGGCGTCCCCGGAGATCACGGTGGACGCGGGGCCGTTGAGCGCGGCGATCCCCGCCCGCTCCTCCCGGCCCGCGAGTAGCGCCAGCACCTCGCCCTCGCCGGCCCGCACCGACAGCATGGCCCCGCCCGCCCGAGCCCCCTGCATCAGCCGGGCCCGGGCCGCGACGAGTGCCGCCGCGTCCGGTAGCGACAGGACGCCCGCCACATGGGCGGCGGCCAACTCGCCGATCGAGTGGCCCATCACGAAGTCCGGGTGCGTGCACCAGTGCTCCATCAGCCGGAACAGCGCCACCTCGACGGCGAACAGCGCCGGCTGGGTGAACTCCGTCTCGTCCAGCAGCGACGCCTCGGGCGAGCCGGGCGCGGCGAACAGCACCTCCAGCAGCGGACGGCTCAGCCGCGTGTCCAGCTCCCCGCAGACCGCGTCCAGCGCCCGCGCGAACACCGGCTGGGTGCCGTAGAGCTCACGGCCCATGCCGAGCCGCTGGCTGCCCTGCCCGGTGAACAGGAACGCCAGCTTCCCGGCCCGGCCGGCCGTGCCGGTGACGGTCTCGGTGGAGCTCTCGCCCGCGGCGAGCGTGTCCAGGCCGCGCAGCAGGCCCTCCCGGTCCTGGGCGACGACCACCGCCCGCTGCTCGAAGAGGGTGCGGGAGACGACGAGCGACAGGGCGACGTCCTGCGGGGCCGGGCCGCCGTCGGCGTCGGCCAGGTGCTCCCGCAGCCGGGCCGCCTGGGCGCGTAGCGCCGCTGGGGTCTTCGCCGACACGACGAACGGCAGGACGCCGCCTGCCACCGGCCGCGTACCGTCCTGCTCGGGGGCGTCGTCCGCCTCGTCCTGCGGGGCCTGCTCCAGGATGACGTGCGCGTTCGTGCCGCTGATGCCGAACGACGACACGCCGGCCCGCCGCGGCCGGCCCGTCTCCGGCCACGCCACGGGCTCGGTCAGCAGGGCCACGTCGCCGGCCGTCCAGTCCACGTGGGGCGACGGGTTCTCGGCGTGCAGGGTCTTCGGCAGCACGCCGTGCCGCATCGCCATCACCATCTTGATCACGCCGCCGACGCCGGCCGCCGACTGGGCGTGCCCGATGTTCGACTTCAGCGAGCCCAGCAGCAGCGGCCGGTCCGTCTCGCGGCCCTGCCCGTACGTGGCCAGCAGCGCCTGCGCCTCGATGGGGTCGCCGAGGGTGGTGCCGGTGCCGTGGCCCTCCACGGCGTCCACGTCCGCGGCCGTCAGCCGGGCGTTGGCCAGGGCCTGCTGGATCAGCCGCATCTGTGACGGGCCGTTCGGCGCGGTGAGGCCGTTGCTGGCGCCGTCCTGGTTGACCGCGCTGCCCCGGACGACGGCGAGCACCGGGTGCCCGTTGCGGCGGGCATCGGACAGCCGCTCCAGGACGAGCATGCCGACGCCCTCGCTCCAGCCGGCGCCGTCCGCCCCGGCCCCGAACGACTTGCAGCGCCCGTCGGGGGCCAGCCCGCGCTGCCGGCTGAACTCGATGAACACGCCGGGCGTCGCCATCACCGCGACGCCGCCGGCCAGCGCGAGCGTGCAGTCGCCCTGGCGCAGCGCCTGGCAGGCCAGGTGCAGCGCGACCAGCGACGAGGAGCACGCCGTGTCCACCGTGACGGCCGGGCCCTCCAGGCCGAGCGTGTACGACACGCGTCCCGAGGCGACGCTGCCGGCGCTGCCCGCGCCGACGTAGCCCTCGACCTCCGGCGGCACCGGCTGCACCCGCGTCCCGTAGTCGCCGTACATCACCCCGGCGAACACGCCGGTGGCCGAGGTCCGCAGGCTGGTCGGGTCGATCCCGGCGCGCTCCAGCGCCTCCCAGGACGCCTCCAGCAGGAGCCGCTGCTGCGGGTCGGTTGCGACCGCCTCGCGCGGGCTGACCCCGAAGAACGCGGCGTCGAAGTGGTCGGCGTCGTGGAGGAAGCCGCCCTCCCGGGCATAGGTCGTCCCGGGCCGGTCCGGGTCCGGGTGGTACAGGCCCTCCACGTCCCAGCCGCGGCCCACCGGGAATCCGGAGACGGCGTCCGCGCCGTCCGCGACCAGCCGCCACAGATCCTCCGGGGAGGCGACCCCGCCCGGGTAGCGGCAGCTCATCGCGACGATCGCGATGGGCTCCTGCCGGGCCGACTCGACCTCCGACAGGCGCTGCCGAGTGCTGTGCAGATCGGCCGTCACCCACTTGAGGTAGTCGACGAGCTTCTCTTCCTGCGTCATCCGACTTTCGACCTTCCCCGAGACGGGACGGGACACGGCAGACAGACTGGTCGCGGCGGCTAACGGCAGCCTTGGCGCGTTCTAACGCGCCGCTGCGGCCAGCACCGAGCTGAGCAGGCTCAGGAACACCGGCTCGCTCTCCCGCGTGAAGAAGTGGCCGCCCGGCACCAGGTGGAGCCGGAAGGCCGCGCGGGTGTGGCGCCGCCACGCGGCCGCGTCCGACGACGCCAGCAGCGGGTCGGTGGTGCCGGCGAACACCTCCACCGGGCAGTCCAGCGGTTCGGCGGCCGGGCCGGGACGGCTGTGGCACAGCCGCAGGTCGTCCCGGAAGAGGGAGAGCGCCGCCGACATCCACAGCGGGTGGTCGACCAGCCCGGGCGACATTCCGCCGATCCGCAGCAGCAGCGCGGTCAGCTCGTCGTCGGGCAGGTGCTGCACCTCGTCCCGTAACGCCGTCGGCAGGTGCGGCGCGGGGTAGGCGCCGAGCAGCAGCGCGGCGGGGGGCGCGCCGGCCTCCTGACGGCGGCAGGCCAGCCGGTAGGCCACCAGCGCGCCCATGCTGTGTCCGTAGAAGGCGTGCGGGCCGGCCAGCAACGGGCCCAGCTGGTCGTCGAGTTCGTCGACCAGCTCGTCCATGTCGAGCAGGCGCGGTTCGCGGATCCGGCCCTCGCGGCCCGGCAGCTGGACCGGCAGCACCGCGACGTCGGGGCCGAGGGCCCGCTGCCAGCCGGCGAACGCGGACGCGGCGCCGCCCGCGTGGTGGAAGCACAGCAGCCGCAGCCGGGCCCGCCGGTCGGGCGCCGCCGTCACGTAGCGGGTGCCCGGTCCGGCGGCCAGGGTGCCGACGGGGCTCCGCGGCATCATCGGACCGTGTCCGCGGCGGCCGAGGCCTCCGCCACCAGGCCGTCCGCACCGGCGGACGCGCCGTCCGCTGCGGTCTCGGCGAACCGCTCCAGGTGCCGCTTCACGTCCGCCAGGACGTCGGCGGCTTCCGCCCCGTCGATGACCCGGTGGTCGAAGGCCAGGCTGAGCCGCATCACCGGCGCCACGACGACCCGGCCGTCCCGGACCACCGGGCGGTCGGCGATCCGCCCCACGCCGAGCGTGACGGTCGTCCCGCCGACCGAGTGGAAGCCGTCCACCACGCCGTGGCCCAGCGAGCTGACCGCGAACGTGCCGAACACGGCCGCACGCCGCCGCAGCGGCCGCACCCCGAGCCGGAACAGCAGCGGCCGCAGCGGCCACGGCAGCCGATGCAGCAGCCGCGCGCCGGCGAACTCGGGCATGGTTGCGGGATCGCCGTCGCGGAAGTGCTCCACCCGCCGCTGGATCTCCGCCAGGTCCGCCCGCTGCAGGTCCGGCAGCACCGCGGAGAGCACGACGCGGCGCCCGCCGACCTTCCGGTCCAGCGCCAGCTTGCCGTTCACCGCCGCGTAGCGGGCGATCCGCGGCCGGCGCCGGCCGCGCACCGCCGCGTTGGCCTCGGGGTGGTCCCGCAGCGCCCGCGCGGCCGCCAGCAGGATGTACGACACCACCGAGTAGCGCCGGCCGAGGGCACGGGCCGCGCCCCGGTGGGCGACCACTTCGCCCATGTCGACCTCGGTGTCCAGGAAGACGGGGGCGAACGGGCGTATCTCGTCCAGGAACGCCAGCGTGTGCCGGCGCTCCCGGGCCATCGCCGTCACGGCGGAGGGCTGCGTCATGTCAGACCTTCTCCAGGGCGAACCCGGCCTTGATCCACTTGCTGGACTCGATCGCGATGCCCAGGGCCCGGTCGCCCTGCACCATCCTCGGCAGCAGCCGTTCCAGCTGCAGGAACGGCAGGGCGTTGCCGTTGTTCCCGGTCTCGCGGACGCAGCTGACCTCCTGCGCGTCCACCATGCCCAGCTCCGCGACGATCTTCGCGGTCATCTGCCCGGACAGCTGCGGCGGCAGGAGGTAGTCGACGTCGCTCTCCTGCCAGTCCAAGTCCTCCAGCAGCTCCTGGAGGATCTCCACGGCCATCACCGGCACCGACTCCTCGATGGCCTTGTAGTCCTCGCTGCTCGACGGCCGCTTCTCGTGCCGGTCGGCGGTGCCGAACCACTCGATGGTCTGCGCGGGCGCGCGGCCCAGTCCGGTCAGCCGGTTCAGCACCCGGTGCAGGCGCACCGACCCGGGCGTCGGCTCGGTGGACAGCACGATCGCCCCCGCGCCGTCCCCGAACAGCATGAAGTTCACCATCTCCGTCGGCGGCAGGCTGCGCAGGTCGGCGGAGAGGTCCAGATGCTTGGCACAGGTGTCGGCGCCGATCACGAGCGCCGTCCGGTGCAGGCCCGTGAGCAGCATCTTGTACGCCACATCGAGCGCCTGGAACGCCCCCGAGCAGCCCGACTGCAGCTGGTACGTCGGCACGCCGTCGATGCCCAGCCGGTCGGCGACCAGGTTGACCGAGGCCGGCATCAACACGTCCGGGGTCGCGGTCGCGAACACCATCAGATCCACGGACGCCGCGTCCACGCCGGCGGCCTCCAGCGCCCGGCGCGCCGCCTGCTCGCCCATGTCCACGAGCGAGTGCCGGCGCTCGCCGGACTCCAGGTCCACCGCGAGGTGCCGCGAGCGGGTGCCGACGAACGCGTCGACCCACTGCTCCCACAGCGCGTCCATGCCGAACCGCCGGCCCACGGCGGCGTTGTCGACGGGAGGGCCGGGCAGCGCCGTCCCCACCGAGCGGATGTGGATGTCCGGAGTGTGCATCTGAGGTCCTTTCCGGCGGCGGCGTCAGGGATCGGCGACAGACGCGAACCGGTGCGCGGGGCCGGGGCCACCCCCGACCCCGCACACCGGTCCCTGCTCAGCGGCGTCGCTGAATCGGCCCTGAGGTCAGCCGCACACCTTGATGTTGGTGAGGTAGACGTTGGGTGCGACGAGCTGGTAGGTGCGGGTGCCGAGCTTGCCCCGGTAGCGGCCGGAGGTCCCGAAGGCGGCCACGGTCTGCGGCACGCCCGCGGTCGATCCCGCGATGTCGACCAGGCCGGCGGTCCGGACGGACCCGCCCGGCAGCTGGATCTCCTCGCGGTAGTAGCCGATGAAGTGCTGGTCGCTCTGCCTGGCGAACACGATCGACATCTCACCGGTCAGCGAGCCGACCGACCGGCCCTCGGCATCGGTCAGCACGTCGTGGACCGTGGCGCCGTCCCCGACCTCGATCGCCGGGGAGCCCTGGTCGTGCATCTCGAGAGCCACCACCGTGTCCGTGAGGTTCTCGAAGACGACGCAGCCCCGGGAGGCGAGCTCCCCGGTGGGCGACGCCGCCGAGGCGACGCCGGGGCCGGCGAGGACGAGGGCGCTGCTGACGGTGACGGCGAAGGCCGCGAGGCGGGCCGGTCGCACGGTCGCAGTGGTACGGGACATGTCTGTCCTTTCTCCGGCGCGCGGCCGGAGGAGACACAGGTGGTACGGGTCGTGACGAGGATCCGCGCAGCCGCTAATGCGGCCCTAACGCCTTCCGGCCAGCCGCGCCCGCGAACGGCGGGCCCGCCACAGCCCGCCGATGACCGCGCCGCGCAGCGACCGCACCCCCCTCATCCGCAGCAGGGAACGGGCGCACCACAGCTGGTTCTCGACCGCGTGGTCCGGGGCCCCGTGGACGTCGTCGTACTCGACCACCTCCAGGTCCCGCAGGTGCGCCCGCAGCCGCGCGACGTCGCCGGGCGGGATGATCTCGTCCCGCAGGCTGGAGATGTACCGCACCGGGATGTCCAGGCCCGACAGCTGGGCGTCGGTCAGCGCGCAGCCGGCGAGGGAGTCCAGGACCTCACCGGGGTCGGTCGCGGCCATGTGCGCCAGGGCGTCGACCGTGACCCTCGGCAGCGCCCGCTGCCACGCCCGGTCGGTGAAGAAGTCCGCCACCGGCGCGCCCGCCGTGACGACCCCGCGGATCCGCGGGTCGTCGACCGCGCACCGCAGCGCCAGGTGGCCGCTGAAGCTGAGCGTCAGCGCGTACGTGTTCGCCACGTCGGCCCGCCCCTGGAGCGCGTCCAGCACGCCGGACAGCATCCGCCAGGACTCCGGCCCGTACCGGAGCGGGTTCTCCCCGGTGCCGGGCATCTCCAGGGCGACGGCGGCCATGCCCATCCTGCGGAAGACCGGCAGCACCGGAGCCCACTGCTCCTTGACGGTCACGATGCCTCCCATGACCAGCAGCAGCGGCCTGCGGTCGACGGGGGACAGCCCCGACTGCCACAGCCCGACCCGGCCCCCGTCCACGTCCACCTCCAGCCGGGACACCTCGCGCCCGGCGCTCCACCGCTCGAACGAGGCGGCGGCCCGGTCCAGGGCGTCCTTGCGGTCCGGCCCGTCGACGAAGGGGAACCTGGCCATGAGGTAGTGCCGGCTCGCCTCCAGGTGCCGTCCGCGCCGCTCCAGCTGCTGCCCCGCCGCCACCCACTCGTGGACCCACGACCCCGGGCCGGAGCCGTCGGTGCGGATGCGGTCCAGGACCTCCTGGTAGCGGGCGATCCGCTGGCCGCGGGCGTGGACGCCCACGTAGCTCTTGAGTTCCTCCACGTCGTTCATGCGCCGGTTCCTCTCGGACGGTGATCGCGGCCCGGGTCAGGCACGGCCGAGCTCCTTGTCGATGAAGGCGAACAGGTCGTCGGTGGTCGCCGCCTGGATGCGCTCGGTGACCTGGGCGGACTCCGCCGCCGCCGCGTCACCCCACTTGGCCATCAGCGTCTGCAGCCGCGTGGTGACCGCCGGGCGGGCGGTGTGGTCGGGGGCCATGGACAGCAGCGCCGACTCCAGCCGGTCCAGCTCGGCCAGCACCGTCGCGGACGCGTCGGCCGCCTCCGGGGCGATCCGGGTCCGCAGGAAGCCCGAGAGCGCCGCCACGGTCGGATAGTCGAACACCATGGTCGCGGTCAGCCGGACGTCCGCGGCCGCGCTGAGCCGGTTGCGCAGTTCGACCGCCATCAGCGAGTCGAAGCCCAGCTCCTGGAAGGAGCGCTCCGGGTCGACCGCGTCCGCCGAACCGTGCCCCAGCACGGCCGCGGTGAGGCCGCGCACGACATCGAGCACCGCCTTCTCCTGCCCGGAGGGGTCCAGCCCCGCCAGCTGCCGGGCCAGCGACACCGTGCCCGAGGCGGCCCGCCGGGCCGGGGTGCGCAGCAGGCCGCGCAGCACCGACTGCGCCATCCCGGGACCGGCCTGGCCGAGCGCCACCGGGTCCAGCCGGGCGGCCAGCAGCAGCGGCTCCTCCGGTGCGGCCAGGGCCGCGTCGAACAGCGCCAGGCCCTGCTCGGCCGACAGCGGTACGACACCGCCGCGGGCCAGCCGCGCCCGGTCGGCCGTGTCCAGGCCACCGGTCATGTCGCTGCCGTCGGCCCACAGGCCCCAGGCCACCGAGGTGGCCGGCAGCCCGGCCGCGTGCCGGTGCTGCGCGAGCGCGTCCAGGAACGCGTTGGCGGCGGCGTAGTTCGCCTGGCCCGCGCTGCCGATCGTGCCCGCCAGCGACGAGAACAGGACGAACGCCGCCAACGGGGCGTCCTTCGTCAGCTCGTGGAGGTGCCAGGCCGCGTCCACCTTGGGGCGCAGCACCGCCGCCAGACGCTCCGGCGTCAGCGACGTCACCGTGCCGTCGTCCAGCACACCCGCGGCGTGCACGACCGCGGTGAGCGGGTGCTCCGCCTCGACGGACGCCAGCAGCGCGGCGACCGCCTCCCGGTCGGCGGTGTCGCACGCCGCGACCCGCACCCGGGCGCCCAGCGCCTCCAGCTCCTCGACGAGCCCGGCCGCGCCGGGAGCCGCGGGCCCGCGCCGGCTGGTGAGCACCAGCCGCCGCACCCCGTGTCCGGCCACCAGACGGCGCGCCACCAGCGCGCCCAGCGTGCCCGTGCCACCGGTCACCAGCACGGTGCCGTCCGGATCGACGGCCGGCGCGGCACCGGACGCACCGGACGCCGGGACACGCGCCACCCGCGGCGCGAGAACCCTGCCCCGACGCACCGCCACCTGGGGCTCGGCACCGTCCAGCACGCCCGCCAGGACCGCCGCCGACACCTCCTCGCCGTCCAGGTCGACCAGCCGGAACCGGTCCGGGTTCTCCGCCTCGGCCGACCGCAGCAGGCCCCACACCGCGGCCCCGGCCGGGTCGCGGACCTCCTCCCGCGCCTCGCAGGACACCGCCCCGCGGGTCAGCACGACCAGCCGGGAATCCGCCAGCCGCTCCTCCGCCAGCCAGCCCCGCACCAGCTCCAGGGCCCCCGACGCGGCCCGGTGCGCCTGCTCGGCCGGGTCGGCGCCGTCCGGCGACACGAACGCGGCGAGCACCCGCGCCGGCACCGCAGCGCCGGAGCCGACGGCCGCGGCCAGCTCGGCCGGACCCGGGTACCCGACCCGGTCCGCCGCCCCGAGCAGCCCGAGCACGTCCTCACCGAGCACCGCCAGGCCGCCGTCCCCGCCGCCCGCGGCCACGGGCGGCGCGACGGCCGTCCACTCCAGCCGGAAGAGCGCGTCCTGCCGGCCCGCACGCGCGGCCGCCAACTGCTCGGCGCCGACCGGGCGCAGCGCGAGCCGCTCGACGGCGGCGACCGGCAGGCCGTCCCCGTCGGCCAGCGCCAGCGCCACCGCGTCCGGCCCGTGCGCCTTCAACCGCACCCGCAGGGCGGAGCCGGCCGTGCCGAACAGCGACACCCCGCTCCACTCGAACGGCAGGTACGCCCGTCCCGGCGCGTCCGCGTTCTCGGCGACCGGGGACAGCAGCGCCGCGTGCAGCGCCGCGTCCAGCAGCGCCGGGTGGATGCCGAAGAGGTCCGTCCCGGTGCCGGCGGGCAGATCGACCTCGGCGTACACCGTCCCGCCGTCCCGCCAGGCGGCCCGCAGGCCCTGGAACACCGGGCCGTAGGACAGGCCCATGGCGGCGAAGCGGTCGTACAGGTCCTCGGTGTCGACCGGCTGCGCGCCGGCCGGAGGCCACTGCGCGAGGTCCGGCACCGAGCCGTCGCCGGCCCCCGCGCCGCCGAGCAGACCCGCCGCGTGCCGCGTCCAGTCGCCGTCGTCGTCCGGCCGGGAGTGGATCGACACCGGGCGCCGGCCCGACCCGTCCGGCTCGCCGACGGTCACCTGCACCTGCACGGCCCCCTGCTCGTCGAGCACCAGCGGGGCCTCCAGCGTCAGCTCCTCGACGCCCGCGCAGCCGCCGTGCTCGGCGACGTGCAGCGCCAGCTCCACCAGCGCCGCACCGGGCAGCAGCACGGTGTCCAGCACCGCGTGGTCCGCCAGCCACGGGTGCGTGGCCAACGACAGCCGCCCGGTGAACACCTGCCCGCTGCCGTCCGCCAGGTCCACCGAGGCACCCAGCAGCGCGTGCCCGGGCGCGCCCAGGCCCGCGGTCCGCAGATCTCCGGTGCCCGCCGCCGACTCCAGCCAGTAGGTGCGGCCCTGGAAGGCGTACGTCGGCAGGGCGACCTTCGCCGCGCCCGGCCCGAACACGGCCTCCCAGTCCGGCACCGCCCCCTCGACGTAGCCGCGGCCCAGCGCCGTCAGGAACTGCTCCAGGCCGCCGTCGTCCCTGCGCAGCGTGCCGAAGGCGGCGGCGCCCTCGCCGAACGCCTCCAGGGTCTCCTCGGTGCCGAAGGTCAGCACCGGGTGGGCGCTCACCTCGATGAACACCCGGTGCCCGTCCTCCAGCAGCCGCCGCACGGCGTCCTCGTACCGGACCCGCTCCCGCAGGTTCTCGAACCAGTACCCGGCGTCCAGCGCGCCGGTGTCGATCCGCTCACCGGCCAGCGTCGAATAGAAGGGGACCGAGGAGGCCACCGGACGGACCGGAGCCAGCGCCTCGACCACCTGCGTGCGGACGGCCTCCATGTGCGGGGTGTGCGACGCGTAGTCCACCGGGATCATCCGGGCCCGGATCCGCTCGTCCCGGCAGCTGCCGACGAACTCCTCCAAGGCCTTCGCCTCCCCGGCCGCCACCGTCGACGCCGGCCCGTTCACGCCCGCGACGAACAGCCGCCCCTCCCAGCGCGCCAGGCGCTCCTCCACCTCGGCGGCCGGCAGCGGAACGGCGGCCATGCCGCCCGTCCCGGCCAGCGCCCGGATGGCCCGGCTGCGCAGCGCCACCACGCGGGCGGCGTCGTCCAGGCTGAGCGCCCCGGCGACGTACGCCGCCGCGATCTCGCCCTGGGAGTGGCCGACCACCGCGGCCGGCCGCACCCCGTAGGACTCCCACAGCCGCGCCAGCGACACCATCACGGCCCACAGCGCGGGCTGCACGACGTCGACGCGCTCCAGCGGCGGCGCGTCCGCCGCGCCCTCCAGGACGTCGGTGAGCGTCCAGTCCGTGTACGCGGCCAGCGCCCGCGAGCACGCCGTGACCTGATCCCGGAACACCGGCGACGTCCGCATCAGCGCCCGGGCCATCTCCGGCCACTGCGAGCCCTGCCCGGGGAAGACGAACACCACCTTGCGGTCGCCCGCGCCGACGGCGCCCGTCACCGCCCGGCGGGAGGTCTCGGCGCCCGCCGCCAGCGCGCGCAGGTCCGCGAGCAACGCGTCGCGGTCCTCACCGGCGACGACCGCCCGGTGCGCGAAGTGGCTGCGGGCCGTCGCCAGCGACCACCCGACGTTCCGCACGTCGAGCGACGCATCGGCGGCCACGTGGTCGGCCAGCCGGCCGGCCTGCGCCCGCAGCGCCTCCTCGGACTTCGCCGAGAGCACCCACGGCACCGGCGCCGACGCCTCGCCGTCGGCCTCCCGCCCCGGCGCGTCACCCACCCCGGCCGCCTGCTCCAGGATGAGGTGCGCGTTGGTACCGCTGATGCCGAACCCCGACACCCCGGCCCGCCGCGGACGCCCCCGCTCCGGCCAGGGCCGCTCCTCGGCCAGCAGGGAGACCGCGCCGGCCTCCCAGTCCACGTGCGGCGACGGCGCGTCCATGTGCAAGGTGCGCGGCATCAGCTCGTGCCGCAGCGCCATGACCGTCTTGATGACCGACGCGACACCGGCGGCGGCCTGCGTGTGCCCGATGTTGGACTTGATGGACCCCAGCCACAGCGGCTGGTCCGCGGGCCGGTCCTGACCGTAGGTGGCGAGCACGGCCTGCGCCTCGATCGGGTCGCCCAGGACCGTGCCCGTCCCGTGCGCCTCGACGACGTCGACCTCGGCGGCCGTCAGCCGGGCGTTGGCGAGCGCCTGCCGGATCACCCGCTGCTGCGAGGGCCCGTTGGGCGCGGTCAGCCCGTTGCTCGCCCCGTCCTGGTTGATCGCCGAGCCGCGGACCACCGCGAGCACCGGATGCCCGTGGCGTTCCGCGTCCGACAGCCGCTCCAGCAGGATCATGCCGGCGCCCTCGCCCCACCCCGTGCCGTCCGCGGCCGCCGCGAACGGCTTGCAGCGTCCGTCCGGGGCGAGTCCGCGCTGACGGCTGAACTCCAGGTAGATGCTGGGCGTCGCCATGATCGTCGCACCGCCCGCCAGGGCCATGCCGCACTCCCCGTTGCGCAGGGCCTGGGCGGCCAGGTGCAGGGCCACCAGCGAGGACGAGCACGCCGTGTCCACGGTGACCGCCGGACCCTCCAAGCCCAGCGAGTACGACACCCGGCCCGAGGCGACACTCGTCGTCGTGCCCGTCAGGAAATAGCCCTCCAGCGACTGCGGAGCGTTGCTCGCCCCCGCCGCGTAACCCTGGCTCGCCACACCGACGAACACCCCCGTCTCGCTGCCGTGCAGCGACACCGGATCGATGCCCGCGTACTCGACCGCCTCCCACGCCGTCTCCAGCAGCAGCCGCTGCTGCGGGTCGGTCGCGGTCGCCTCCCGGGGGCTGATCCCGAAGAACTCCGCGTCGAAGTCCGTCGCGTCGTGCACGAAGCCGCCCTTGCGGGTGTACGTCTTGCCGGGCACGGACGGATCCGGGTCGTAGACCGCGTCGACATCCCAGCCGCGCCCGGGCGGGAAGTCGCCGACCGCGTCCACACCGTCGGCGACCAGCCGCCACAGCTGCTCCGGGGACCGCACACCTCCCGGGAAGCGGCACGCCATGCCGATGATCGCGATCGGTTCGTCGTCGCGCGCCGCGGCGACCACCACCGGAGCGGCCGCCGAGCCCCCGGCGTCGACCAGCTCCGCCCGCAACTGCTGGGCGATCGCGGCCGCCGTCGGGTAGTCGAAGACCAGCGTCGCCGGAAGCCGCAGACCCGTGGCCGAACCCAGCCGGTTGCGCAGCTCCACGGCCGCCAGCGAGTCGAAGCCCAACTCCTGGAACGGACGGGTCGCGTCGATCGCGTCCGCCGACGCGTGCCCGAGCACGGCCGCCACATGGCCGCTCACCAGCTCCAGCACGACCCGGTGCTGCTCCGCCTCCGGCAGCGACACGAGCCGCTGCGCCAGCGCCGCCCCGTCCCCGACCGGACCGGCGGCGGCCGACCCGGTCGAGGTGCGCACCAGACCCCGCAGCATCGGCGGCGCCGTGCCCGCCGTCACCTGCCGGCGCAGCCCGGACAGGTCCAGCCGGGCCGGCACCAGCACCGCGTCGCCGCCCGACGCCGTCGCCGCGTCCAGCAGGGCAAGCCCCTGCTCCGTGGCGAGCGGGACGATGCCGCCCCGGGCCAGCCGGGCCTGGTCGGTCTCGTCGAGGCCACCGGTGATGCCGCTGGCCTGCGCCCACAGGCCCCAGGCCAGGGACAGTCCGGGCAGACCCCGCGCACGCCGGTGCTGGGCGAGCGCGTCCAGGTAGACGTTGGCGGCCGCGTAGTTGCCCTGGCCGGGAGCGCCGAGCGTGCCCGCGACGGAGGAGAAGAGCACGAACGCCGAGAGGTCGGCGCCCTTCGTCAGCTCGTGGAGGTTCCAGGCCGCGTCGACCTTCGGCCGCAGCACCGCGGTGAGCTGCTCCGGGGTCAGGGACGCGGTCGTCGCGTCGTCCAGCACACCGGCGGTGTGGACCACCGCGGTCAGCGGGTGCGCCGGATCGACGGAGGCCAGCAGCCCCGCCGCCGCCTCGCGGTCCGCGGTGTCGCACGCGGCGAGCCGCACCCGGGCGCCCAGCGCCTCCAGCTCCTCGGCGAGCCCGGTCGCGCCCGGCGCGTCCGGGCCGCGCCGGCTCGCCAGCAGCAGGTGCCGCACCCCGTGCGCGGTCACCAGGTGACGTGCCACCAGCGCACCCAGCGTCCCGGTGCCGCCGGTCACCAGCACGGTGCCATCGGCCGCCGGCGACGAGGGAACGGTCAGCACCAGCTTGCCGGTGTGCTTGGCCTGCCCCAGGTGGCGGAAGGCGTCGGGCGCCCGCCGCACGTCGAACGCGGTCACCGGCAGCGGCTCCAGGGCCCCCCGGTCGAAGAGCTCCACCAGGTCGCCGAGCATCGCCTGGATGCGGTCCTCACCCGCGTCGAACAGGTCGAACGCCCGGTAGGAGATCCCGGGGTGGCCGGCCTCCACCACGGCGGCGTCCCTGATGTCGGTCTTGCCCATCTCCAGGAACCGGCCGCCGCGCGCCAACAGGCGCAGCGACGCGTCGACGAACTCCCCGGCGAGCGAGTTCAGCACCACGTCGACACCCTCACCGGACGTCGACGCGGCGAACCGCCGCTCGAACTCCAGGTCGCGCGACGACGCGATGTGGGCCTCGTCCAGCCCCTGACCGCGCAGCGTGCCCCACTTGCCGGCACTCGCGGTGCCGAACACCTCGGCGCCCCAGTACCGGGCCAACTGCACCGCGGCCATGCCGACGCCGCCGGTCGCGGCGTGCACCAGCAGCTTCTGACCCGCGCGGAGCTCCCCGAGGTCCGCCAGCGCGTGGTAGGCCGTCAGGAACACGATGGGGGTCGCGGCCGCCTGCGCGAAGGACCAGCCGTCCGGAATCCGCGCCAGCAACCGGTGGTCGGACACCGCCACCGGCCCCATGCAGCCCCCGTACAGGCCGAACAGGCCCATGACCCGGTCACCCGGCGCCAGCCCGGACACCTCCGGACCCACCTCCAGGACCACGCCCGCGCCCTCGCTGCCGATCGGCGCCTCACCCGGGTACATCCCCAGCGTGATCAGCACATCGCGGAAGTTCAGGCCCGCCGCGCGCATCGCCACCCGGACCTGGCCCGGCCGCAGCGGCTCCAGCGCGTCCGGCGCCTCCACCAGCGTCAGGTTGTCGAGGGTCCCCCGGGCACTCACCCCGAGCCGCCAGGCCGGGGCGGCCGGCGGCGTCAGCGCACGACCCGCGTCCGCCTTCACCAGCCGCGCCGCGTGCGGCACACCGCCGCGCAACGCCAACTGGGGTTCGCCGGCGGCCACCGAGGCCGCGACCGCCGCGAAGGACGACTCCTGACCGTCGACGTCGACCAGGACGATCCGGTCCGGGTTCTCCGACTGGGCCGCCCTGAGCAGACCCCACACGGCGGCCGCCGGCAGGTCCGCGACGTCCTCCGCGCCCGCGGCGGCGATCGCACCCCGCGAGACCACCACCAGCCGACTCGCGGACAGCGACCGGTCGGCCAGCCACCGCTGCACCAGCACCAGCCCGTCCTGCACCGCACGGTGCACCTGCGCAGCCCCGCCGCCCGGAACCCCCGGGCACGCCGCGACCACGAAGTCCGGCACCCGGACGCCCTCGGCGACCGCCGCAGACAACGCCGCCACATCGGCGTGGACCGCGACATCGGCACCGGCCGCACCCAGCCCGTTCACGACATCGAGCAGCTCCGCGGCACCGCCCACGGCAGCCCACGAACCGGCCGGCGCCGAGGCGGCGTCCGGCGAGGGCACCACCGTCCAGTCCACCCGGTAGAGCGCGTCGCGGCCGGCGGACTTCGCCGACGCCAACTGGTTGGCGGAGACCCGCCGCATCGTCAACGCCCCCACGTGCGCGACCGGCGCACCCGTGACACCGTCCGCGACCGTCAGCGTGACGTTCTCCCGGCTGTCCGCCGACATCGCCAGGCGCACCCGCAGACTCGTCGAAGCGGCGGCCGACACCGACACCCGGCTCCACGAGAACGGCAGCCGGACCGCCGGACCGCTGCTCGCCGCCGCGGTGTCGCCGCCCAGCAGCAGCGCGTGCAGGGCCGCGTCCAGCAATGCGGGGTGCACGACATGGCCGTCGTGCGTGCTGCTCTCGGGAGAGCTGTCCTCAGGAAGCGCCACCTCGGCGTAGATGTCGTCGCCCTGCCGCCAGGCGGCCCGCAGACCCTGGAACACCGGGCCGTAGGTCAGGCCGATGTCCGCCAGGTCGTCGTAGAGCGTCGCCGTGTCGACCGGTGTCGCTCCCGGCGGCGGCCAGGCCGTCAGGTCCGCGGCCCGCGCTTCGGCCGACGGGTCCGCGGTGAGCCGACCCGTGGCGTGCAGCGTCCAGGAGGCGCTTTCGTCTGCCTCTCCCGGCTCTCCCGTCGCGCGGGAGTGGACCGTCAGGGTCCTGTCGCCGCTTTCGCCGTCCGGCGGGGTGATGTTGACCTGGAGTTGGAGGGTGGTTTCGGTGGTGAGGGTCAGGGGTGTGTGGAGGGTGAGTTCGTCGATGGTGGTCGTGTTGGTGTGGTGGGCGGCGTGGAGGGCGAGGTCGACGAAGGCGGTTCCGGGGAGGAGGACGGTGTCGTGGACGGTGTGGTCGGCGAGCCAGGGGTGGGTGTTGAGGGAGAGGCGGCCGGTGAAGAGCCGGATTCCTTCGGGGAGTTCGATGGTGGCGGTGAGGATGGGGTGGTGGTTGGGGGTGATGCCGGCGGTGGTGACGTCGGTGGCGGGAGCGTGGTGCAGCCAGTAGCTCTGGTGTTGGAAGGGGTAGGTGGGGAGGGTGGTGTGGGTGGGGTGGTGGCCGAGGAGGGTGGGCCAGTTGATGTTGGTGCCGGT